>JALQUH010000215.1 GCA_023263845.1 Candidatus Nanopelagicales bacterium | reverse complement strand
AGGTAGGGCGCCCGCTGCACATCGACGCCAAGGTCGGCGATCGACCCGTCCACGATGCGATCCGAACACGTGATGGCCACGAACGCCGCGACCGCGTTGTCGCCGTACGTGCCGTCGGGCTCACGCCGCAGCCGTCCATCGAGCAGGCGCTGCAGGGGTTCACCGTCGCCGACGGCGAGCGATCCCAGCGCGTCCCGCAGCACTGGCCGATCCGCGGGTCGATAGAGCGCCATGAGGATGGCGTAGGTCGCGGCTGCCTCGGTCAAGGGTCGATCGGGATCGTCCGTCCTGGCTGGCTCGCGGTCGATGGTTTCCAGGATCCCGCGCAGCTGGTCCAGAGCACCCTCGACGTTCCCTGACTCGGCGAACACGCAATCGGACTGCTCGAGACAGTCAGCGAGAAAGCGGCGCAGCGAATCCTCGAAGCCCACCGCCTGAGCCATGGACAGTTCCACCGCGTCCAAGTCCGCGGGCACCGGCGCGTCGAGGACGAACCGGCCGACCTGCTCGGGGAAGAGCCGCGCATACGTGGCACCGAGATGGGTTCCGTAGGAAACGCCGAGGTAGTCCAAGGTCGACTGACCGAGTGCAGCGCGCAGAACATCAAGGTCACGCGCAGCATCCTGCGTGGACAGGTGGTTGATCAGCGCTGGCGGGTCGGTAGTGCAGGACGTGGCGAAGGTCGCACTGATCCGCTGGACGGCGGCCGTCTCGGCAGGAGTATCCGGAGTGCCATCGGTGGAGAGGAGCTCATCGATCAACGCGTCGTCACCGCAGGTCACCGGGGCCGAGCGTCCCACCCCTCGCGGATCGAAGCCGATGATGTCGCGCTCATCGAGAAGTTGTGGCGAGAGCAACTGCTCGGCGTAGTCGGCGTAGTCGTAGCCACTCGCGCCCGGCCCACCCGGGTTGATGACGACGACACCACCGGGGGTGCGGTTCGCCGGTCGGCGAAGTACCGCGAGTTCGATGGTCGGACCACCCGGGTCCGCATAGTCGACCGGGACCGTCAGGCGGGTGCACTGGTCGCTTCCGCACTCCGTCCACGCCAGAACCTGACTGTAGAACCGGGCCACATCCGGGGCCGGGGCCGGTTGCGAGGAGGAGGGGGCGGAGGCCGGGGGCGACGTCGGGCCGCACGCGACCACCGACAGCCCGAGGGCGACGATGGCAGCGACGAGTCTCACCGGGGCAGGCTACGTGTCCGGCACCCCCGGTTGCTCACCATCCCCGACCACCGCCTTCTGTGCCGTAACCCAGGGCGAATCGGACGCAAAACCACGGTGAGCACCAAGAAGATGAGGGGTTACCGTAGGTGGGTGGGTCAGGATTCGTTCACGAAGGCGCTGCAGACCGGCATCGCCAGGGGTCTTGACGCCGTGGACGCCTGGAAGCAGGCGCGCGCCGCCCGCCCCAGCGCTCAAGCCCGCGCCCTGCAGGCCGAGCAGGAGCGGGCCGTCGCCCTTCAGGCCTACGCCCGACGACGCTATGACCGCCACGCCCAGCGCCTACAGACGCAGGCGACGACCGGTACGGCGGTCGCCGGGGTCGCGGGCACCGTCGGTGTCATCGACGTCGTCGCCGAAGCCGCGACCTCGCAGGTCGGCGTCTACGGACCGTCCTGGATGTGGATCAGCGCGGCTGTCGTCGGCGGTGTCCTCGCCCTGTCTGCGCGCCGCCAACGACGCAACCTGCCGGCACCACCTCACGTCGATGATCTGCCCGCCGTGCCCATCGCCGTACCCCCCGACGCCATTGGCGCCGAACAAGCACGGCAGTTGGTCTCGCTGCGCCTGCAGGTGGTGCAGGTCATCCCTGCCATCAGTCGTCTACACGCCGGTGCCGCGGACGAACTGCGTCGGGCCGACGCCGAGGCCGCACCCCCGCTGCACGCCCTCGTCGAACGGCTCGTCATCCTGCATCGCATTCGCCATGACATGCCCGGTACCCCGGCTGACGAGGCGGCCACCGACGCCGCTGTCGAGGTGCGCTCGCGCCTGATCACCGGGTGCGCGACGTATGAGCAGTTGCTCGCAGCGTCGGCCACCATGCTGGCTGCACCCGATATCGTCCGCAGCACCGACGAGGTGCTCTCCCCCGCCGTGGCCGCCCTTACCGCCTACACCCACGGATTGCAGCGCGCCGCTGGCGAGGGCCTCGCCTGATCCCTTCCCTGTACCGAAGTCGTCAGCCGCGGACGCGGACCAGCGGATCCTTCAACTCGACGAAGAGCGACTCCGCCACCAGCGGCAGCGCCCCATTGGCCGCCAGTGCCAGCCGCCCACGTTCGATGGCGTCGAGGCGCCGCGCAGTATCCGTCGGCGTGCTGGCGTTGGCCTCCTGCGTCAACTGCGGGCGCATCTCATCATTGATCAGCGCTGAATCGGCCTTGATCTGGAGAACGAGGACGTCGCGGTAGTACGACAACAGGTCCACGAAAGCGCGGTCCACCTGGTCTCGAAGTGACCGCTTGCGTCGACTCGTTTGCGCCTTGTGCAACTCCTTGGACTCTCGGCCCATCAGACGATCAAGCCGGCCCTTGGTCACGCCCTCCGCACCGACACCGTAGGTGCGCTGCAGTGCGTCTTCCTCGGCCGCATCCAGCGGATCGCAGATGGACGCGGCATCCTCAGTAGCCATCGCCACGAGTGCCTCCCCAGCCACGAAGCACGAGCCCAGATCGCGCAACGAGCCAGGGATGCGCAGGATCTCCTGGCGGCGCAGGCGCGTGCCCTCGTCGGTCGCCAAAGCGCGCGCGCGACCAACGTGACCCTGGGACGCGCGCGCGGCGAACGCTGCCATCGCCGGGTCGACGCCGTAGCGCCCTTGCAGAGCCTGCGCCACCTCGGTCGTCCCCGGTGTGCGCAGGTGCAGCACCCGAGTCCGCGACCGAATCGTCGGGAGGACATCCTCGACGCTCGGGGTGCACAGCAGCCAGACCAGGTGTGGCGGCGGCTCCTCAATCGCCTTGAGCATCACGTTGACTGCCGACTCGGTGAAGCGATCGGCGTCCTCGATGACGACGACGTGCCACGGCACGTCCGCAGGCACCACGGATGATCGCGCCACAAGTTCGCGAGCGTCCTCTGTGCTGTAGCTCAACTGGTCGGAGCGCACGATCTCGACATCGCGATGCGCGCCGGCCAGCACGGTCATGCATGTGGCGCACGTGCCGCAGCCACCCACGGGGCACTGCAGCGCTGCCGCAAACGCAATGGCGGCGGTCGATCGACCAGATCCCGGTGGCCCGGTAATGAGCCACGCATGGGTCATGGCCGACTCGTCACTGGCTGCGTGCGACAACTCCGCCACGACGGCGTCCTGGCCGATGAGTTGATCCCACACACCCATCAGGGATCACCCAAGAGTTCGTCCACGCGGGCCGCGATCTCGATGGCAAGGTCCTCAACCGGGCGTGACGCGTCGAGGACCAGATACCGGTCCGGATCGTCGGCGGCGATCTGCCGGAACCCCTCGCGTACCCGTTGATGCCACTCCACCGGCTCCGCCTCAAGGCGGTCTGGGCCCTCCAGCCGCGCCAGGCCCAGTGCGGGATCGACGTCCAGGAGTACGGCGAGGTCGGGACGCAGCCCGCCGGTGGCCCACAGGCTCAAGTCAGCGACGCGCTCACGACCCAAGCCCCGCGCAATGCCCTGGTAGGCCACGGACGAGTCCATGAAACGGTCGCAGACGACGATGTCGCCGCGCTCCAATGCCGGTCGAATGACCCGAGCAACATGCTCACCTCGGGCGGCGGCAAAGAGGAGCGCCTCGGCGCGGTCGTCCAGGCCAGCGTTGGCCGGATCGAGCAACACGGACCGGATCGCCTCCGCCGCGGGCGTGCCTCCGGGCTCGCGGGTCCGTGTCACGACATGCCCACGCGCGGCAAGATGGTCAGCAAGTGCCGACGACTGCGTCGACTTGCCCGCCCCCTCGCCGCCTTCGAAGGCGATGAAAATGCCCCGGGTCACGCCCGGAGCCTACGCGGGGGTGGGGACTTCGGGGGCCGCGGATGCGGCCAGGGCCGCGGCACTCGGCTCCGCGACCTCCTTGGCCGGAGCCTTCTTCGCCGCCTTCTTGGCCGCCTTCTTGGCCGGAGCCTTCTTCGCGGCCTTCCTCGCGGTGCGTTTCACCGGGCCACGAGCGCGACGGTCAGCGAGCAGTTCATACGCGCGGGCCGGCTCGATGGTCTCCGGATCGTCGTCGCGACGTAGCGAGGCATTGGTCTCGCCGTCCGTCACATAGGGGCCGAAGCGACCTTCCTTGAGGACCACCGGCTTGCCCGATACCGGATCGTCACCGAGTTCTTTCAGTGGCGGCGCACTCGCCGCACCGCGACGCTGCTTGGGCTGAGCAAGCAACGCAAGCGCCTCCTCCAACGTGACGGTGAAGATGGACTCTTCACTCGGCAGCGTGCGCGAGTCCTTGTCCTTGAGCAGGTAGGGACCGTAACGGCCATTCTGCGAGGTGATCGGCACGCCATCCGCGGGATCGGTGCCCACGACGCGAGGCAGCGCGATGAGCCGGAGTGCGTCCTCGAGGGTGACGGTGTCGAGTGACATTGTCTTGAAGAGCGAGCCCGTGCGGGGCTTCGCCGACTTCGGCGCACCCTCTTCGAGGACCTCGGTCACGTAGGGCCCGTAGCGCCCCGCCCTAGCCACGACCATGCGGCCGGTCTCAGGATCGGTACCGAGTTCGCGCTCACCCGACGGCTGTGCGAGCAGCTCCTCGGCCTTCTGCGAAGTCAGTTCATCCGGAGCGAGGGAGTCCGGGATCGACGCGCGCTCCTCTCCGCGCTCCACGAAGGCCCCGTAGCGACCCACGCGAACGACGGCGTCGGTGCCGTTGATCGGGAAGGTCGACAGCATCCGGGCATCGATCGCGCCAAGGTCTGAGGTGAGTTCGCGCACACCGGGGAACAGACCCTCATCGGTCTCTCCGCCACGCCAGAACGTCGAGAGTTGACTTGTGCGGGCAGCATCACCCCGGGCGATCGCGTCGAGGTACTCCTCCATGCGGGCTGTGAAGCCATAGTCGACGAGATCAGTGAAATGTTCCTCAAGCAGACGGATAACCGCGAAGGCGAGGAAGGACGGGACCAGCGCGCTGCCCTTCTTCCACACATAACCGCGATCGACGATCGTGCCCATGATCGCGGCGTAGGTCGACGGCCGGCCGATGCCCAATTCCTCCAGGCGCGCCGTCAGCGACGCCTCGGTGAAACGAGCCGGTGGATTCGTCGTGTGTCCATCGGGTTCGAGGCTGGCAGCCTGGACCGTCTGACCCTCACGCAGGACGGGCAGGACTCGCTCGTCATCCTTGCGATCACTGTCGTCCTCACGCGTGTTCTCGTACGCCGCCTTGAAACCTGCGAAGAGCGTCACGGTTCCGGAGGCGCTGAACTCGACATCGCGCCCATCCGCGGCAACCGAACCGATGCGCACGGTGGTGGTCGCGACGCGAGCATCCGCCATCTGCGAGGCCACGGTTCGCTTCCAGATCAGGTCGTAGAGCGCGAACTCATCGGCGTTGAGCTCGCGCTGCACCTCGCCCGGGGTCCGGAACACATCGCCGGCCGGACGGATGGCCTCGTGCGCCTCCTGCGCGTTCTTGACCTTGCGGTCGTAGCGCCGCGGGGCATCGGCCACGTGGTCCTGGCCGTAGAGCTGGGCGGCCTGGGTCCGCGCGGCGTTCACGGCCTGTTCGGACAGCGAGGTGGAATCCGTACGCATGTAGGTGATGTAGCCACGTTCGTACAGACCCTGGGCCACCCGCATGGTGCGCTGGGCATTCCAGCGGAAACGGCGCGACGCCTCCTGCTGCAACGTCGAGGTCATGAACGGCGCGTACGGCGAACGCTTGCCCGGCTTCTCCGTCACCGAACGTACGGTGAAATCCGCTCCGGTCAGCGATTCGGTGATGGTGCGCGCCCCAGACTCGTCAAGGACCACCGCATCCTTGGCGGTGAGCTGACCACGGTCGTCGAAGTCCTTACCGGTGGCCAGGCGCTTGCCGTCGATGGCGACCAGCCGGGCCGAGAAAGCGCCGGGATCGAAGGTGGCTTCGACATCCCAGTACGACGACTCTTTTGCCGTTGAAGGCGCCAAAATCGGCTCCACACTGCGTATTCGCCTCCCGGATCGCGCTCTTG
>JALQUH010000148.1 GCA_023263845.1 Candidatus Nanopelagicales bacterium | reverse complement strand
GAGCATGATCGTGGGATCCGCGCCGGTGACGGCGGTCGCGACGACGCGCGCACGCGGGGTGAGGCCAGCGGCCTTGCCCGCGGCCTCGCTGCCGACCAGGGTCAGCGCCGCACCGTCGACGATGCCGGAGGAGTTGCCTGGCGTGTGCACGTGATCAATGCGCTCGACCCAGTGGAACTTCTGCAGGGCCACCGCGTCAAACCCGCCCATGTCGCCCATGGCCGCGAAGGACGGGTTGAGCTTGGAGAGGGACTCCACGGTGGTGTCCGGCCGCATGAATTCGTCGTGATCGAGAATCGTCACGCCGTTGATGTCCTTGACCGGCACCACGGACTTGGCGAAGCGGCCGCTGGACCACGCTGCGGCGGCGCGCTCTTGCGAGCGGGCCGCGTAGGTGTCGACGTCGTCGCGCGAGAAGCCCTCGATCGTCGCGATGAGGTCGGCGCTGATGCCCTGCGGAACGAAGTAGGAGTTGTAGGCCGTCTGCGGATCCATGGCCCATGGCCCGCCGTCGCTACCCATCGGCACGCGGCTCATCGACTCGACTCCGCCGGCGAAGAGCATCTGGTCCCAGCCGGCGCGCACCTTCTGCGCCGCGATGTTGATGGCCTCAAGACCCGAGGAGCAGTAGCGGTTGATCTGCATGCCGGCGACGGTGTCGGGCAGGCCCGCAGCGATCGCTGCAGTCTTGGCGATGTCCGCGCCCTGGTCGCCCAGCGGCGTGAGGCAGCCCAGGATGAGGTCGTCGACCTGATCGGTGTCGAGGTCCGGGTGACGGGTGCGCAGTTCGTCGACGAGCCCGGTCACCAGCGACACCGGCTTGACGCTGTGCAGCGAGCCGTTCGCCTTGCCCCGCCCACGCGGGGTGCGGATCGCCTCGTATATGAATGCCTCGCTCATCTGGGCCTCCCTGCCAAAGCGTGCGTTGTTGAGCATCTGTCAATAACGCTACTCGCCGGTAACCGACGTGGCAACCCCTGCCCTCACTTCTGGTGCACTCGAGGGGGGTGGTCATGATGTGGCCGTGAGCCCTCGTCGGATCGGCCTGCTCGGCGGTGAATCCACCGGCAAGACGACATTGGCCAAGGCGCTCGCCGATCAGCTGCCCGGCATTGTGGCCGAGGAGTACCTCCGCGAATTCGTCCGAGACTACGGACGCGTGCCCGCCTTGGCGGATCAGGAGGGCATCTACCTCACCCAGCAGATGAGGGTGAACCGCGCCATGAGCGCAGCCGCACACGCGCACGTTCCGTGGGTGATCGCCGATCCGCTCCCCCTCATGACCGCCGTCTACAGCGTCGCGTACTTCGACGATGACTCCCTCCTCGCTGGTGGCATCGCCGATGCGTCGACGTACGACGTCCTCCTGTGGTGCGCCCCTGACTTTCCATGGCAGGCCGATCTCGGACAGCGCGATGGACCCGCGTACCGGGTACGCGTAGAGGACGTCATCGCACACCGGGTCGCGCCACGCCTACCGCTACACCAAGTCTCCGGGACGTCCCCAGAGCGCCTCGATCAGGCTCTCCTCCTCCGCACCGAGGCATCCGGGGATCCCTGACGAAAGTCCCTTCCACCGTTCAGTCCACGACGTACGGTGGACGGAGTCGTCGCCTCACTCGGAGGGGTGACGCACCGGTTGGAGGCCGCCGTGAGCCGCTCGATGCGCACCATCGTCATCACAGTCGCGGCCGGTGCCGCACTCCTCACCCCGGGTGCTGCGCAAGCCCTCCCGTACGACGAGTGGGGAACGGGCGACGCCTACTACTCGCCCAACATCACGACGATTCAGGCCGCGAGCCCCGTCGGCCTGCGGACCTTCCTGTCCACCGACCAGCACCAGTACACCGAGCAGTCCTTCGTTTGGGGTGGTCCCCTCGTCTCCGCGGACGGAGGCACCAGCGTGCTCGCGGTCGAGATGCAGCGCGATGACACAAGAGTCGGCCCCTTCGGGATCCTGGCCGAAGGCGTAACCGCCGGGGTCCTCTACAACGATGGCGATGGGTACGCCGCGGGTGGATTCTCCGGACTCGCCGAACTTCAACTACCGGTGAACTTCACGCGCTTGCCCTGGTCGGTTCGCGCAACCAACCCGCAGGCATCCTTGTCGCAGCCGGAGTTCGTCGACGTACGGGCCGTGCGGGGCAAAGTGGGAGCGAAGGGCACCATCTACGAGATCACGGCCTCCATGGTGAACCTTGCCCAGACCGCCCCCCTGTTCGAGCGACTCGACATCTACGTTCGGGCCAAGGACACCACCGGCATCATGCAGTGGGGCTACGGACCGTCCGGTTTCTCTCCCATGTGGATCTTC
>JALQUH010000143.1 GCA_023263845.1 Candidatus Nanopelagicales bacterium | reverse complement strand
GCTAGGTCAAGGGGCATCGGCTCGAGGGGCTGAGAGAGGGTTTCCCAGCCATCGACCTTGCGCATCTGGATCTGGCCGGAGGCCAGAAGCGCCCAGAGCAGCATGGGCACGGTCTCTGCGCAGGGCAGCACGGTCTGGGTTTTGATGCGGCGGCGGAATTCCCCGTTCAGGCGCTCGATCGCATTGGTGGTCCGGGCCGACTTCCATTGCGACGGGTCGAGGCGGGTGAAGGTGAAGAGACGTTCTCCGGCCTCTTCGAGGCTGTCGGCGACCGGGCGGCACTTGAGGCGCCATTTGCGCAGGAAGGCCTTTCGGCGCGTCTCGATCTCTGCCGCGGTGTCGGCATAGATCATGTCGCGGTAGTCCTCGGTCAGCTCGTCCTGCATGTGCTTTGGGGCATGGGCCAGAAGGTTGCGATGCTTGTGAACGGTGCAGCGCTGAATGGGCAATCCCTCGCCCCAAAGCGCCACGAGCGCGGCCTCGAGGCCCGGGGCGCCATCGACGATCACGAACTCGGGCTGCTTCAGACCGCGCACATCGAGGTCATCCAGGAACTGGCGCCAGGCGGCCGTGCTCTCCCCGCCCATGTTTCTGATTGATAACAGGACCTTCTGTCCGTCGCGGCGCACGCCGATGGCGGCCAGCACCGAGATGTTCGTGGCCTTGCGGTCCAGCCGGGTCTTGATCACGGTGCCGTCGAGGATCAGGCGGACGATGTCCTCATCGGCGAGGTCGCGAGCGCACCAGGCGTCCCAGTCCACCTTCACCTTTCGCCAGGCGCGACTGACAACGTCCTTGCTGACGGCGCCCTCGAACAGCCCGAACAGCGCCCGCTTGACCCGCCGGGTGTTCGTTCCGGCGATGCAGACCGCCGCGATCAGGGCCTCGGCCTTCTTGGTCAGTCGTTGGTAACGGGGCAGCGCCTTCGACCGCCATTCCGTCACCTTGCCTGCGTCGTCCTCGATCCGGGCGCGCGGCACCCGCACCGTTTCGGTCCCGAAGGTGCCGGTGAGTTGCCGTTCGCGGTGCCCGTGGCGATAGCCTTTCGCCGGGCCTTCGCCCCGATCATAGCGAAGGCGGCCAAGAAAGTCGGCCAGCTCCTCTTCGAACACGGCTTCGATGGTCGCGCGGACGTTGGCCCGCAGCCGCTCCTCGATCGGGTCGAACCCGGCCTCCCCGGCCAGTAGCGCAAGGCTCACAGTGTCGGTAATCTGGTTCATGGCGTGATCTCCCTGGCGGTTGCAGCCGCCGGTTGGGTGGGTGTCAGTTCACCCGGAGATTACGCCGCCTTTAAATTTCCACCACTTCCGAGACACGACCGCCCCCTGTGGCACGACCTGTCCGAATTCGCTCAAATGCCCTCGCAGTGCATTGATGGCCTGACTTCGCTGCCGGATCAGAGACTCGCGTACACGAAACACCATCGTCGCGCCTTGGGTCTCTTCACTCTTCACGGGCACGAACCGCATTGTCGGGCGCAGTGCGGCCTCACAGATCGCCTCGGCATCCGCCGCGTCGTTCTTCTGCCGTTTTACAAAGGGCTTCACGTAAGCAGGTGGGATAAGCCGCACCTCATGGCCCAGCTTGCTGATCTCACGCCCCCAAAAATGAGCGCCACCACAAGCCTCCATCGCAACGACACAGGACGGAAGCTGACTGAAGAACTCCAGAACCTGAGCCCGCCGCAGCTTCTTGCGCAGAGCGGCACGGCCTGTGCCATCGGCCCCATGCACTTGAAATACATTCTTCGCCAGATCGAGCCCGACCGTGATAATATCCGACATGACCGTCCTCCTTTGTGGATCATCGCAGACCCACCTTGGCACATCGATGCCGTCGGGGGGCGGTCACATCATCAGAGCCCTGCTATCCTTGACACGGCCGCGTGATCCGCGACATATTCACCATGCTCGAAGGCGGTGTTCTGCAATTTCCACAACATTCGCGACGCGACCGTGACCCGCGGGATAGAGGCCTGCGTCCCTTACCAATGGCGGGTTCCGACTTTATGCGCGCGGCGGTCAGATCACCAGCATCTCCGCCTCCAGCGCCGCCCCCAGGAACGCCATCGTCCGCAAAGCTCGCGTCCTGCGCGACCGTCGTGACATGGGTCAGCGCCTCATCCACATCCGCGTAGCCAAAGCCCGACAGGTCCACCAGGTCCCAGGGCTCCAGGTCGCTGACCGTCTTGGCGCCGGTGTCGCCGGGACCGAAGACAAAGCGATCCGACCACAGCCCGCCGGACAGAAGGTCATCGCCCTGCCCCGGCACCAGCACGTCATCGGGGTCCT
>JALQUH010000030.1 GCA_023263845.1 Candidatus Nanopelagicales bacterium | reverse complement strand
CAGGTAGGTAGGTATGAACAAGAAGAAGTTGGTTTCTGCCCTGGCGGCTGCGAGTGTGGTCGCATCCGGGGGGATTCTGGGTGCGTCGTCTGTGGCAGCCAAGAAACCCTCCCCGCCCTCTTGCTTCCCGAACTGTCAGGGAGCGAACCTATCGGACGGCGACTATAGGAAGGCTCAGATGGCGGGCGGCAACTTCTCGGGGGCGACGCTTTCAGGGACTTCCATGGTCAAGGCGACGGTGAACGGGGCGAATTTTGAGAATGCGCAGGGCATCGGTGCGTCGTTCATCAAGGCCAAATTGCAGGAGTCAATCTTGACCGGCGCGAACTTCAATGGCAGCTTCTTCAGGAAGGCGCAGATGCAGGGCGCGAACCTGTCTGGCGCGAACCTGTCCGGGTCAGTCCTGAAGAAGGCGAACCTGTCTGGCGCGAACTTGACGGGCGCGACCTTGGCTCGCACGGCTCTGCAGCACGCCACTCTCACGAACGGGAATTTGGCGAATGCAGACTTCACGAACGCGAACTTCTCGTACGCGAACTTGACGGGCGCGAACCTGTCTGGCGCGAACTTCACCGGCGCGACGTTCAAGAAGACCATCTGCCCAGATGGGAGTAAGACGAACAGCGGCTGCTAAAGAGCGGTTCCACTGAAACGAGACGGCGACAACCCCATCTGGGGCGGTGGATCGACCGGGGATGCCTGGGGAGCCGTCCAGTTCGAGGTGACATAGGGCCAGGGGTAGACATGTTTACCCCTGGCCCTGTCGTCAAACGCCCCATCCTTGAAGGTCTGAGGTTCCTCACGCCAGTTTGCTGAAGCAGGAATCATTCCAGCTAGGCGACCAAAGATCACTGCCCTCGTTATTACCGTGTTGAAGGAGGCGTGGTGAAAGATGCGAACAGATCACATGCTGGCGGGAGCTTTCGTTCTGCTGCTGTTTTCGTCCGGCGCCTTCAACCTGTCGACGGTCCCGTCGTCAAACAGCTCGGCCCCTGATTCCGGTTTGGTGATTGTCGCTCCGATGGACCCGGACGCCGGCTCCCCCATCAACCCTGAACCCGGTCCTGGTTCCAGTTCCGGTGACTCAGACGCTCCTGGGGCCGTGAGACTGACTGGCCGTTGGGAAGTTTAGTGGACGATCCGAGACCTTGGTCCGGCTGGTTCCGGGGCCGGTGTCAATCCTTGGGCACTTAGTCGGTCTCGATCAGATCCTCGTCGATGAACCCGTCGTCGTTGAAGTCAATGCCGATGGGCATGACGGTGCCATCGCCCTGCCAGGCTCCGTACTCGATGACGAGGGATTCATTCGCGGAGAGCGGGATCGGATCGCTGACGTACTCTTCATCGCTGACATCATCAATTCGACGGATCACGAAGTCGATCGTCCCCTCCCCGTCGGTAGTCGTGAAGGCGGTCACCGTTTGCGCTTCGAGATTCAAGAACACCGTGATCGCGCCACCCTCTCCCGGCAGGTCCAAGCCACCGAAGAGGAATCCGTAGGAGGCTTCCGAACCATCCAGGCTCAACACAATGTCCGGTGCTGCTCCCACGTTCGTGGAATAAGTGACGCTGGAAGATTCCGGATCGAAGATGATCGAATCGACATCGCCGGGTGACATGAGGAAGTCCTCAATCCCGTAGCTGTATCCAGGACCAATGATGGTGATCCCCGTTGTGGCGTCAGAGACAGCGTCGGTGGCATCGACGGTCACCACGAATGCCTCATTCTCCGGAACGGCGATCACCGGGGCGCTCGTGATGACGCGAGACATCGGCACCCACTCACGCAGACCCTCGATAGCGTTGCCGTCCAGGTCGGTCACGGAAATGGTCACGCCGAGCCCTGCTGCCTCTTGATTGAGGTAGACCACATTGACGTCGCCATCGGCTGTTGATGTGGCGGCTGCTCCCGGCGGGCTGCCCAGTCCGGCTGCTTCGTTTGAGGTCCCGCCGGCGCAGAAGGCGCAATCTTGTGGACCGAGCATGGGATCGACGGGGAAGAGAACCAGGGGATTGTCCGCCCCACCCTCGTACAGTTCGGGATCGTTCCGTGGATCGGCCGATGTGCTGTAGGTCCAGGTATCCGTCGTCGTATCGACAACCATCATTTGGGCCTCGTACGGGAAATTGTTGTCGTACAGCATGATGCCGACCTGTCCGTCACCAAGATCCTCGATCGCATACGGAGTGACGGCGTGCCCGTCCTGGAAATCGCCGTCCACGAGTCGGTAGATCCCGAAGACGTATCCTTGGCCCTCAGCCCATTCTTGGGCGAGGACGTCGAGCGCCTGGTTGGGAGTCAGGGTTTGCCGCTCAGCGAAGGTGGGGTCGGTCTCCTGGGTGACGAAGACCGTCGCGATATCTGCCTGCAGACCCCAATTGGCCTCGAAGGACATCTGCCCCGGGGTGTCTGAACCGTAGGCCTGCGGGTCGACGTACCCCGCGAAGAGTGCCCAGGCCAACCCAGCCATCCCGAAGCAGTGGCCACCGGCCATGCCGTCGTTCTGCACCTCCATCCACCTCTGGGCGGTTGGAGTGAGGAGGCAGTCCTCGCCATCGATTTGCGCGCAGACTTGATCGCCGAAGAGCATCCGCATCGAGTAGGAGGTCAGGTTCTCGACCTCCCCCTCGCTGCCGTAGTTCGGGAAGCCAAAGCCATCGACTTCCACATCGAATCCGGTGTCGAAGGTGACTGCTGCCTGCGGTGCCATGTCGGATGACTGTGCGGGGGCGGCCTCAGTCGAGGTGTCGACCTCGCCAGCCATACATGCAGTCGAGACCAGCGGTAGGGCGCAAGCCAGCACGGCGAACCGAACACGTAGGCGTCGGTGCATAGGTCGGGCACGCATTGTCAGCATGTCTCAGCCTCCAAAGGATCGAGAGGAATCTTCACATCGAGTTGGCACCCCCCGGAGGGGGGCGTGCTGCGCCGCCAGCGTCCCGGACAGGCCTGGTCGAGGTAGGCGGTGCCCAATCCCCGTTGGTGCCCACGCAGTCCGCCTCCGTCATCAGTAACCCGGATCCGAAGTTCGCGGCTGTCATGGTCGACAGCGGTGGAGACCCACACCATGATCGTGTCCGCGCCGCCATGGCGCACCGCATTGCACAGGGCCTCCTCGATGACCACGACGGCGACGTCAGCGGCACCGCCGGGAACGTCGACACAATCGGGATTAATCACGCAGGTGATGTCGGCGATGCCCTGCCACAGGTCGACCTTGGCCCGGACCCCGTCAACAAGGCTGGCCTGGGCAGTGGGTTCGTCGCTGACGGGCCACGGCTCGGCCAGCACCGCTCGTGCCTGGGCCATGGCTTCGGCATGGGCCTTCGGGTCATTCGCGGCGACGGCACGGTCGAGGGCAAGAATGCATGCGGCGAGCCGTGACTGAAGCGCACCGTGTAGGGCTCGGGCTGATTCCTTCGTAAGAGCGCGCACGACCTCGTCCTGTGCCTGGAGTTGGAGGCGGGCCATGTCGATGTCATCGGCGTACAGGCGCAGAAGCGATGCTTGTTGCGCGCGCCATTCACCAATACCGGAGGTGAGCCACACGATGCAGGCGCTGATCGCCACGGTCACAGCCCAACCGACACCCCGGGAGGTCGACATGACGGGGTCGTTCAACGTCTCGGTGGCCATCCAGGGAACTTGCAGCAGAACGAAGAAGCCGATGAACGTCACCGTGTGCCATTGCGGAACCCGCGCCATGACGACGTTGCCGAGACCGAGAATGAGGTAGATGAGGGCACTGCCGACAAGGGCAGAGATGGCCGCGGCGGGAAGCCCTGCATCGACCCAGGTAGATGGCACGCTCGTGAGCAAGAAGATCGCGGTCACCATCCCCGGCCGGAACGGCTGATGGCGCGCGACTCCGCGAATAAACGACAGCGGCCCCACACTTACCCCGGCCGAGATCGCGCGCTGCTGGAGACGGTGGCTTAAGGGTCGCACCGAGGCATCATTGAGATCCTCGAGCAAGCGTGCGGCGGACGCCGTGACTTCAGAGTTGATGCGGGTGGCCTCGGCAGCAAGTTGGAGGGCTGCTGCATCGAGATGTGGCTGAAGGGACGTCCGGAGTTCAGCGTTCAATGTCTGTCGCAGCAGCGCCACCTCCGTGCCTTGAGACGTTCCCGTGAGCACCACATCGGTCGCTTGGGCCACGAGCGCGTCGCGGACCCGTTGGATGCGGCGCCGTCCGTCATGGATAACGCCTAGGATCAACGCCCCGCACGTTGCAGCGACCGCGATGCTCACGATGGTGAGAGCGGGCGGTCCGCGCAGCGCGAATCCCGTTCCTGGGACGAGGGTGACTAACAGCAGGCCGACCAGTCCACCTCCGAGGAAGTAGGAGCACAGGAAGCGGAGGAGACCCACGCCTCCCGCTCGTCGGGCAAAGGTGGCTTCTGCCCAGACCCAGACGCCGGTGAAGATCCCGCAGAGGACACAAGTGCCGAGAAGGCCCGCGATGGAAGCGACGGTCACCGGGGTGGGCGACTTCAGGATCTCGGATGACATGACGAGGAGGACAGCGACGAGGACCAGGGAGCCAGACACCGCCGAGACAACGCCGAGGCGCACGGCCGTTGCGGACGAGACATCCCGCTCACGGATGCGATCCCGGAGGGCCGGGACCTTAAGGAGCTCGGAGACCGAGTCGCGGTGGACCGCGAAAGTTGGAGAGTCACGGTCGGGCGACGGGGAGACCGACCGCTGTGCTGAGGAGCGCATCGCTCGCAATCGCCCGGTCACGAAGACGAGGTACCGATTCGTGTAGGCATGGCCCCTGCCACGAAACCAAAGTAGGCCTGGGTGATGAGGACTCGAGGGCTGCGTGCATGTGCCGAACTCAGATCCAATTGATTGATGAGTCGCGCCACAGCCTTGGCCACCGATGCCTCCTCGATATCTCGTGCCTTAGCTATCTCGGCATTGGACAGGCCACTGGCTACCAAGCGCATGATCTCCACCTGGCCGTCGCGCAGCCGCCCGAGGCGCTGAGTCCGCTGGAGCCGATGGATTTCCTGCGCCAGTTCACGATCCGTGGCGGCAGCCATAGCGGCCTGGAGCGTCGACACGTCACTTAGTGACCGCTTCACCATGAACACGGCACCGGGTGGCAAGGGCCGGAAGTCGCCGATCAGTCGGATGTCGACGTACGTGGACAGCACCAGAATGCCTGAGCTGGGGACGAACTTGCGCACCGCGTAGGCCACGTCCACACCACTGGGCCCCGGGCCCAAATCAAGATCAAGGATGACGAGCGTGGGTCGAGACGATCGGAGCAGCAGCATCGCCTCGGCACTCGTGGCCACATCGCCGACGATCTCGTGTCCGAGCTCGCGCAGTTGGCTGCACAGGAGCATTCGGGTAAAGCCGTCATCCTCAACGACGAGGACCTGACCCATGAGGCACTCCTAGCGACTCGAGATGATCCGGAGGCTACTCGACAAGTTCCCAGGACACGTTGCCCAGAGCATCATTCTGAGTGATGAGCAGGACGGTCTCGTACTCCTCGTCATACGCGATGCATTCGGTCACCAGGCCTGCCTGCAAGGGAGTGTCCTGCGGGCACTCGACCGTCACCGGGCCGCCCCAGGCGTCGGCGATACGGCCGGAAAGCATTGCCTCGAATTCAGGCCCGTTCAGGAGGTCAGCGGCCTCCCAGCGCACGTTGACGTTGCCCAAGTCATCCTTCTGAGTGATCACCAGGCGGTTAGTTTGTCCATCGATCGTGGCCTCGCACTCGGTGACGAGCCCAGCCTGAATGGGAATGTCCGGCGGGCAGTCAACGCGCACCTCGCTCGCACCGGTATCACTCTTGACTCCTTCGGTGAGCTTCGTCATGTCGAGCGAGCTGGCGGATGATCCCCCGCAAGCGGCGAGACTCAGGGCCACGGCCCCAAGTCCAACGAGAATTTTGGCGCTTCGATCCATCAACATGTCTGACTCCCAAGGGTAGGTCTTGCCGGTGTGGTGACTGTGGTTCTGCCGCAGACAGCGCGGGTAAAGCTCTAACTCAGGGATGCCCATCCAGCCGTGGTCACGAGTACGGCGATACCGCCGACGAGACCCACAGCACTCAAGGCGAGGAAGGCGACCTGGATGGATCGCCGTTGGACGATTGTTGTCAGACCAGCGATGAATAGGACGACGGCGAAGAAGACGTTTGCCAGATCGAATCGATCGCTCGTCCCGTCGGCCTCCTCGGCGGCAAGCCGAAGAAGATCAGCCTCTTCGAGGAGGGCATCGCCGTCAGCGATGAGCACCTGGCTGGGCAGGTCCGCATAGTAGGGGTTTGCAGCGTCGAAAGGTGTCGGCGGAGATGTCTCGGCCGGCTCAGCGTTCCACCATTCCACGGCAGCGTAGAGCTCATCACTCATGACGACCTCGAGGTACGCCGCTGCGTCATCGTTGCCGGTGGACGTGGCAGTCGCCCAATCGAGGAAGAGCGTGGTCTCCAGTGATTCTTGCTGGTCGGCGCGACCGTAGGTGTCGTTCGCCAAGGCGATGGCCGCCTGCTGCTCGGAGTAGTTCTTCAGCACGAGGTCGCTGGTGAGGGATTCGCGGTAGGCCGACCAGGCGGTCAAGGTGGCCGCGATGCCAAGAACTACGGCCGCGGTGATCGCGAGTCCTGCCTGGGTGACTCCGGTTCGCTGACCGTCTGTCTCGCTGGTTTCGGTGGTCATGGGCACAGAGTGGGGCCGAAAGGGGTATGAGGCCAGGATCTACAGAAAAGAGGGGTGCTGGTGCCATGCTTTGGGCGTCTCGGTGGGTCGTCACCTTCAGCCTTCTTCTCTACGGTGTTCACCGGTGACATCAACGACGTACCTGCTGAACTGAAGCGCTAGACCTGCGGTCGCGGGCGACCCGTCCAGCGACTTGATGGGCGACGAGGCCGTAGGGTGCAGGGGTGCACCAGACCCTCGGTTTTCGGCGTCGCCACCCCCGGCTGTTCACCGCTGTGGCCATCTGCGTGGCCGCAGCGGCTCTGCTTGCCGCCGCTCCAGTCGCGGCCCAACCGGCCAGCACGCCGCGTGGTTGGGTGATTCAGGCTGGCACCTACGACTACCTCGTGCAGCCAGACTTCGACGCGGTGGCGTCCCTTGCGGACGTGGTAGACAAGTCGACGATCGGACTGGGCACCTTCGATCAACTGGATGGCGAACTCGTCCTGGTGCGGGGGACCGTCTATCGAGTCGGCACCGATGGCACGCCGCGTCCGGTCGACCTCAATCGCACGACGCCGTTCTTCCAGGGCGTCCGCTTCTCCCCTCAGGAGTGGGTGACTCTGGCTGCCAATACGGCATGCAGCGACCTCATTCCGATCATCGATGCTGCGGCCGGTGCTGAAGATGGAATCGTGGCTGTCCGCATCAACGGCACATTCTCGGCGCTGACCACGCGCAGCGTGCCCAAGCAGGCCAAGCCCTATCCGCCACTCTCAGATGTCATCGCCGAGCAGGTGCAGTTCCCGATGACTGATCGCAAGGCCACCCTCGTCGGTTTCCGGCAGGGCTCAAACATGCTCGGCGTGGGCCAGCCGGGCCTGCACCTGCACGGCCTCACCCGTGATGCAAAAGCTGGGGGCCACGTTCTGAGCTGCACGGTCGGTTCTGGTGCGCGCATGGCGATCCAGCAGGTGCGTGGAGTCCAACTTCATGCACCCAGCGGGGGCTAGAGTCCGACTATGGTCATGTCCGCCGATGACTACCGCGAGCAGGTTGCGGTCGCCCGACGCACCGCGCGACAGGTCCTCATCTATGGGTGGCTCTCCTTCGTCGGTGGCTGGCTGATCGTCGTTGGAGCGATCGTCGCGTGGGTGGCCTTCAAACAGCCGTTGAGCGATGCGCTGGACGTCTTGCTTGTTGCCGGGCTCGGTAGTGTGATCGGCGGCGTCGCCCTCTACGCGACAAGTCGAAATCTGGCAGTTTCCGCATCTCGATTGGAGATCGATGCGGTGACGAAACTGCGCGACGAGAACTAACGTTCTCCAAGTCACTCCCTTCCTCCGTGGCACCACGGTGTCGCCGGTTGCGCGTCCCCTCTAATGTGGAGCCACATGAGGCTGTGGCCCCGCAAGCGCATCTGGCAGGTCATCGCGGCCTTCGCCGTGCTGGTCACGCTGCTCGGATCCGTTGTGGTCGTCCGCATCATCTCCACGGTCCGAAATCCGTCTGCGGTACTCAATGAGGACACCCTCATCAACGCGGACCTCTGGGACACTGAACCGCGCATGATGGCGGCCGGACTCGGCTTCACCCAGATCATCGGCGTCCCCGGGCTTTCCGACGATGACCTCGGCGCTAGCAGGACGCGGGTGCATCTGGCCGGAGGCGCCTGGAATGACGTGACGTGCGCTGATGGATCGACGCCGTCCTTGGCGGTTTACACGAGCGCCGCGACCCCGGAGAGCATCGCATTGCTCTATGGTGCACCGGTCTATTACGCGGACGGCCTGCCGATCGAGTTCAGTTGGCCCGTGCTGCCGAGTTCCCTTAACGCCGATGACATCGCGGTGACCCTCAACGACGGCACCGTCGTGCAACCCGAGGTTGCGGCCGCCTGGCCGAACTTCGAATACAACGAGAGATCGACTGTGGTCGTCTTCGGCCACTTCGGCAACCGCCTGGCCCCGGAAGACCCCGGCGCGATCTATCCGGTACGCGTCGATGTCGTCGAGGGTGCCACGCCTCTGCAACTGGTCGGCCCGGGGCCGGCTCTGGTGAGCGCTGTGGGTTTGGGCGTGGAATCCCCCGGCTCCCCGTACACCGATCCTGACGTGGCCCCGATCGATCGTGGTGGGCCGCAACTGGTGGCCGCCAAACTCAGTCGCTACTCGTCCGAGGGCGACACCGGCCCGCTTCTCTTCCGATCGGGGTTGCTGCCGAACGATGGAGCGGCCCTGTACGGCGATCGTGCGCAATATCGGCTGCGCGTCTTCACGTCCGGGGGCATGACACCTGACGGGGTCACCGGAATGAAGCCGACGGAGTTCGATCGCTTCTTCCGGATAGAGGCGGTCACGACAGCGGGTGAGAAGGTGGCAATCACCCAAACGGGCGTCGACTACGTCATCGACGGGGCGGTGCTCCGTGTCGAGGGCCTGGCCGACCTCGGACTGCGGCAGGACACCTACGACGACTGCTACCGCGAGGACAAGGACAATCAGATCGACATCATCCTGTCCGGCGACGAGTCGGCGATGCGCGCGATCACCCGTGTGCAGATGCCGTCCACCGGTGACTACGACCCGGTGTACAACCCGGGTGGCCCGGGCAGCGAACCCTGGCCCGGTGTTCGCTACTCGGCTCCCAGTCCGCCGATCGATATCGAAGTCATGCAGGCGATTGATGATCCGATGACCGTCAGTTATCCCTAGGTGTCGCGGGACAGGTAGCGCGGGATGCGGCCGCCGAGGCTGCGCGGATCGACTCCGATTGCGGCCGCGATGACGACCAGGATGATCAAGGAGATTGTGGGAATCCGTGGTCCCACGACGGTGAGGATGGCGAGAACGACGACCGCGAGAAGCGACAGTCGGCGCCATGGCTCCTTCGCCAGTGCGGAGAAGAGCATCGTGGCGAGCAGGAAGAGTCCTACACCCGCCGCGAGGCAGGCCTCGAGGATGTCGTCGAGGGGAGTGGTGAGGTCCTTCATAGCCGCCTTCAGTGCCACCGCGGCGAGGAGGAGGCCCGCCACCATTGCAAGATGCAGGTAGGTGTAGCCGTATCGCGCGAATCGCACCAGCGAGGCACCGCTGATCTCTTGAAGACGCCGCTCACCCGCGTCGAGCACCTCGGTGTAGTAGTGACGCAACAGAATGACGATGAGGACAAAGGAGATGAGGACGGCGGCGATGAGCAGCGGCGTCATGGGCGCCTTGGTCGCCCCTTCACCGAGGCTGATGATCGTTTCGCCCATCGTGATGAGCATGAACAGGCTGTAGCGCTCGGCGAGGTGGCCGGTAGAGATCTTCCACTCGCGCGAGCCGGATAGGACGGGTGCGGCCGCGGCACAAGCTATGCCAATGACGATGACGACGACCGAGACGATCTCGCTGCTGATGAAGCTGGTAATGACGAGCGCGATTGGCAACATGGCTGCGAATGGAATGAGCCGCAAGGTTGCCTGGCGCATCGGGGGGTCGAATCGTGCCACGGCGTACTGGCCACCGAGAGCGAGTGCGGCGAGCGCGAGGTAGGAGAACGCGAAGAGTTTGCTGTTGTCCCAGAACGCCTGGGGGATCGACAGGGCGACGAGCAAGAGCAGTGCCATGGCAACGGCAAAGAGGGGCTGGCGCCAGTCCCGGGAGTACTGGCTGGGCATACCCACATTGGCCATGGAGGTGAAGGCAACCCACACCCACCAGACGAGCACGAGAACGACAAGCCCGTGGATGATTCCGTTGAGGGTGCCGGCCTCGACCATGGTGCGGGTGATCTGGATCAGCGTGAAGACGTAGACCAGGTCGAAGAAGAGTTCAAAGTACTGAACCTTCGCACCGCCGCCCTCCGACATGACCCGGATGTTAGGCCATGTGGGAGGACGGGGGCTCAGAAGCGGGACAGCCGGTGGCTGGTTACGACGTGGCTGCCGTCTCGTCATCGTCCGGTATCGGCTCGTCGAAGTCGATGGTCTCGACCACGCTCTGCTTGGCCGGTTTCATGATGACGTAGGTGAAAGCGGCGATGATCAGCACGACGGCGACGATCACTTCGGCACCTTGCAGCAGCCCCTCCTGTGCATAGGACAAGACCGCCGAGCCGATTTGCTGGACGAGGATGAACACGGCCATGACGAGCACGAACCAGCCGAACGACTTGCGAAGAATGTCGGGATGGATCTTGCCGACGAGCCGCGAGCCGATCAGGGCTCCGATGACGGCCATCACGGTGACGATCAGCGTCACGGACCAGTCGATCTGCGTCTCTGGATTCAAGCTCACGATGGAGTCGCCTCCGAAGGTGAGCAGGTAGCCGGCGAAACCGGCGGAGGACTTCATCGCGACCACGAGCAGCGAGGTCGCGACGGCGTTCGGCATTGCGAGTCCGCCTAGGAGCGCGAGAGCGGGAACGACGAGGAACCCGCCACCGGCGCCCACGAGACCGGTGACCAATCCGACGATCAGGCCATCCAGCAGGATGCGGAAAACCGGTAGGCCGTTGCCGCTGCCGTGATGGCCCTCGACCTTCTTTCGTCCTCTGATCATGGCGACCGCGGTGACACCCATCATGACCGCGAACGCGACGAGGAGAACCACGCTGGGCAGGTGGGATCCGATCTGACCGCCGATGAAGGCGCCGACCATGCCGGCGAGTCCGAAGATGATGCCGGTGCGCCACTTCACGCGCCCGGCGCGGGCATGGGCAATCAGGCCGAAGACCGACGTGACCGCCACCACGAAAAGGCTGGCGGTGATGGCCTGCTTGGCATCGAAGTCGGCCACGTAGATGAGGAGCGGCGTCGTGAGGATGGATCCGCCGCCACCCAGCAGGCCAACCGCCATGCCAATGAAGATGGCCAGGAACGCGGCTAGGAACACCATTGTGGTCTCTCGTCTCTATCGAAGGGCGTCGTGCGGGAGGTCGATCAGTAACCGATGACGTCGGTCGGCGCGGTCAAGACGGTCACGTTGCTGGTGGTCGGCGACCATTCCGTTTCGAGACTGAAGTGATCGCCGCGGACGTGGGTTTCGCGCCACTCGGCGGGGCGTCCTTGAGCCAAGGCCCGTCGCTCGAGCAGGAAGACCGGTTCCTGCTGCGAGATCTGCAATTGCTGGGCGATGTGGCGGGGTGCGAGAAGCGTGGTGATGCGCTCATGGCCCGAATCGATGGTGACGCCGCAGGTGCGGTCGAGTTCGGCGTAGAGGCCCGTGGAGGTGAAGTCACGATCGAGCAGGGGAGCGGCGAATTCGGCCGGCAACCAGGAGATGTCGTGCGCGAGAGGCTCGTGGTCGACGCAGCGCAGGCGCTCGAGCACGATGAGCTCGGTGTTCGCCGGTACGCCGAGGTGCTCGCTGACACTGGCGTTCACCGTGCGGCCAAGGCGCAGGACGCGATTGAACTGGTCGACCCCCTGGGAGGACATGGTGTCGAACAGGGAGTACAGGGTGCCCAGACTCTGTTGGTAGCGCGGTGAGGAAACGGTGGTGGGACGCCCGCGATGGCTGCTGATCAGGCCCTCATCCCGCAGGACGCGTAAGGCCTCACGGATGGTGTGTCGACTGACTTCGTATTCCTCGGTGAGGGCCATCTCGCCGGGGAACGAGCCGGTGAACTCCCCGGCCGAGATGCGGTTGCGCAGGTCCTCACAGGTCTGCGCCCACAGAGGCATCGGGCTTGATCGGTCGAGGAAGCCAGCGGGCATGGGACAAATGTACGGACATCCGTACTACTGGTCAAGAGGTGGGGGAGGATCAGCCGAATTCGACGGCCGTGGCCAGCCAGCGACCGCGAATCGCCTCAAGGCGAAGGGCCACTGCCCGAGCACGCGAGGAGCCGATGACCACCGCGCTCGCTTCGATGACCCCCGGGGTCGGAGAGGTCACCCGCACCGAGCGGACCCGACGGCACTGCGGGCGTAGGTCCTTGCCGGCCGGGTGTCACCGACGTCATGTGTGTACCGGACGACCGCGATGCCTGCGACGCGGCATTGCGCATGGGAGGCACGCTCGCAGAGGTTGCCAGCCGTTCACCTGCACGCCATGCGTTGAGCGATGTTGTTACCCGATGGACATGGCCCGAGCCATTCGACATCGCTGCGTGACGTCTAGGATCGCCGCATGCCTGCCTTCGCCGGACTCATCGTCGACTGGGGCGGAGTCCTCACCGGGGATATCGGATCGGCGGTGCATCGATGGGCCGATCGCCACGGCATCGACAAGGCGGCCTATGCCGAGATCATCCGGGGCTGGCTGGGCCCCGAGGGAGAACTCGAGGCGATGGTCAATCCCATCCACGCACTCGAACGCGGCGAGATGGAGGTGCCCGACTTCGAGCGGCTCCTGGCCGAGGAACTCACCCGACGTACCGGTGAATCACACGACTCATCCGGACTCCTTGATCGGATGTTCGCCGAGTTCGAGCACTCCCACGACATGAACGGTTTGGTACGTCGCGCGCGTGATCTCGGTATCCGCACGGCCCTGCTCTCCAACTCCTGGGGCGACTACTACCCCCGTGACCTGTGGGACGGCATGTTCGACGTGGTCGTCATCAGCGGCGAGGTGGGGCTGCGCAAGCCTGATCCGCAGATCTTCGAGTTGACGCTGAATCAGATGCAGCTGACCGCCGGCGAGTGTGTCTTCGTGGACGATCTTCCGCACAACATCACGGCGGCGGCCGATCTTGGCATCGTCGGCGTCCGTCATGTCGCCTATGACGCGACACGAAGTGAGCTCGAGACGCTGTTCGGCCTGAATCTGGCCTAGTCGGCGTGGCACCATGAAGGAATGGCCGACCGGCTCTCCACCATGGACTCCTCCTTCCTCTATCTGGAGGCGCCCAACACCCCAATGCATGTGGGGAGCCTGACGCTCTTCCAAGAGCAGCCGGGGGTCTTCGATCACGAAAGCCTCGTCGCCCTGATCCGTGACCGCATCGCCTATGTCCCGCGCTACCGCCAGCGTCTGCGCGAGGTGCCGGGGCGCCTAGCGCACCCGGTGTGGGTCGACGATGAGCGCTTCGACGTGACCTACCACGTACGCCGCTCCGCGCTCCCCGCTCCCGGGACCATTGAACAGTTGCATGACCTCGTGGCGCGCATTATGAGCCGCCCACTCGATCGACGGCATCCCCTGTGGGAGGTGTACCTCGTCGAGGGAGTGCAGGGCAATCGCTTCGCGCTGCTGAGCAAGACCCATCAGGCGATGGTCGATGGCGTTACCGCCGTCGACATCGGCGAGGTGATCTTGGAGGAGTCCGACCAGGTGCGAGGTGCGCCGGTGAGCACCTGGCGACCCGCCCGCGAGCCCAGCACCGTTGAGTTAGTTGCGGGTGCTCTCGGCGACGCCGTAGCTCATCCGACCACCCTCGTCGATGCTGTGCGCAGCAGTGTCGACAACGCACGGCAGGCGGTGGGTGACGCGATGGCGACCGTGCTCGCGGCGACGCGGAGCCCGGAGCCCAATCCCCTGAATGTGCCGGTGGGTCAGCAGCGGCGGTTCGACACCGTGGACCTGCGACTCGTCGATCTCAAGGAGGTGCGGCGACAACGGGGCGGCACCATCACCGACGTGGTTCTGGCGCTTGTCGCCGGTGCCATGCGCTCGTGGTTGCTCTCCCGTGGTGACGCGGTTCCCCAGGACGCCGTGATCCGCACCCTGGTGCCGATGAGTGTGGCCGGGGGGGATGGGTCGATCAGCTTGGTCGACGCCTTCACCCTCGATCTACCGATCGGCGAGCCCGATCCGATCATCCGCCTACAACGCATCACCTTCGACACCACCCGCTACGGCGAATCCGCGCGTCCCATTGGTGCCAAGGCGATGGTCGGAATCGTTGGCTTTGCACCTCCAACCCTGCACACACTCGGTGCTCGCGTTGGGTCGTCGCTCTCGCAACGCTCGTTCAGCCTGACCGTGACGAATGTGCCGGGCCCGCAGACACCGCTTTACGCCGGGGGCGCGCGGATGCTTTCGGCGTACCCGATCATCCCGCTCGCCCCCCGGCATGCCTTGAGCATCGGGGTGACGTCGTATGACGGCGGAGTCTTCCTAGGACTCAATGCGGACCGTGATGCGCTCACCGACCTCCCGGTGATCACGCAGGGACTGGTGGACGCCCTCGTCGAGTTGCGTGATTCTCGTCGGCCACCCGCGGTACGACATCTGAGCGTGGCGGACTAGCGATGCCCGGTGGCAGGCCGCGGCGCGGTGTCGTTCTGGGTGGTGGAGGTGTTCTCGGTGGCGCCTGGGCGGTTGGCGCGCTCGATGCGTTGCAGGAGGCTCGCGGATTCGACGTGCGCGACGCCGATGTCATCGTGGGGACATCCGCTGGGTCGGTGCTTGCGGCGCTGATCGGCTCGGGAGTCTCGGTCGATCAGTTGATGGCTCATCAGCGCGGCGAGCCGATCACCTCCGGCCCGCTCGCTGGCTACATGTGGGACTACGAGCGGGCTACCGGCGGTTCGCGACCCTCGATGCCTCGGCTGCGCGGACCGGGCTCGGTGCGGCTCATGGCCTCGTCGCTGCGACGTGGCTTGCGACTTCCCCCGACCGCCGTGCTTTCAGCATTCCTCCCCGTGGGCGCCGGATCGCTAGAGCGGGTCGGCCACCTCATTGATGCGGTCACCCCCTGGGGTCAGTGGTCGCCACATCAGCGTCTGTGGGTCGTCGCGATGGATTACCACACGGGAGACCGCGTGGTTTTCGGTCGAGAGGACGCCCCAGAGGTCGCGCTCAGCGATGCGGTGATGGCCTCGTGCGCGATCCCGGGCTGGTTCGAGCCGATCGAGATTGCCGGTCGCACCTACGTTGATGGAGGAGCGTGGTCGGCGACGTCGGCCGATGTCCTGGGCGGGCTGGATCTTGACGAGGTCTACGTCGTGGCCCCGATGGTCTCCTTCGAGACCGACGATCCCAGTTCCCTCCTGGGGCGGCTAGAGCGCCGCTGGCGCGGAAGCGTCACCCGCCGTTGCCTCAGTGAGGCCGATCGCCTGGAGTTGGGGGGCACCGCGGTGACCATCCTCGGTCCGGGACCGGCCGACCTTGAGGCGATCGGGGGTAATGTCATGGAAGCCCAGCGACGTTTGCGCGTCCTTGAGACGTCGGTGCGTACAACGCGGGAGACTCTTGCCCAGGGCGGAGGCCTGGCTCCCACCGGTTGATGGGAGAGGAACGGTCGATGAGGGAGGTTCACGTGTCGGATTCCGATGCGGAGCCCGATGCCCTCGAGCAACTTCGCACGCTCGCTGACGGGATACCCCTGCTGGAGAACGTGGCCCAAAACTATTACCGCAATGTGCCGCTCGCGGATCTGAATGAACGACGTCCCGCTGACCTTCTGGGTGCCGTGGCCTCGCACGTCGACGTAGCCGAACACCGGCCCCAAGGCACAGCAGTGGTCCGGGTCCATACACCAACCGATGACCTGGACGGCTGGGCATGCGACTGCACGGTCGCTGAAATCGTCACCGATGACATCCCGTTTCTCGTTGATTCCGTCAACGCTGCACTCACGACCCTTGGCTGTCGACTTCGCCTGGTGATCCACCCGGTCTTCTCGATCCGGCGAGACCTGGCGGGCAACCTCCTCCGCGAGGACGACGACGCCACCAGCGCACTACTGCGTGAGTCGTGGATCCACGTTGAGTTCGAACCGGGGACGATCCCCCTGGACGACATCGAGGCCACCTTGCGCCGCGTACTCGTGGATGTGCGAGAGGCCGTCGAGGACTGGCCGCGCATGCGGGCCACCGCTGTCATGATCGCCGACGAGCTCACTGCCCACCCACCCGCCACGGTGCCGATGGAGGAGTCGACGGAGGCAGCGCGTCTGCTGGAGTGGCTCGCCGACGACAACTTCACCTTCCTCGGTTACCGCGAATACGACCTCCACGACGACGACCGTCTCGTGGCAATCCCCGGCACGGGTCTCGGCATCTTGCGGTCGGACCCCGACACCGGCGGTCGGGCCCTTACCGGACCGGTGGCTCACCATGCGCGTGACCCGCGGGTGTTGGTGCTGACGTCAGCCAACTCCCGCTCATCGGTTCATCGCCCCACCTATCTTGACTACGTCGGGGTCAAGCGCTTCGACGCGGATGGCCGCGTGGTGGGCGAACGACGTTTCCTCGGGTTGTTTGCTGCGACTGCGTATACGCATTCCGTTCGTGAGATCCCGGTGCTTCGTGACAAGGCCGCGGCCGTTCTCGCTGACCTGGGCTTCGACGCCCGTTCACATAGCGGCAAGGATGTGGTGCAGTTCCTCGAGACCTATCCACGTGAGGATCTCTTCCAGATCGACGTGGCCGAATTGGCCGAAGTTGCTCTCGCGGTTCACCAGATATCCGAGCGCCGCCAGACCCGATTGTTCGTGCGCCGGGACCCCTACGGTCGCTTCGTGTCCTGCCTCGTGTATCTGCCACGCGATCGATACACCACCGAGGTTCGCCTGCGCATTCAGGAGATCCTGCGAGAAGCCTTCGATGGAGCGACCGTGGATCACGCCGCGCGAGTCTCGGAGTCGGTACTGGCCCGACTGCACATCGTTGTGCGGGCGGAGCCGGGCGAGACGATTGCCGCGCCGGATCTAGAGGGCGTGCAAGAACGCATCGTCCAGGCAGCGCGAAGCTGGGACGACGACTTTGCGGATGCCATCGCCGAGCGGGTTGGCCGCAACCGGGCGCCAGGCCTTATCGCCAAGTACGGTCCAGGTTTCCCCGAGGCCTACCGGCAGGAGGTACCGGTCGATGCGGCTGTCAAGGATGTGTTGCTTGCTGAGTCGCTCATCGACTCGGACGACCTCGAACTGCGTCTGTACGCGCCGCACGGGCATGACTCCTCCCTGCGCCGACTGAAGCTCATCCGCTCCGGCGAGTCGATCTCGCTATCCCGGGTGCTCCCGCTGCTGAGCAGTCTGGGAGTGACGATCGAGGATGAGCATCCGTACGACATCACGGTCGACGGCGACCGCACCTTGCATATCTACGACCTGGGATTTCGTCTTCCTGAGCACGCCGTCGCGAAACCTGAGGAACTCCGGCAGCGATTCGAGTCAGCGTTCCACGCGGCCTGGAATCGGGACTGCGAGTCAGACGCGCTCAACGGATTGGTCATCACGGCAGGCCTGCAGTGGGAGCAGATTGTCATTCTGCGCAGCTACGTCCGTTACCTGCAGCAGACCGGTTCAAGCCTTGGCCTTGAGTTCGTGGAGGCCGCTCTCCTGCGCAATCCCCACCTAGCGCGCATGGTGGTCGAACTCTTCGAGGTCCGCTTTGATCCGGCCGCTGAGGAGGGGCGCCGCGATCGCCAGGAGACGGTGGCGGCCCGCGCCCGGCAGGCTCTCGATGAGGTCGCGAGCCTCGAGGAAGACCGAATCCTTCGATCACTCTTCGGGATGGTGACGGCGAGTCTGCGAACGAATGCCTACCAGCGCACACCTGATGGTGAGCGCCTCGATCGTCTGGCGATCAAACTGGACCCTCAAGCGATCCCTGACCTACCGCTACCGCGCCCCCGATTCGAAATCTGGGTGTACTCACCGCGGGTCGAGGGTGTCCACCTGCGCTTCGGCCGAATCGCCCGCGGCGGTCTTCGTTGGAGCGATCGTCGCGCGGACTTCCGAACCGAGATCCTCGGCCTGGTCAAGGCCCAGGAGGTCAAGAACGCCGTGATCGTCCCCGTGGGCGCCAAGGGTGGCTTCCTGCCGAAGATGTTGCCGGATCCGCAGGCGGGCCGCGAGGCGTGGCTCGATGAAGGCCGCGCCGCATACGCGACATTCATTCGGGGTCTGCTGGATATCACCGACAACCGTGTCGAGGGGCTCGTCGTGCCACCGCCCAACGTTGTGCGTCACGACGAGGACGACCCGTACCTGGTCGTCGCGGCGGACAAGGGCACGGCGACGTTCTCCGACCTTGCGAATTCCGTCGCCGCCGAGTACGACTTCTGGCTCGGAGATGCCTTTGCCTCGGGCGGTTCAGCCGGCTACGACCACAAGGCCATGGGCATTACCGCTCGGGGCGCCTGGGTCTCGGTGCAGTTCCACTTTCGTGAACTCGGACTTGACACGCAGGCCGAGGACTTCACCGTCGTGGGCATCGGTGACATGAGCGGTGATGTGTTCGGCAATGGCATGCTGCTGTCCGAGCACATTCGCCTTGTTGCCGCGTTTGACCACCGGCACGTCTTCCTCGATCCACATCCGGACCCAACGGTGTCATTCGCCGAGCGGCAACGGATTTTCGACCTTCCGCGATCGTCTTGGGCCGACTACCAGACCGACCTGATCTCCGAGGGTGGAGGAGTCTTCGATCGAGCGTTGAAGTCGATCCCCATTAGCCCTCAGGTTGGCGAACGACTGGGAATCCCACCCGACGTACGCAGCCTGTCACCGAACGAACTCATCAAACGCATCCTGCTGGCCCCCGTCGATCTGCTGTGGAACGGCGGCATCGGGACGTACGTGAAAGCCCAGACCGAGACCAACGCAAGCGTCGGCGACAAGGCCAACGATCAGGTGCGCGTGGATGGCTCGGCACTGCGCTGTCGCGTGGTTGGTGAGGGCGGCAATCTCGGACTCACGCAACTTGGTCGGATCGAGGCGGCGAGATCAGGGGTGCGCCTCAACACCGATGCCATCGACAACTCAGCCGGTGTGGATACCTCCGACCATGAGGTCAACATCAAGATCCTTCTCGAGGGAGCAGTCCGCGATGGTGAGCTCTCGGAGTCCGAGCGGGACGAGTTGCTCGCCTCCATGACCGATGAGATCGGTGACATGGTTCTCAGCGACAACGAGGAGCAGAACATCCTCCTCAGTGCCGCTCGCTGGGGTGCGGCTTCGTTGGCCTCCGTGCATGGGCGCATGATCGACGACCTCGTCGCGCGCGGCCTGCTTGATCGTGCCCTGGAATTCCTCCCCGATGACGAGGAGTTGACCACTCGTGTCGCGGCCCAGCAGGGCCTCACGTCACCGGAACTGGCTGTTCTGTCGGCGTATGCCAAGAACTCGCTCATGGCCGATCTTGAGGGGGCAGGCCTGGGTGATGATCCATGGTTCGCTCGACTGGCGGTCGACTACTTCCCGCGCGAGATTCAAGAGCGATTTGCCGATCGCATCAGCGAGCATCCTCTGCGCGAAGGCATCATCGCCACGGCAGCCGTGAACTACCTCATAAACCGAGGTGGAATCTCCGTTGTCTTCCGCGCATGTGAGGAGACAGGTGCGTCACCGGTCGAGGTGGTGCGGGCGGCGTTCGCCGCCATTGCGGTCTTCGAACTGCCTTCCTACTGGGCCTTCGTTGATGACCTTGAGGGTGAGGTGCCGGCACAGGCACTCAACGCCTTGCGATACGAGTCCCGACGTCTCCTCGACCGCGGGACGCGGTGGTTCCTGCAAACTCGAGGCAACACCATCGACGTCACCACGGAGTTCGCTCGGTTCGAGCCGTGGGTCGAGCGCTTGTCGAGCGAGGTGCCGTCGGCCCTCGTGGGTATCGAGCGCCGCCGCCTCGACGAGACGGCGGCTCACATGATCACTCAGGGCGCGCCTGCCGATCTCGCGCTACGGGCCGCAGCCATGCTCGACGTGTTCGCCGTCTTGGACATCGTCGATGTCGCCGAGGCGGCGGGCGAGTCTCCCACCGACCTCCTGCCGCTCTATTTCGCGGTCTCCGAGCGCTATGACATCGACCGACTCCTCGTGCGAATCACGGCGCTCCCGCGAGGGGATCGCTGGTCCGCGCTGGCGCGGCAGGCGCTGCGCACTGATCTGTACGCGGCTCTGGCCGGGGTCACCCGCGGCGTCATCGCGACGACTAACGCAGCGGATCCGCCCGAAGCACGCATCGAAGCCTGGGAGGACCAGCACCGGGAGGGTTTGGCACGGGCGCAGTCCACCCTGGACCAGATCGCCGCTCACGAGACGGGAGACCTCGCCACCCTGTCTGTGGCACTGCGGGTGCTGCGCAACCTGGTCGCGCAGGGGCAGACCTCCGCGGACTAGATTCGGGGCATGCCCGAACTCGATGCTGGCGTCATTCGTGCACTGCCCAAGGTGCTGCTCCACGATCACCTCGACGGTGGTGTGCGGCCGCAGACCGTCGCCGAGTTGGCGGCCGAATCGGGCTATGCCGACCTGCCCGTCGATGACAGCGCTGATCTTGCCGGTTGGTTCCGTGCTGCCGCTGACTCAGGGTCACTCGATCGCTACCTGGAAACGTTCCAGCACACCGTTGGTGTGTTGCAAAGCCCCGAGGCACTGTTCCGTGTCGCTTCAGAGTGTGCAGAAGATTTGGCATCTGACGGTGTCGTGTATGCCGAAGTACGTTTCGCCCCGGAGCTGCACACCGCGGCCGGCCTGCCTCTGACCGAGGTGGTGGAGGCGGTACAGGCGGGGTTCCGCGAGGGCGAGCGCCGAGCCGTAGCCGCGGGTCACTCCATCCGCATCGGGACCCTACTGACGGCGATGCGTACGGCGGCCATGAGTCGACAGATCGCCGAACTCACCGTGGAGTTTCGCGACCGAGGAGTGGTGGGCTTCGACATTGCGGGACGCGAGGCCGGCTATCCGCCCACTCGGCATCTCGACGCCTTCGAATATCTCCGGAGGGAGAACGCTCACTTCACCATTCATGCTGGGGAGGCATTCGGGCTGCCCAGCATCTGGGAGGCGATCCAATGGTGCGGTGCTGACAGGCTTGGGCACGGCGTTCGGATCGTCGACGACATCGAGCAGCGACCCGACGGCACGTACCACCTCGGCCCACTGGCCGCCTATGTGCGCGATCGACGTATTCCGCTTGAGCTGTGCCCCACGTCCAATGTCATGACCGGGGCCGCGGCGAGCATCGCCGATCATCCGATCGGCCTACTCGCTGACCTGCGCTTCCGCGTCACCATCAATACCGACAATCGGCTCATGTCCGGGACGACGATGACCCGCGAGATGACCGAGGTGTGCCATGCGTTCGGCTGGGGGCCGCGTGAGTTGCGTTGGCTCACCGTCAACGCGATGAAGAGCGCTTTCATCCCGTTTGATGAGCGCCTGGCGCTGATCGACGATGTCATCAAACCTGCCTACGCCGCCGTGGGCGCGTAGTCTCACGACCATGAGCGCAACCGAGACCTTGCACACGACCGCACTTCACGTTGGTGAGCTGCGAGACGGCCTGGGCCGCGTTCGCAGCGTCCTGGAGCAGGCAGATTCAGTCCTCACCGTGGCCGACGACGTACTCGGCAAGGCCGATGACGTGCTCGAGCAGGCAGCCGAGGCCGTCGCGACCTCCCGTCGGTGGGCACCCCGCGTCGCCCTCGTGGTCGGCGTCGTGGCGGTCGCAGGTGTTGCCGGCTACATCCTGTGGCGCCGCGGCCGTCGCCGCGGAGACGACGACTAACACTCACTGCAGTCCGGCGATGCGGGAGGCGCGCTCGTAGGAGCCGTCGGGATCAGTGACGTCGAACCAGCAGGTGTGTAGCCCCGACCGGGCCGCACCCTCGATGTTGAACGGCTGGTCATCGATCATCATGATCTCGTCTGGGGTGAAGCCCATCGTCTCGATCGCGATGGCGTACGCGCGTGGATCCGGCTTCAGCACCCCGGTAATGGAGCCATCGACCACGAAGTCGACCTGCTGCACGAAGGGAACTCGATCGGACCAGCCTGGTTCGTTGAAGTCCTTCATGTCGTTGGTCAAGATCCCCGTTCGCGTTCCGGCTGCTCGGCAGCGTGCGAGGAAGTCCATGGCCTGGGGACGGATCGACTCGTCTGGGTCGGCGAATGCCGTCTGGAAAAGCGTGACGACCGATTCGCTGCCGGTGAAGGGTGCGGCCTCCCGAGCACGGATGTGCCAGTACTCGCGCTCGGTGATCTCACCTGACTGCATGCGCTGCCACAGGGCATCGGCCGCCGGATCAAAGGGACCGGTCCAGGCGAAGGCGCCGGGAGGGGCGCCGGTCACCCGCTCGAGTCGGCGGGCCATTTCGAATGGTGTTCGGCACACCGGGCCGCCCATGTCGAAAAGGATGCCGCGCACTGTGGGGGACATAGCGACTAAAAGAGTCGCTCGCTCGCGATGCTGGCCCCTTCGGCGAGGGCCCGAAACTTCTCCCAGACCACCGTGGGATGGACCTCGGGGTGGTAGGACGCCCGTGAGGAGTAACCGCAGTCGGCCCCGGCAATGACATTCTCACGTCCGACGATCCCGGCATAGCGCTCGATGTAGTCCGCGATGAGTTCAGGATGCTCGACGTAGTTCGTGGCGTGCCCAAGGAGACCGGGAATGAGGATTTTGCCCTCGGGCAGCGCAATGTCCTCCCAGATGCGCCACTCGTGCATGTGGCGCGGATTGGCAACCTCAAACGAGTAGGCGCCCGCATTGACCATGAGCATGTACGGCGCCACTTCGGCGAAGCTGAGGTCGTGGGTGCGCGGACCATGGTTGAGGCCGTAGCACGTGTGCAGACGGATCCGATCCTCGGGAATGCCACGCAGCGCGTGGTTGAGCGCCTCGATGTGTTCGCGCGCTGCCCGGTCTCGGTCCGCGGGCGTGGTTCGGCCTCCGTCCTCGCTCAGCATTTCGATCAGCCACGGATCATCAATCTGCAGAACAAGACCGGAGTCGACGATCGCGAGGTACTCCTCACGTAGGGCTTCGCCCACGGCCATTTCATATTCGAGTTCGGAGTCGTAAAAGTGATTGGTGCCGAAGCCACTCGGGCTGGCCGAAGGCATAAACGCCTCCAGCGCGCCTACAGCAGCGGCGGCCGCTTGCAAGGTGGCAATGTCGGCCTGCAGTGCCGCGTGGCCGACGTATGCCACAGGTCCGGTACAGGCCATGGCTCGCAGCGGGCTGACGGTGTTCTTGTACTTGCCGAGGTAGTCGGCGTAGTACTCGGGAAATGCATCGATTTCCACGCGCCAGGAGGGAGGTAGCACCGTCTCGCCTTCGGTCGTGGAGTAGCCGCCAAGGCGTTCGAGAACGTAGGTGAAGAAACTGACCTTGCCCATCTCGCCGTCGGTCACGACGTCGATGCCGACCGAGGACTGCTCGTTGACGATCTCACGTACGGCGCTGGCCACGCGGGCTGCGAAGCCGTCGGCGTCGTACGGTCGGCCGTGCTCCTTCTCCTTCATCATGT
>JALQUH010000281.1 GCA_023263845.1 Candidatus Nanopelagicales bacterium | reverse complement strand
GCTTCCGCGACGAGCTCGGCGACTGGCGCATCGCCATCCATACGCCGTACGGCGCCCGCGTGCACGCGCCCTGGGCGCTGGCGCTCACTGCGCGATTGGAATCCGAGTACGGCGTATCACCGCAGGTCATGCACTCCGACGACGGCATCGTGCTTCGGTTGCCCGAGACGATGGATGATGCGGCAGCGGCCTCGGTGGTTGATCTTGTCGTTATTGATCCCGAAGAGGTCACGGTCGTCGTTGAGCAGCAGATCGGCGGATCGGCACTCTTCGCCGGACGGTTCCGCGAGTGTGCGGCACGGTCGCTCCTGCTGCCGCGTAGGCGACCGGGTCGTCGAAGTCCGCTATGGCAGCAGCGGCAGAAGTCGGCACACCTGCTGGAGGTGGCGGCGCGGTATCCGGACTTCCCCGTCGTCCTCGAGGCCGTACGAGAGTGCCTGCAGGACGTCTTCGATATGCCAGCACTGCGAGAGCTGCTCGAGCAGGTGCGAGCCGGAAAAATTCGCGTCGTCGATGTCGAGACAGATCGACCCTCACCGTTCGCTCAGTCGCTGGTCTTCGGCTACGTCGCCGCATTCCTCTACGAGGGTGACTCCCCGCTGGCCGAACGTCGCGCGGCGGCTCTCACTCTTGACGCCGATCTGCTGAGTCAACTGCTCGGGCCAACGGAGTTGCGTGACATCCTGGACGCCGACTCGATCACCGCAACCGAGCACCAGGTCGGTCGATGGGATTTTGAGGTCGCGGACGTCGAGGCTTTGGTCGACCTACTGCGCCTGGTCGGACCGTTGGATGCCGATGCTCTCGGTGCGCACACCATCCCTGACGATCTGGTCGCAGCGGCAATCGACCAACGCCGCGCACTCTGGGTGCGCATCGCCGGACGTGATCACCTCGCAGCCATCGAGGACGCGGGACGCCTGCGGGATGCGCTGGGCGCTGCTCTGCCACCTGGCATCCCTGACGCCTTCCTCGAGATCGTCGCCGATCCGCTGGGTGATCTCGTGTCACGGTATGCGCGCACGCATGGCCCTTTCACGACGGAGGATGTCGCGACAGCGTTCGGCCTGGGCGTCGCCGTTGCCCAGACGGCGTTGAACGGATTGGTCGAGCGAGGCCGGCTGGTCGCGGGCGGCTTCCGACCGGACCATCGCGGTACGGAGTACTGCGAGGTCGACGTCCTGCGACAGATCCGCCGGCGAACGGTTGCCGCGCTGCGGCATGAGATCGAGCCGGTACCCCCCGCGACTCTGGCCACGTTCCTACCGCAGTGGCAGAGCCTCACGGATCGTGGGAGCGGCGCCGACGCGCTCTTCGCCACCGTCGAGCAACTAGCCGGTGCCCCCCTGCCCGCCAGTCAATTGGAGTCGGTCATCCTGTCGGGCCGCGTGCGCGACTACTCACCATCCATGCTCGATGAACTTCTGTCGACCGGGGAGGTCGTGTGGTGGGGTGCCGGATCCCTGCCGGGTCGCGATGGATGGCTTTGCTTGGCACCGACCGACCTTGCGCCACTGCTCGTGCCTTTGCCGGGCGACGTGGAGGACCCCTTCGATGTGCGAATTCTCGAAGCCCTGCATGGTCATGCTCTCTTCGCCCGAGATATCGCAGCAGCACTCTCTACCGAAGTCCTGATCCCCGAGGTCGACGTACGCGCTCGACTGACGGAACTGCTGTGGTCGGGGCACGTCACCAACGACACCTTCCTGCCCGTTCGCGCTCATGTCGGTATGGGGGCGCGCTCATCGCGCGCAGCATCTCGCCGACGAGGCCGAGTCCCGACTCGTCGAGGCCGCCTCGGGCGCCCCTCCGGGTCTTCCACCGGTCCGGCCGATGGTCGTTGGACTCTCGCTCCTACTGCTTCTCCGGAGCCTGCGGCTCGCGCGTTGGCCCAGGCGGAGTCGCTTCTCGACCGGTACGGCGTGGTGACGCGGGAAATTGTGCAGTCGGTATCCGTGCCGGGTGGCTTCGCCGCCGCTTACCGCGTGCTGCGCGCACTTGAGGATGCGGGGCGTTGCCGCCGCGCGTACGTCATTGAGGGCCAGGGAGCGGCGCAATTCGCGCTGGCGGGGGCCATTGATGCCGTACGGGCGTGCGCTTCTGCACGCGACGCCTCACCCATCACGATGGCGGCCGCTGACCCCGCCCAGCCTTATGGCGCGGCTCTGCCCTGGCCGGAGTCCTCGACACGTCCGAGCCGGTCGGCTGGCGCCCTCGTCACGCTCGGAGGCGTAACGAGCGAAGCGGCCGTCGGGCCGGTGTTCTATCTCGCGCGCGGGCATCGATCCGTCACCACCTGGCCCTGCGTCGACCCTGCGTCCGCCGCGCGGTCGCTGGTATCTGCCTTGCGTGGCGCCTCGGTCAATCTGCAGCGCGTGGATGGTGTTGAGGTGGCCTCGGCAGACCCGGACGTCATTGCCGCATTCGTCGAGGCGGGATTCGCCCGCACTCCGTCAGGCCTGCGCCTTCGCCCTTGATCCCTCCGCTGTCCGACCGCACTGGTCGGTTCTCGCGTGCCTGTCGACGACGTCACGATCGCCATCCACACCCCCGCAGATTTCATGCGGGAACCCTGTCAGCAATATCCACACCCCGGTGACGTCGGCGGGTCGGAACGCCGACTCGCTATCGTGACCGCATGAGGCTCCCGGCACGTACGGACTACGCCCTACGCGCCGCGCTCGAACTCGCCGCCTCACCAGACGCCCCACTCACAACGGACGAGCTTGCTCGACGCCAACGCATCCCCACCTCCTACCTCGGTTCGATCCTCGCCGAACTTCGCCGCGCCACACTTGTCCGCGCCCGCCGTGGCCCGGACGGCGGCTGGAGCCTGGCCCGAACCGCCAACGAGATTCGCCTCGCCGATGTCATCCGAGCGGTTGATGGCGCACTGGCCGACATCGCCGGTACGCGCCCCGAGAACCTCCGGTACAGCGGACCGGCCGAGGGCCTCCAACCCGTCCTCGTCGCACTACGTGCCGCCGAGCGCCAAATCCTCGACGAGGTCACGCTGGCTGATGTCGTGGCCCAGCGCTTTCCTTCCCGCGTGCGCAAACTCCTCGACGATCCACACGCCTGGGAGTAGCCACGGCAATCGGCCTCAGGGCCCTGGCCGACACCTATGGGGGTTTCTGACCGCGCAGCACCCCGTCAACTGGCGGCCCTTACGCGGGCACCGCTCGACACTCCGTGCCGGACGCCGCGTTCGGAGCCATGGCGTTTCCTGGTATTCTCACCTTTAGCAGTTGACAATACCTAGATTTGTGGCCTAGGTCACAACGGAAGAGATGCCATGCAAGCCCTTCTCCTGGTCGCCCTCGCCGGCCTCGGCGCGCAGTTCGTCGACGGCGCGCTCGGCATGGGCTACGGAGTCACATCGTCAACACTTCTCATTGCCATGGGCCTTTCCCCCGCCATCGCGTCCGCGTCCGTGCAGATGTCCAAGATCGGTACGGCCGCCATCTCCGGGGTCGCCCACCATCGCTTCGGCAACGTGGATTGGCCCACCGTTCGCCGTATCGCCATCCCCGGCGCCATCGGTTCCTTCTTCGGTGCGCTCTTCCTGTCGTCCCTCAGCACCGAAGCGGCGCGCCCCGTCGCTGCCGGACTGCTCTTCTGCCTAGGCCTCTACGTCCTGCTGCGCTTCCTCATCGGACGTGCGCCGCGACGCCGCCCGGGAACACCCGGCCTGAGGCTGCTCGCCCCACTCGGATTCACCGGCGGCTTCATCGATGCCACCGGAGGCGGTGGCTGGGGCCCGGTGACCACTCCCACGCTCCTCGCCGACGGCCGTCTCACTCCCGCGCGCGTGATCGGCACCGTCAGCACTGCCGAATTCCTCGTCGCCACCTCCGCCACGCTCGGCTTCTTCCTCGGCCTCGGCATTCACGGCGTCGAGATCGGCTACGTCGTTGCCCTTCTGGTAGGCGGCGCCATCGCCGCGCCCTTCGCTGCCGCAGCGGTTCGCCACATGAATCCGCGCGTCCTCGGCGTCGTCATCGGTGGCGTTATCGTCCTCCTCAACGCCCGCATCCTGCTGGGCGCGATGAGCGCGCCGCCCGCACTGTGGTGGACCGTGTACGCCGTGCTGCTCTCCACATGGCTGGTGGGCCTCGGCCTCGTTTCCCGGGTCGTCCTGCGCGAACGTCATCAGGTCCCGGCAGAATCGGAGCATGCCTGAAGGCGACACCGTGTGGCTGGCCGCACGTCGGCTCGATGCGGCACTCAGCGGTACCGCGCTCGTCGAGACAGACTTCCGCGTCCCCTCGTTGGCAACCACAGACCTGTCCGGCCACCGCGTGGACCAGGTCCGGTCCTACGGCAAGCACCTGCTCTTCCGGCTCGGAGGCGACCTGACCCTTCACACGCACTTCAAGATGACCGGCAGCTGGCACCTCTACAGACCCGCGCGTCCCTGGCGAGGCGGTCCTGACTTTGAGGTCCGGGCGGTCCTGCGGACTGCCGACTGGATCGCCGTCGGGTACCGCATCCCCGTCATCGAACTACTCCCCACGCGCGACGAACCCCGCGTCATCGGTCATCTCGGCCCCGACATTCTCGATCCGGATGTCGACATCCAGGACGTCGCACGGCGCCTGGCGCAGCACCCACACCACCCCATCGGCAATGCGCTGCTCGACCAGACGATCGTCGCGGGCTTCGGACTCATCTACGTGTCGGAGGGACTCTTCCTGCACGGAGTCTCCCCGTGGACACCGGTGGACGACGTACTCGACCTGCCGCGGCTTATCGACCGAGCCCGGCGGCTGATGGCCGCCAACCAGGGACACGGAGCACAGTCCTCAACCGGTGACCTACGCGAGCAGCACTACGTCTACGGCCGGGCCAAGCGCCCGTGCCGTCGCTGCGGCACCAGCATTCGATTCGGCCGTCAAAGCAGCGGCCGACATGAGCGCGATGCCTACTGGTGTCCTCACTGCCAACCCGGCCCAGGACCTACATAGCGCCTTTGCCGAGCGTTCGCTCCCGGGCGGAAAACGAGCCGAATTCATGTGCGCGAGTGCGCACTCGACCAAGGAAGCGTCAGGCGGCGATAGAAATGGGAGCCGGCTCCAGCTCGGCGACCCGTGCTGCGAGCGCAGCGAGCAACTGCGAGAGAGGCAGATCCAACGCGCCACAGATCGAGAGGAGCAGTTCTGAGGACGCTTCCTTCTCACCCCGCTCGACCTCGGACAGATAGCCCAGCGACACCGAGGCAGCGGCCGAGACGTCCCGAAGGGTGCGCCCCTGCGCCAGGCGACGCTGCCGGAGCTCGGCACCAAGGATCTCGCGCATCATGATCACGGGCGACACGTTACCCGCACCGGGCGACACTTGCCCGTCGCGGCTACGGCGAGTCAGCCAGTCAGTTCCCCCAAGCACCCCGTGAGGGCACCTGCGACTACCCCATGGGTTCACGTCGACAGTTCCTGCGCCAGCAGGCGCAGGGCTGCGTGGACGGCGGCCGCACGAACGACGTCCCGACCGTCAGGTTCGACAGCGAAGCCCTGCACCGCATCAGCTCCGGGACCGCATACGGCCACGAACCCCCTCCCCGCGGGCACATCGGACGTCTGCGACCCACCCGGCGCCGGGTCCGGGCCGGCGGCTCCGGTCGTGGCCACTCCATACGTGGCACCGAGCAACCGGCGCACCCCCTCGGCCATGGCGACCGCTACCGCGGGGTCAACGGCCCCGACCCGCGCGAGCACCTCCGCGTCCACCCCGAGGACGTCGACCTTCACGTCGACGGCGTACGACACGACTCCCCCACGCACGCAGGCTGATGCTCCTGGCACGTCCGTGAGAGACGCACAGACCAGGCCGCCGGTCAGGCTTTCCGCCACGGCCACGCTGTGACCGCGCTCGGTCAGTGTGGCGACAACGTGCCGCGCCAGGGTCGACACGTCTCGGGCCTCACCCATCGTGACTCTCCCGGGTCAGCCGACGGGCGCGCACGGCGTAATCGACGCCGGTCGCCACGGTCAGCACCACCGCGATCGCCATCGTCACGATGCGCAGCGAATCCCACGCCTCGCTCAGCGGCGCCACGTACAGCGCAATGGCGATGATCTGCGCAACCGTTTTGATCTTGCCGCCGCGGGATGCCGGGATGACACCGTGGCGGATCACGACGAAGCGCAGGATCGTCACCGCTACCTCGCGCCCAAGAATGACCAGCGTCACCCACCACGGCAGTGCAGCAATCATCGACAGACCGACCAAGGCGACACCGGTGATCGCCTTGTCGGCGATCGGATCGGCGATCTTGCCGAGGGTCGTGACGGTTCCGCTACGCCGCGCAAGTGCCCCATCGACGAGATCCGTCAGCGCCGCCGCCACAAATACCGCGGTGGCCCACCAGCGCATGTCGCCGTCGTCACCACCGTCGGCCAACAGGAGTACCCCAAGCACGGGCACGAGGAGAAGTCGGATGAGCGTTAGGAGATTGGGAATCGTGGCGACGCGGCGTGTACCCACCGGATCGCCGGCGTGATCAGGCACCGCCGGCGGTAGCGAGTGGTGGCGCGCGTGTTCCTCACTCACGCCGGTTCACCGACCAGGTCGATGCCGTCTAGACCGACCACGAAGGCGGAGATGACGTCGCCGATCTCGGCGCCCACTCCGGGCAGGACGACACCTGCATCGTCCATGCCCTGGTGCGCGGCGCGACCGAAGGCAACTCCATTCTCGACCTCCTCGACGATTACCTCGATGCGCTCACCGGCGCGCTCCTCGGCACGCTCGAGAGCAAGATCATCGACCAGACGCGACACCAGGTCGACTCGTCGTTCGATCTCCACTTCTTCAACGTGATCGTCGAGACCGACCGCTGCGGTTCCCTCCTCGTTGGAGTAGCCGAAGACGCCGACCGCATCAAGCCCGGCCCTCTCCAGGAAATCGGTGAGGATCTCTAGGTCTGCGTCGGTCTCACCTGGGAAACCCACGATGACGTTGGTACGAATCCCCGCATGCGGTGAGCGCGCGCGGATGGCCTCGACCAGCGCCAAAAAGTCGTCAGCACCGCCAAAGCGACGCATGCGTCGAAGCACCTCGGGGCTCGCATGTTGGAAGGACAAATCGAAGTACGGCGCGACGCCGGGAGTGCCAGCAATGACCTCGACGAGTCCGGGCCGCATCTCGGCTGGCTGGAGGTAGTTGACTCGGGCTCGTACGACGCCCGGGAGCTGGCCCAGCGTCGGCAGCAGGCGCTCGAGCATGCGGATATCCCCGAGATCCTTGCCGTAAGACGTGGAGTTCTCGCTCACCAGGACCATCTCGCGCACACCCGCATGAGCGAGGTCGACGACCTCACCAATCACGTCCTCCGGTGGGCGGCTGACGAAGGATCCCCGAAAGGACGGGATTGCGCAGAAGGTGCAGCGCCGGTCACACCCGGATGCGAGCTTGACCGGCATGACCGGACCGGTCGGAGTGCGCGCGAGGCGCGCATGACCGGGAGCGTTCTCCGCGGTGCGCTCGACCGGTGCGATCGGAAGCAACTGCCGTCGATCGCGCGGCGTATGCGGCGTTAGATGTTCCCCTGCCGCAACCCTGCGTACTCGATCGGCGATCTCGGGGTAGTCGTCGAAGCTCAAGATCGCTGCGGCTTCGGGAAGAGCCTCGGCGAGTTCCTCGCCGTATCGCTCCGCAAGACAGCCCGCCGCCACGACCTTGGCCCCGGAGTCGGCCGCCGCGAGGAGGGTGTCGATGGAGTCCTTCTTGGCGGTGGCGATGAATCCACACGTATTCACGACGACGACGTCAGCGTCCGCAGGATCGTCGAACACCGCCACACCGTCACCAGCCAGGCGAGCACCGATCTCATCAGCATCGACGTCATTGCGCGCGCAGCCGAGACGGACAATCGCCACACGCGGCGCCGATTGCTGCGTATCCGCCATATCCCCCACCCTAGGGCGCCGATTCCGTCCACACCGGTGCGGGCTACGGTCGTGAACTCAGCGACTTCTCGACCGCAGGCCGCATGGGTGCCAATCCGTGGAGTCAGCCACCCCGTACGTCGATGAGGAACCCCGGCAGATCGTCGGCCGAAAGGAGCACCTCGCGCGCCTTAGAACCCTCGCTAGGGCCTACGACGCCTCGCGACTCCAGCAGATCCATGAGCCGGCCAGCCTTGGCGAAACCCACCCGCAATTTGCGCTGCAGCATGGACGTCGAACCGAACTGGGTGGAGACGACAAGCTCAGCGGCCTGGCACAGCAGGTCGAGGTCATCGCCGATGTCCTCATCAATCTGCTTGCCGGAGCTGACCGGAGCCGTGACGTCGTCACGGTAGTCGGGGTCTGCCTGCTCGCGCGTGTAGCGCACCAGGGCCCGGATCTCGGACTCCGAGACGAAGGCCCCTTGGATACGCACGGCCTTGCTCGCCCCCATTGGCAGGAACAGACCATCGCCCTGCCCGACAAGCTTCTCCGCGCCGGGCTGATCGAGGATGACGCGGCTGTCCGCCAGGGAAGAGGTCGCAAATGCTAGGCGGCTCGGCACATTGGCCTTGATCAGGCCGGTGACGACGTCGACGCTCGGTCGCTGAGTGGCGAGCACCAGGTGGATACCGGCGGCGCGGGCCAATTGCGTGATGCGCACGACGCTGTCCTCGACGTCGCGTGGAGCCACCATCATCAGGTCAGCGAGCTCGTCGACGATCACCAGCAGGTAGGGGTACGGCTTGAGGACGCGCTCACTGCCCAACGGCGGAGTGAGCTTGCCTGAGCGCACAGCCTTGTTGAAGTCGTCGATGTGCCGGAAACCGAACTGCGCGAGGTCGTCGTAGCGGGTGTCCATCTCCTTGACGACCCATTGCAGCGCGTCAGCCGCCTTCTTGGGATTGGTAATGATCGGGGTGATGAGGTGCGGAATCCCCTCGTACGCGGTCAGCTCCACACGCTTGGGATCGACCAGGATCATCCGAACCTCATCGGGCGTGGCCCGGAGCAGGACGGAGGTGATCAGCGAGTTGATGCAACTTGACTTGCCAGCGCCGGTGGCCCCGGCCACGAGCAGGTGGGGCATCTTGGCCAGGTTGGCGACGACGAAGCCGCCCTCGACGTCTTTGCCGAGTCCGACCACCATCGGATGGGACTCGTCGGTGGCGACGGTCGCGCGGAGCACGTCGCCGAGGCTGACCAGTTCACGGTCGGTGTTGGGGATCTCGATGCCAATCGCGCTCTTGCCCGGGATGGGGCTCAGGATGCGCACCTCGGGGCTGGCAACGGCGTACGCAATGTTCCGACTCAGCGCGGTGACACGCTCCACTTTGACGCTCGGGCCGAGCTCGATCTCGTAGCGGGTGACCGTCGGACCGCGCGTGAATCCGGTGACGGTCGCGTCGATGTTGAATTGCTCAAGGACCTCGGTCAGCGCCGTGACAACGGCATCGTTGGCCTTGGTGCGCGCCCGGGGTGCCGCTCCGGTCTTGAGAATCTTCTTGTCGGGCAGGGTGTACGGCAGGGCCTTTTCGAGCGGGAGTTGCTCCGCGGGACCCGTGGGAGCGTTGGATGGCGTGGGAAGAGCGGGCGCCTCGATCACGGCTGAATCCACCTCGTGCGAAGTGCCCGAACCATCTGCGGTGATGACCACGGCGGGGATCTCCGCGGTCTCATCACGTGGCGCGAAGCGTGCCGTATCGACGATTTGCCGGGCCGCGTCGGCCACGCCGAGACGCTCAGGATCGCGGTCGTGGTTCGCATCATTCTCGGCGGCAAGGAAGTCGATATCGTGACCGCCATCCTCGGCAATGATGAACCCGTCGGGAACGTCGTCGGAGTAGGAGTCCAGGACCACAGGCTCGCCCTCGTCACGACCAGATCCCGGGCGCAATGCGTGGCCGAAGAACCGGCCCAGGGCTTGCGGCACCGCCATGAGGGGCGTTGCGGTGACGACAAGGATCCCGAAAACGCCGAGGAGTACCAGCAAGACCGCAGCGACCACCGGACCGAGGGCGGCGGCGATCGGCGCCGTGACGACCCACCCGGTGATTCCCGTGCCACCAACGAGCGCGTCGTAGCCATCGCTGGGCGTGGGCAGTCCGCGGTATAGGTGCCATAGGCCAGCCGCCGACAAGAGCAGCGCCAAGCCACCGACGAGCAGCCGTCCATTAGTGACGTGATCCTCCGGGTTGCGCAAGGTTCGCCAGGCCACGATGACGAGCAGGACCGGCACGGCCACGGCGAAGGCGCCGACAAGAAAACCGGTCGCGGTGCCCAGGCCCGCCGTGAACCATCCGTCGACGCCGAACCACACCGCCGCAGCGACGATGACTGCCAAGGCGAGGAACAGCAGTCCGAGCCCGTCGCGGCGGTGCACGTCGTCGAGGTCTCGCGCCTCGTGGCCGACCTTGCGGGCGGCCCCACCCAGGGCGGCCGCCACGGCGAGCCAGATGGCCCGGATCCCACGCCCGACCGCGGCTAGGCCACGGACAATGGGGCCCGGTCCGCTGCGCGATCTGGTCGCGGTGCGCGGCTTGGTGCGCGGCTTCGTCGTGCGGGAACTCGACTTCGCGGCCGTGGGTCTGGTCGACCGCGACGACTTGGGCTTAGAGGACGACTTGGGCTTCGAGGAGGAGCGCGCGGGTGCTGATGAGCGAGACGACGAGGACTTCGGCGCACTAGAGGCGCTGCTCGATGGCGTGCGCCGGGACCCTCCGCTCCGAGTGGAGGAGGTTCCCGTGCTGCGCGATGCGCGCGAGGGCGCACTGGTACGACTCGCCATGCTACGAGACTACCCGTGCGCACCATGAATCCCGGGTGTCACACGTGTCACGCGTGTCGCACGGGGCCCCGCCTGATTTCGGGTCTCGAGCGGGGTGACATGTGCGCTCAGACCACCGATTCCGGTGCCGACCCCACGAGCCGCCGGATCGAGTCAGGCCTCGACGACGACCGGGATGATCATCGGCCGGCGGCGGTGGGTCTTGGACACCCAGCGGCCCACGACACGGCGGGTCCGCTGCTGCAGCTGGTGCGGATCCACCACCCCGTCCGCCAGAGCCCTCTCGAGTTCTTCGCGCACCTCATCACGCACCGGCTCCAACACATCGGGATCTTCGTGGAAACCCCGCGCCTCAATCTCCGGACCCGCCACGATCTTGCCCTCGACGATGTCGACAGCCGCGAAGATCGAGATGAAGCCCTCGTCACCGAGGACTCGACGATCGGTAAGGGCGGCTTCGGTGATGTCCCCCACGCTCGCCCCATCGACGAAGACATAACCCACCGGAACTGCTCCGACAACGCGCGCAACCCCATCGCGGAGGTCAACCACGACCCCGTCCTCGGCGAGCACGATGTTGTCGCGCGGAACGCCGGTCCGTTCCGCGAGCGCGGCGTTGGCACGCAGATGTCGCCACTCGCCGTGCACCGGCATGACATTGCGTGGCTTGACGATGTTGTAGGCGTACAGCAACTCCCCCGCCGAGCAGTGGCCGGACACATGCACAAGCGCGTTGCCCTTGTGGACGACAAAGGCCCCGCTCCGCGCCAGTCCGTTGATGACGCGGTTGACGGCGTTCTCATTGCCCGGGATGAGCGAGGAGGCCAAGACGATGGTGTCCTGCGCGCCAGCCTTGATCTGGTGGTCGTTGTTGGCGATGCGGGATAGAACGGCCATCGGTTCGCCCTGAGACCCGGTGCAGACGAGAACGATGTGGTCGTCCGGTAGTTCGGTGAGTTCGTCCATGGAGACGAGAACCCCCGGGGGGATCGTGAGATAGCCAAGATCACGTGCCACACCCATGTTGCGAACCATGGATCGACCAACGAAGGCGACCTTGCGGTGGTGCTCGGTCGCCGCGTCGATGATCTGCTGGATCCGATGCACATGGGAGGCGAACGAAGCAACGATGATGCGGCCCCGAGCCCGCCTGAAAACGGAGTCCAAGACGGGTGTGATCTCTCGCTCGGACGGGATGAAGCCAGGCACCTCGGCGTTGGTCGAATCGACGAGGAAGAGATCGACCCCCTCATCGCCTAGGCGGGCAAAGCCATTGAGATCGGTGACGCGACCATCGAGTGGGAGTTGATCCATCTTGAAGTCCCCGGTGTGCACAACCAGGCCGGCCGGCGTGCGGATGGCTACGGCGAGCGCGTCGGGGATGGAGTGGTTGACGGCGAGGAACTCGAGGTCGAATTCCCCGAGGACAAGGCGCTCCCCCTCGCGGACAACGTGCGCATCTGGCGTGATGCGTGCCTCGCGCAGCTTGGCTTCGACAAGGGCCATGGTGAGCTTGGACCCGTACAGCGGAATATCCTCGCGACGGCGCAGCAGGAAGGGAAGCGCACCAATGTGATCCTCATGCCCGTGCGTAAGGACAATGGCATCGACGTCCTCGAGTCGATCTTCGATGAATGAGAAGTCCGGGAGGATGAGGTCGATCCCCGGCTGAGACTCCTCCGGAAACAGAACGCCGCAGTCCACGATGAGCAGGCGACCGGCGTACTCGAAGACGGTCATATTGCGACCGATCTCACCGAGACCGCCGAGGGCCACGATGCGAAGTGCCCCCTCGGGCAACGGTGGTGGCGGCGAAAGTTCAGGGTGCGGGTGGCTCACGCGGTGACCTCAAAGGGGACGCCCGCATTGCGAAGGTCTTCGCGCAGGCACGCGATCTGCTCCGGCGTGGCGTCGATAAGCGGCAGTCTCAGCGGACCGCCAGGAAGACCTTGGAGGGCAAGCGCCGCCTTGGTGAGGATGACCCCTTGAGTCCGGAAGATCCCGGTGTAGACCGGCAACATCGCGCGATTCATCTCCAGGGCCTCCTGGACCCGTCCGGCCCAAAAGGCTTGCGCCATGGCGGCCAAACGGTCACCCACGATGTGACCCACGACCGAGATGAATCCGTGGGCGCCGACCGAGAGAAGGGGCAGATTCAAGATGTCATCACCGGAATACCAGGCGAGGTCGGTACGCCGCATCGCCCACTGCGCCGCATCAAGATCACCCTTGGCATCCTTGTTGGCCACGATGCGCGGATGATCGGCAAGGCGCACCAGCGTCTCGACGTCAATGGAGACTCCGGTGCGCTTGGGGATGTCATAGGTGATCACCGGGAGCTCAGTAGCATCGGCAACGGCTCGGAAGTGCGCGAGCAGACCCTCCTGCGGAGGCCGGCTGTAATAGGGCGATACCACCAGCAGTCCCGAGGCTCCGGCCGCTGCCGCCTCGCGGGCGAGGTGGACAGAATGCGCCGTGTCGTAGGTGCCCACCCCGGCGACAAGGTGGACGTCGTCTCCCACGGCAGCGCGCACGGCCCGCACCAGGTCAGACTTCTCCTGATCCGTCGTCGTCGGCGACTCCCCCGTGGTGCCATTGAGGATCAGTCCGTCGTTCGCCTGCTTGTCCACCAGATGTCGTGCCAACTCCTGTGCACCGTCGAGATCAAGCGAACCATCGGCGTGGAAGGGCGTCACCATCGCCGTCAGCATGGAGCCCACGGGGCCGTGCGTCATGGACATAGCACTCAGGCTACCGCTAGGGCGCGACGCGGCCGTTGCCGACGAAGGAAGCATGGGTCAAGGGCATGATCTTGGCCCACTCCTCCTCCATGAGATCAGCAACCATCTCGATCTCACGCTGTGGAAAGGACGGAAAATGACTTTCTGGATGCTTGGTGCGCAAGGACAGGAAGTTCATCAACGCTCGCGCGTTCATCGTGACGTACATGGATGAGTAGGTACCCACGGGCAGCACGATGCGCGCCACCTCACGGGCGACGCCCGCATCCAACATCTGCTGGTAGGCCGCGTAGGCCGCAAGACAGGCGGCCTTGGTCTCCTCGACGACAACGTCGTACTGCTCGGGCGTGCCCTCAACGAAGTCGTAGGCGCCCGGCTTGCCCTGTTGGACAAGGCGGCGCTCCGGGCCGGGCACGTAGAAGACCGGACGCAATTCGCGGTAACGGCCACTCTCCTCGTTGTACGACGCGATGCGATGCCGCATGAACTCTCGGAAGACGAAGATGGGGGCGGAGACGAAGTACGTCAGCGATGTGTGCTCAAAGGGCGTGCCATGCCGGTCGCGCATGAGGTAGTTGATGAGTCCCTGAGCAGCCGAGGGGTCGGAATCGACGTCGTCAAGGGAGGACTCCCCCTTGGTGGACACGCGAGCGGCCCAGATGACATCAGAATCCTTGGCGGACGCCTTCACCAACTCCACGGTCACGTCACTGCGGAACTGCACCTCATCGGTCACCAGACCACCTCCTGGCAGGACCCTATCCGCGGGCACCTCCGATCCAACCCAGCGCCACGTGTCGCCGGGGCCCCCGTGGAGTGATAGGCAGGGATCATGGCCACCGATCAGGTTCGACTTGCCCGCACGTCCGACGTCGACGATGTCGCCCGCGTCCAGGTGGCTGCCTGGCGGGGGGCCTATGCAGGTCTACTGCCAACGGCGGTCCTGGACGCTCTGGACCCCGATGAGATCGCGTTTGAGTGGGGCCGAGCACTGCTGACCGCCACCGACCACCGCCTCCTGGTCGCGATCGACGTCGACGGACACGTCGTGGGGGCGTCTGCGATTGGGCCTGCGGCCGACCCTGACCTGGCCGATGGACAACCGATGCGGTGGGGCGAGATCAGCCTGCTCGTCGTGGATCCATCAGCGACGGGAAGCGGTCACGGCTCGCGCCTGCTTGCCGCGGACGTGGACCACCTGCGCGACGCGGGGTGCGAAGCCGTCGCAATGTGGATCCCCTTGGCTGATGAGCCGATGCGGGCGTTCCTCACCTCGGCCGGGTTTGGACCCGATTCGGCCCACCGGGACCGCGAGACCGGCGAGGGCCCCCTGCGCGAGGTACGGCTCGTCGCCGATATCGCCTCCTAGGCTGGGACGTACGACTCGGTGCGCGTGCATGGTCGCCGACCAATCTCTTCGATCACGGCCGGTCTTCGGGCAACAGCACTCCCGGGCTGAGCACGCCGTGCGGGTCAACCACCTGTTTGGCCGAAGCGAGCACCTTTAGGCCGAGGGCACCCCACTCGTTGACGAGCCACGACGCATGGTCGCGACCCACACCGTGGTGATGCGTCACGGTGGCACCGGAATCGACAATGACCTCCATCGCAGCATTTTTTGCCAGCCTCCATTGCGCCACCGGGTCAGCCTGGTCAGCCACCGCGATGATGGTGGTGTAGAGGGAGGCGCCTGTTTCGTAGACGTGCGAGAGGTGGGACATGACGTAGGCGGAAACCAATGAATCCTCAATGGCACGGGTGACGTTCTCGTGTAGATCTAGGTAGCTGCGCCAGTCGATCGCGGTTTCCAGCGTCTCGACGAGGTAACCCGCATCCATGAGCGCATCTCGCAGGTAGGGGCCATCGAGCCTCCCGCGGCGCCATGACTCGCCAGCGCGCCGACCAAGGGCGACAGCGCCGTGATCCTTGAGAAGGCGCCAGGTCGCGCGACGTCGATCGACGACGTAGGCGCCATCGGTGCCCTCCCAGCCCAAAATCGCCAGCGATGCTTGCGTCACATCGACGCCGCGCGCACGAAGGTAGCGACCCAGGGCGGCGGATGCAGCGCCACGAGGCCCGGACAGTGCAAGTGTGGTTCGCGTTTCTGCTTCATCGGACAGCCGCATGACATCGGCGGTCACGCGCCCTTGAGCGATGGACCGGAAGGCCGCGACGCCCGCCGCGAAACTCGGGAAGACGACAGCTTCATAGCGTCGCTGTGTCGGCAGCGGTCGCACACGCAACGTCACGTCGGTGATGACGCCGAGTGCGCCCTCGCTGCCAATGAAGAGTGACCGCAGATCCGGACCGGCCGCGCTCGAGGGGCCACGACCAAGTCGTAGCAACCCCATGGGAGTGGCGACCGTGAGCGCCTCCACCATGTCGTCGATGCGGCCATAGCCGGTGGAGGCCTGTCCGGCCGACCGGGTGGCGACATAGCCACCGATACTCGCTCGCGCCCATGACTGCGGAATGTGACCGAGCGTGAGCCCGCGTGCCGCAAGCAGTGGTTCGAGTCGCGGCCCGGTTGCAGCCGGACCAACGACCGCCAGGTGGGACACCTCATCGACAGTGAGCAGCACGCCGAGACGGTCGAGCACCAAAGCCACATGGGGACGGTCCTCGCGCAACCCACCGACGACGGATGTACCACCGCCAATCGGCACGACGCGGATACGCCGATCCTGGGCTGCGGCGAGGATGGCGACGACCTCCTCGGCACTGCCCGGTCGGATGACCGCGTCGGGAGCATCGCTGCGATCACCTGCGCGGTGCCGCGCCCAGTCCAGGTAACTCGCCCCACCAGTGGCTGCCAAGCGCGCCGCATCATCGACCTGGACGTGTGATTCCCCCACAATCGCGGCGAGTGGGGCCAGGTCCTGCGCCGTCAGCCGCGACGGCATCAGTGCGTGGGCCGGCTGCGGCCTCCACGGACCGGCAGGTCCCACCTGCTCGCGCAGGAAGGTCCCGGCGGCCCCGTCCAACGACACCGGATGCCTGGGGGTCCCCCATGTCGTCAGGTGCTCGTCTTGGCCCATGTGGTCAGTCTGTCACCGCGGGCGTGGCAACCTGGGCACATGTCCCCCGGCGACCTCAATGCCCCCGGCGACCTCAATGCTGACCAGCGACGTCGCGATCTCGACGCGCTCGCCCGCGAGGTGACCGACGTCATCGTGGTCGGAGGCGGCATCACCGGGGCGGGCATCGCCCTGGACGCCGCAACCCGCGGCCTGTCTGTCGGCCTGGTCGAGGCCGAGGATCTCGCCTTCGGCACATCGCGATGGTCAAGCCGGCTGGCTCACGGGGGCCTGCGCTACCTTGCCCACGGAGACGTCGGCGTGGCCTGGGAAAGCGCCGTGGAACGCGGCCGGCTCATGGAGACCATCGCCCCCCACCTGATCCGTCCGCTCCCGCACGTCATGCCGTTCTCCACCAACACCGCGCGCCGGGATCGGCTCCTGGTGCCCATCGGACTGCGCGCTGCCGACCTCATGCGATCGGCGGCCGGCACATCGCGACACACCCTGGGGCGTCCGCGCCACCTCACCGCGCAGCAAGCCCTCGACCTGGTGCCGGGGCTGGCCACCGATGGCCTCAGGGGCGCGAGCTTGCACTGGGACGGTCAACTCGTCGATGACGCTCGGCTCGTCGTCGCCGTCGCGCGCACGGCAGCGGCGTACGGCGCGCGGATCGTCACCGGAGCACGTGCCGAGGATGTCAGCGGCACCGAGGTCACGGTGCGCACCACGGAGGGGACAGCAAGACTCAGTACCCGACAGGTCATCGTGGCTGCCGGAATCTGGACCGGGCAATTGGATGCCGAGACAACGCTCATGCTGTCGCGCGGCTCGCATGTCCTGCTCGATCCGGCCTCGCTCGGACACCCGCGCGCCGCCGTCACCGTGCCCGTACCCGGTGAGCTCGGTCGCTACGTCTTCGCCCTGCCCACCGCGGACGGCCCGGTCATCGCAGGCATCACCGACGTGGCGGTCCCGGGCCAACCCGCGACCCTCGACGCCGCACCTGCCGATGACGTTGCGTGGATCCTGGACCACCTCTCCCGCGCCTTCGCTCGGGGGCTTTCCGTCGAAGATGTCATCGGTTCCTACGCCGGATTCCGACCCCTGGTCGCCGATGCTGAGGCGAGCACGGCGGACATCTCCCGTCGTCATCGCGTCACGCGCCGTGCCGACGGCGTCATCACCGTGACCGGGGGCAAGCTCACCACCTACCGACGGATGGCGCAGGACGCTTTAGACGCGACCGACCTGCCGGGGCGGTGCCGGACAGCCTCCCTGCCACTTCTCGGCGCCCAACCACGTCGCACCTCCTTGCCGGCGGATCTGCCCGCGCGATTGACCCGCCGCTACGGCTCCGAGGCCGCTCGCGTAGCGGCCTACGCCGAACGCGAACCGGTGCTCCTGGAGCCGGTGGCCCCCGGAGTGGCTGTCCTGGGCGTCGAGGTGGTGCACGCGGTGCGGTGCGAGGGGGCGACTACGTTGTCCGACGTCATGGAACGCCGCACCCGGCTCAGCACGGTCCCCGCCCACGCCGCCGCTGCCCGCGCGCGAGTCGAGGAGATCGTGGAAGCACACCAATGAAGGGCACAGATCCGCAACGGGCCATCATCGGCGACGCCCTCGCCATCGGGATCGGCACCGGCGCCTACGGCATCTCCTTCGGCGCGCTCGCGGTGGCTTCTGGGCTGAACGTGTGGCAAACGCAGGCGCTATCACTGCTCATGTTCACGGGAGCCTCGCAGTTCGCGCTCATCGCCGTCATCGCTTCCGGGGGAAGCGCTCTCGTCGCGATATCCACCGCGACGTTGATCGGCACGCGCAACACCTTCTATTCCGTGGCCATGGCACCGATCCTGCGCGTCCGTGGGCTGCGTCGACTCCTGGCAGCGCAGTGGACGATCGACGAGTCGACCGGCATGGCCGTGGGGCACGAGGACCGACGCGATGCTGCCCGCCTGGCGTTCTGGTCGACCGCCATCGCCATCTACGTGCTGTGGAATCTGGGCACCCTCCTCGGTGCCGTCGGGGCGGGATTCATCGATGACCCCAACGTGTTCGGACTCGATGCCGCAGCACCCGCGGCGTTCCTCGCGCTCATCTGGCCGCGCTTGACCTCCTGGCCGATGCGCTGGGTGGCCATCGCCTCGCTCGGCACGGCGGTCGTCCTTGCGCCCTTCCTCAGCGCCGGACTCCCGGTCCTGCTCGCCGGTGCTGCGGGCATCGCGGTCGGCCTCGTCCTTGGCGCCCGGGCACCGGAGGTCCAGCGCTGATGTGGCCAACGATTCTCATCGCCTCCGCAGCGGCCTACGGACTGAAATTGCTCGGATACGTCGTTCCGGAGAAGTGGCTGGACACCCCTTTCGCGCGGCGTATCACCGTGCTCATCCCGATCGCCCTCCTCTCAGCCCTCATCGGCCTGTGGACTTTGGTCTCCGGATCCCAGATCACCTTCGACGCGCGAGTGCCGGGCGTTCTTGCCGCACTCGTCGCGCTCCTGCTGCGCGCGCCGTTCCTCGTCGTCATCGTCGTTGCGGCGGCGGTCACCGCGGGTGTTCGAGCTCTGGGATGGCTGCCGTGAAACCGCAACGGCCGCTCTTCGGGTTCCTTTGGCCGGCCCCGCGCGCCGTCCCCCAGGATGATGACGCGGTCCAGCTCACCTGGCTGCGGGTCCCACCGCGCGGGCCTTGGCGCCTTGCGCTGCTCATCGCCCTGACCGCCCTACTCATCACCGCGGGCGCCGCGATGATCAGCGCACTCCTTGCCTCAATGAGCCTTCCAGGATTGCTCATCAGCATCGTCGTGATCGTCGGAAGTGCACTACTGCTGGGTCGCGGCTGGGCCGTGGGCACCTCTGTCAACGACACGGGGGTCAAGATCTCGAAGGTGCGCACCACGCTGGTGGTCCCGTGGGCGGACGTCCTCGATGTCGATCAGGCTGCGCAGAGTCGTTGGCTCGGCCTCCCCCTGCAGGTATCAGGCTGGACGGTGCTCCTGCGGACATCCGAAGGTTTGCTCAGCACGCACATCGCGACATCGTCTCCGGACCTGTGGGGCCGATCGCAGGCCGCCGATGCCGCGGCGAGCACCCTGCGGACGTGGTGGCGCGAGACGCGGTGACCTCGTCACCGCAAACGGCGATCAGGAGTCGGGCCGCGAGCGCCCCGGTAATGACCCGGGCCTCGTGCCACGCCGTCAATGATCGAGCAGCGATTCCAGACCGAGGGTGAGGCCGGGTCGTGCGCTCACCGCGCGCACCGCGAGCAACACACCAGGCATGAACGACGCGCGGTCGAGTGAGTCATGACGCAGGGTGAGGACCTCACCGGGATTACCCAGAAGGACCTCTTCATGGGCCACGAGACCGCGCACGCGCACCGAGTGCACGCGGATTCCATCGATATCCGCACCGCGCGCCCCCGCAATCTCGTGCTGTGTCGCGTCCGGACCGGGGGCGGTTGCCGCACGCGCGCGCGCTTCGGCAATACCGTGGGCGGTGTGGGTGGCGGTGCCAGACGGCGCGTCGGCCTTATCGGGGTGATGGAGTTCGATGACCTCGACGGACTCGAAGTACGGCGCAGCTTCGCGGGCGAAGCGCATGAGCAGGACCGCACCCAGTCCGAAGTTGGGGGCGATCACAGCACCGTTCGACGGGTGGGCTGCGAGCAGCGCGCGCACCTCGTCGAGTCGCGCATCGTCGATGCCGGTGGTGCCCACCACAACGTTGATGCCGTGATCGAGGCAGAAGCGAATGTGGTCCATGACCACGTCGGGGGTGGTGAAGTCCACGGCAACCTCAACCCCCGACGTGACCAGGCGCTCCATCGGATCCCCGATGTCGACCGTGGCCGCGAGGTGAAGATCCTCGGTGGCGTCCACCGCTCGGCACACTTCGGTGCCCATGCGTCCGGCCGCACCGATCACTCCCACCTTCACCATGCCCGCCACCCTAGTGGCCGCCTCCACGATGCAGGGAAGGCCGGTGGCGCTGCCGGGGTGCGACGAACGCGCCTGAGGGTAAGGATGAGCCCATGGGAACCCGCGCCGTTCTGGCAGCCCTCGCCGTCCTGACCGTGACCGCAGCGGCGATGCCGATGGCCGCCATCGCCGCAGATGACGCACCAGCCATCCAGGCGTCCGTCACTGCAACCCCCATCCCGGGTGGGACCTTCTTCACCGCCGCCCTGCAGGACCTGGGCGACTCGGGGTACCGCGAGGGCGAGTACGCCCTCGAACTCTCCGGTGCCCAGGTCTACGAATACGTCGGTGAGACCACCGAGGTCGTGGCCTCACCAGCGCCACCCTCCCCCGCCGGCGCCTACCGCAGCCGCATGATCGTTCGCCTGCCGGTAGATCCCGGGGACTTCAACGGGCGTGTACTCGTCGAGATGATGAACACCACGACGACAGTGGATCTCGATGTGGCCTGGGAGCAGGCCCACGAGTACCTGATGCGCGAGGGCTGGGGCTACGTCGGCATTACCGTGCAGCAGACCGGACTTGATGCCCTCACACGGTTCCGGCCGCAGCCGGATCGCTACACCGAGCTGGGTTTGAATCTCATGACGCCCGAGGCTGCCCCTATCTCCCTGTACGGTCTACGCGACCCATCGCTGGCCTGGGATCTCACCTCTGCTGTCGGTCGCCTGGTGATGGCGCAGGCCGCAGACGGACCCTTCGACGGATACGCCGTGCGGTCGACGTACCTCACGGGCCAGTCACAGATGGCCGGTTACGCGGTCACCTACATCAACGCCATCCACCCCCGGGACCAGATCTTTGACGGATTCCTCGTCGCCTACCGCGGCACCCGAGCGACCAATCTCGGTTTCGTCGCCCCCCAAGCAGGCAGCGCACCCGTGGGCACGTCGACCTCCGTCGCCCAGCGACGCATCGGCGCTGGCGGCACGCCCGTGATCAACCTGCAGACCGAATCCGACCCCCTTGACCTGCCCGGAGGTGGAGACGAGGCCGTGTGGCGCGACGATGCGTCCACACCGACGGATCGATTCCGACTCTGGGAAGTGGCAGGGTCATCGCACAACGATCGCTGGGGAAGCCAGCAGGCCCTCGACATTCTCAGCCGTGACTACGGACTGCCCTTCACCCCCGCGTGCGACTGGGTCGCGCCGACGGGCATCAACGACTTCCCCATGCGCTTCGCCTGGCACGCAGCACTCGAGGCGCTCGCGTCATGGCATGAGACTGACGAGGCTCCGGCGCTAGCCCCCCGGATCATGCGCGACAACGGTGCGATCGTGCGCGATGCCCGAGGCAACGCTCGAGGCGGTATTCGCCTTCCTCCGGCCGACGTACCTGTGGCCACCCGCGGGCCGATCAGCACCGGTGGCCTCTTCTGCAATCTCACCGGCTACCAAAAGCCCTTCCCCCGCAAGGTCGTCAAGGCTCGCTACCCAAAGAAGTCCGAGTACGTCGACGAGGTGCGTCAGGCGGGTCGTGCCGATGCCCGCAGCGGTGTGCTGCTCATCGAGGACGCGGCCGAACTGGTGCGTCTAGCCCGACGCGGTCCCGTGGCCGACGGCCAAACCATCCGCGACTACTAGCGCTTCACTTTGATGCCCACTAGTGGGGAGAGATCAGTGCGTAGGTCGCGGGAACCGTCAGCAGTTCGCCGGCCAATTCCGCGACTTCGGCAGCGGTGACCTTATCGATGCGCTGCAAGACCTCGTTGATCGATGGCACCTCGTCGTATAACAACTCGCCCTTGGCAATACGGCTCATCCGCGCGCCGGTGTCCTCCTGGCCGAGCACGACTCCGCCGCGCATTTGGCCCTTGCCACGCGCGAGCTCATCGTCAGTCAAACCATGGGCGGCGATGTCACCAACGACCGACTCGCATACCTCGAGAACGTCGTCCACCTTGTCCGGCAGGCAGCCGGCGTAGACGCCGGTGTACCCGGTGTCGGAAAAGCTCGTCGTGAACGAGAACACCGAGTACGCCAGCCCACGGTTCTCGCGCACCTCTTGGAAGAGCCGACTGGACATGCCCCCACCGAGTGCCGCGTTGAGCACTCCGAGGGCATAGCGGCGCTCATCGGTGCGGCGAATACCACCAAGGCCCACGACGACATTCGCCTGCTCGAGCGGTCGGTGCAGGTGGCCCCGACCGCCGCGACCGGGGACTCGTGCCTGCCGTGCGGATGCGCTGCGCACCACCGGAGCCGCATCGGCGAAGCCGTCTCCAAAAGCATGGCGCACCATGTCGACGATGTGATCGTGGTCCACGGCACCGGCAACCGAGATGACCATGCGCTCAGGAACATAGTTGCGCCGATAGAAGCCGCGGATCCCCGCCGGTGAGAGAGACCGAATCGACTCCTGGCTGCCCAGGATGCTTCGGCCCAGCGGGCCAGGTCCGTAGTAGGTGCCCATGAACAGGTCGTGGACCAAATCCGAGGCGTCGTCCTCATTCATGGCGATTTCTTCGAGGATGACCGCGCGCTCACCCTCGATGTCCTGCGACCGCAGCGCGCCATGAAGGACGAGGTCGGTGACCACATCGATCGCGAGGTCGAGATCCGTGTCGAGTACACGGGCGTAGAAGCAGGTGTACTCCTTGGTGGTGAAGGCGTTCATCTCGCCGCCCACCGCTTCGACTGGCGCAGTGATCTCCCACGCTGAACGCGACGACGTCCCCTTGAACAGCAGGTGCTCGAGGAAGTGCGCGGCTCCGGTCTGCTGCGGAGTCTCATCCCGCGAACCGACCCCGACCCAGGCACCGAAGGACACTGAGCGCACGCCGGGCACCGCCTCGGTGACGATCCGCAATCCGTTCGGCAGCGTCGTGAGACGCACGAGGGCCCCGTCGGCACCCTCAAGGAGGGTGCGCGTCGAGGCCCTGCGCGCAGTCACGTTCCTGCTAGTCCGTCGACTCGTCCGCCGACTCATCGAGGACCGGGATCAACGACAGTTTGCCGCGCGGGTCGATCTCCTTGATCTCGACCTGCACCTTGTCACCCACCTTGAGGACCTCTTCGACATTCTCGAGGCGCTTCTTGCTCGGCGAGAGCTTCTTGACCTCGGAGATGTGCAGCAGGCCGTCGCGGCCGGGCACCAGCGAAACAAAGGCACCAAAGTTGGTCGTCTTGACCACAGTGCCGAGGTATCGCTCGCCGACCTCGGGCATTGTCGGGTTGGCGATCGCATTGATCTTGGCTCGGGCAGCCTCGGCCGAGGAACCGTCGGCGGCACCGATGAAGATCGTGCCGTCGTCCTCGATCGTGATGTCGGCGCCGGTGTCCTCCTGGATCTGATTGATGATCTTGCCCTTCGGCCCGATCACCTCGCCGATCTTGTCGACCGGGATGTTGACCGTGATGATGCGCGGCGCGTAGAGCGACATCTCGCCCGGCGCGTCGATTGCCTCGTTCATCACATCCAGGATGGTCAGGCGCGCCTCGCGGGCCTGATCGAGGGCACCGGCGAGCACCGAGGCGGGAATGCCGTCGAGCTTGGTATCAAGCTGCAGCGCCGTCACGAAATCTTTGGTGCCAGCCACCTTGAAGTCCATGTCACCGAACGCATCCTCGGCGCCGAGGATGTCGGTGATGGCGACGTACTCGGTCTTGCCATCAATCTCGCCGGAGATCAGACCCATCGCGATACCGGCAACGGGGGCCTTGAGTGGCACACCGGCGGCCATGAGTGACATCGTGCTTGCACACACCGAGCCCATCGACGTCGAGCCATTGGACCCAAGCGCCTCGGACACCTGACGGATCGCGTAGGGGAACTCCTCGCGGGTCGGCAGCACCGGCACGAGAGCGCGCTCAGCAAGTGCGCCGTGCCCGATCTCGCGACGCTTTGGCGAACCGACCCGGCCGGTCTCGCCGGTGGAATACGGCGGGAAGTTGTAGTTGTGCATGTAGCGCTTCCGGTTGTCGGGCGACAACGTGTCAAGCCACTGCTCCATCTTGAGCATGTTGAGCGTGGTGACGCCGAGAATCTGCGTCTCGCCGCGCTCGAAAAGCGCCGAACCGTGCACACGCGGGAGGACGTCGACCTCAGCTGCCAGCACGCGGATATCGCGCGTTCCGCGTCCGTCGATGCGCACCTTGTCGCGCAGCACGCGCTCACGCACGCAGTTCTTGGTGACGCTGCGCAAAGCGGCGCTGATCTCCTTCTCACGACCTTCGAAACGATCAGCGAGAGCCGACATGACATCAGCCTTGATGTCATCCAGGGCACTCTCACGCTCGGCCTTGCTCACGATCGTCAGAGCCTTGGAAACACGAGCGGATGCGACGTCAGCGACGGCGTCGTAGACATCCTGCGCGTAGTCGGGGAAGAGCGGGAACTCGGCCACCGGCTTGGCGGCCGTCTCGGCGAGCTTCTGCTGTGCCTCGCACAGAGCGCGGATGAACGGCTTGGCCGCCTCCAGGCCATCGGCCACGACCGACTCGGTGGGCGCGGTAGCTCCGCCCGCGACGAGGTTGATCGTCTCGTCGGTGGCCTCGGCCTCAACCATCATGATCGCGACGTCATCGCCGACAACCCGGCCGGCGACGACCATGTCGAAGACCGCGCGCTCAAGTTCAGAGTGACGCGGGAAGGCCACCCACTGGCCGTCGATGAGGGCGACGCGCACGCCGCCGATCGGGCCGGAGAAGGGTAGACCGGAGATCTGCGTCGATGCGGACGCCGCATTGATGGCGAGGACGTCGTACAGATCGTCCGGATTGAGGGCGAAGACCGTCACTACGACCTGGACCTCGTTGCGCAGGCCCTTGACGAAGGACGGACGCAGGGGGCGATCAATGAGACGGCAGGTGAGGATCGCATCCTCGGTGGGACGCCCCTCGCGACGGAAGAACGAGCCGGGGATCCGGCCCACGGAATACATCCGCTCCTCCACGTCGACGGTCAGGGGGAAGAAGTCGAAGTGCTCCTTGGGCTGCTTCGAGGCCGAAGTCGCGCTGAGCACCATGGTGTCGTCGTCGAGGTAGGCGGCGACACTGCCGCCGGCCTGACGGGCCAAACGGCCGGTTTCGAATCGGACGGTGCGCTTTCCGAAGCTGCCGTTGTCGAGGACGGCCTCGGTGGTGGTTACAGAACCCTCCACGGGTATCTCCTGTCGATGCCGGTCGCCGATGGCGACCGCGGCGCCCACCGCGCGAGGGACGGTCTTCGATCGAGGCCCACGGGTCCATACCCGGAAGCCACTACCGAGGACCGATCACAGATCGGCGTCGGACGTCGTGAATGGATGTCTTCTATGCAGTTGTGGCCCCGCGCCACGATGGACGGCGGCGGCCGTAGCGCTGACTAGCGGCGCAGACCGAGGCGCTCGATGATCGAGCGGTAACGCTCAATGTCGACCTGCTGCAGGTACTGCAGGAGGCGACGACGCTGGCCGACCAGGATGAGCAGCCCGCGACGCGAGTGGTGATCGTGCTTGTGCGTCTTGAGGTGCTCGGTCAAGTCCGAGATGCGACGGCTGAGCATCGCGATCTGGACCTCCGGGCTACCGGTGTCCTGCGGGTTTTGGCCGTATTCGGCGATGATCTGCTGCTTGGTAGCGGTATCGAGCGACATGATTTCCTTCAGGGCGCGTGGACCGACGGACGCCTTGCGGCGGCGCCGGGGGCTCGGAAGTCCCGAACCGACACGAATCCCAGGGCGCCCGCCCCGGAACCGTCAAGGGAAAAGGGTATCAGCCCACGAGGCGCTCTCGTGCCGCGGCCACATCGTGCGACATCTGATCGATCAGGCCCTCCAGCGAATCGAAGGTCGCCTGACCGCGCAGCCGTGCCACGAGGTCAAGTCCGACCTCGTGGTCGTAGAGATCTAGGTCGTCGCGATCGAGGACGTAGGCCTCCACGCGACGCTCCGTACCGGCAAACTGGGGGTTGGTCCCGATCGAGATGGCGGCCGGATACCGCTCAGGCCCCTCCACGAGCCAGCCCGCGTAGACGCCGTCGGGCGGTAGGGCCATGTCGGGAGCCACTTCGAGGTTGGCCGTGGGATAGCCCAGTTCGCGCCCCCGGGCATCCCCGTGGCGGACGGGCCCCTCGACGCGATGAGGGTGACCCAGGGCCGCCGACGCCGACGCCAGATCGCCGTCGGCGATTCGGTCGCGCACGAAACTCGAGGACCACGGCACCGGCGTCTCTCCGCTTGCCAGCGGGACGGCCTCGACACCGAAGCCGAACTCACGACCGAAGCGGGCGAGGTCATTTACATCTCCGCTCGCGCGTTGGCCAAAGCGGAAGTTCTCGCCCACGACCACGTGGTCAGCAGCAATGCGTGGGTCCTCGCGCAGGAAGCGGGCGAAGTCCTCCGGCGAGTGAGCGGCAAGCTCTCGAGTAAAGGGCACCACGACGACCTCGTCGGCCCCGTACTCGGTCAGTAATTCCTGTCGCCGGGACAGACTCGTCAACATGGGAGGCGCCGCCTCGGGGCGCAGCACGGCCGCCGGGTGCGGATGGAAGGTCACCACGACCACGCGATCCTCCGGCCCACCGGGCAGCGCCGCACGGGCACGAGCGATCAGCGCCTGATGGCCCCGATGAACCCCGTCGAAGTTGCCGACTGTCGCCACGCGCACGCGGGCAAGCCTGCCACGACTGTGCGGCGTGACAGGATGGGGCTCCCGACGTCACGGACGTCCCAGCCGCTAGGAGTGCGCGTGGCCGATCGACTGCTGCTGCACATTGGCACGCAGAAGTCCGGAACGACGTACCTGCAGCGCGTTCTGGCGGCCCTCTCCAACGGGCTCAAGCGAGACGGCATCCTCTACCCCACACGGCTCCATGGCCGACGCGAGATTTACAACCACGAGGCGGCCGCATACGGATTGCTGGGTTCCGCTGCCTTCCCCTGGGTCCCCGAGGCGCGCGCCCGTGGTCAGGAGGGGTCGTGGAACGGCCTCGTGCGCAAGGTTGGTCAGTGGGACGGCACCGCCGTCGTCTCGGGCGAGGCTCTATCGGTCATCGACGCGCAGGCGGCGAGCCGCCTCGTGGAGAGCCTCGGAGTGCCCAACACCCATGTCATCATCACCGCTCGCGATCTCGGGCGCGTGCTGCCAAGTTCCTGGCAGCAGCACATCCGCAATGGCCGGTCGACAAGCTTTACCTCCTTCCTGCAAGCCCAGGCGGATCGGCGCGGTGAGGGAGACGCCCGGGCGCGTGCCGCGCGGTGGAACGACGACCCGGACCAGACCTTCTGGCGCGCCTACGCCATCGGAACCCTGGTCGAGCGGTGGTCACCGTTGGCCCGGACCGTGAGCGTGGTCACCGTGCCACGACGTGGCGCAGCACCCGATGAGCTGTGGCACCGATTCCGCCGCGCGCTCGACGTAGGGCCAGCCCTCCCCGAGACTCCCCCCGCTATCGACGACCTGGCGGCCAACGTTGGTCTCACCGAACCCGAGGTCCTCGTCCTCGCCGCACTCAATCGCCAGGTGGATTCGGTGAAGGCCGACGGCCCGGACCTTCGTGCACTGCGCGGACGTCTCGTGCGCGAGGCCTTTACGGTCCGCCCCGATCGCGGCACACCCGTTCGTCTGCCCGGCAAGTGGGCTGGTCGAGTGCGCGACTGGGCCCGCGAGGATGTCGAGGTCCTCGACTCGACATCGGCCATCCTGGTTGGCCCACGATCGGACCTCCTCGTCGACGCGGAGGCGCCCGTGGGCGATGCCCCGGATCCCGATGAGATCGCCCGCGCCGCGGGCGCGGCGATGGCCTACCTCGCCGGGCTGCCGGTCCGCAGCACCTAGACTGCGTCCGTGCTTCTCCTTGTCTGCGGCATGCACCGCTCTGGCTCCACCCTCGTGTGGCAGATCGCCCGCCAACTCGTCGATGGCCGGCCCGGCCTGCGCAATCCCCGTGGCATCGCAACGGCCGAATACCCGAAAGCAGCCGCCGATGACAGTGACCTGCTCATGGCCAAGGTGCACTTCCGGCCCGCCCTCAATCGTGAGCATTTCCCGGACACGGGTGCGAAATACCTCTACACCTACCGCGATCCGCGCGACGTCGTCGCCTCCCTTTACCGCAAGGGCCGCGCCAAGCCAGGTGATCCCGAGCGTGGCGCGCGAAACAGCCGCCTCATCGTCCGTCGGGAACTGCGCGGTGACGAGTTCTGGACCAGCCGCAAGCACGTCTGGATCGGCAAGTACGAGGACTTCCGTGACGACGTACCCGGCCTAGTCCGTGCCCTCGCCAACTTCCTCGAGGTCGAAGTGGACGATGCCACGGTGGCGCAGATCGTCGCGGACAACGACCTCGCCACGCAGGAGAAGCGCGCCGTGGCAGCCAAGGCCCACGGTGTCGATGATGACCTTCGTGTGACGTCGAACCACATCACCGATGGACGCGAGGGTGCCTGGCGCGACACGCTGACCGACGAGGAGCTCGTGGCCATCGAGGCAGAGGGCGGGCGCTGGCTGGTGGAGCACGGATACACCGTTGAGACCGCGGTCGGCAAGCGCAAGACCCTCGACCTGCGTGAGCCTGTTGAATACCAGCCGAAGCACGCGAGCACCGACGATCGTGCCTCCCGCATCTCCGGCGATGCTGGCGACATGCCCGCCGCTCTCCTGCCGCTCGCCGCCGCCGGTGTCCTGTCGCTGGCTGCCGTGGTCAGTGCAGGGCGCAATCGTGGATCGTCGTCCCTGCTGTGGGCGGCGGCGACCGTCTGCGGAGTTGCCGGGGCCTACTGCCTCGGCCGGGACGACCAGCGGCCTGCGGACCTCGTCGCTGCCGTTCGACGGCGCATTGGCCGCTGAGGTAGGGCTATGGCATCCCGCGTCGTCCTGCACATTGGACCGCGCAAGACGGCGACGACGTACCTGCAAAGAGCGCTTCAAATCCTGGTGCAGTCCGGTCGCCTCGATCGGTCCATCTATCCCATCGAGACGCGCGGTCGCGTCGATCACAACCAGGTGCCAGGTCTGATCGACCTGGCGCGTGCATCGGGCGGCATCGGTCTACAGCCGGACGCCTGGACTCATCAGGACGGCACCGATGCCAACTCCCTCATGACCGCGGTCACGGCAGCGTCCGAAGATGTGATCTTGTCCGCGGAGGCCCTGTCCGTGCTCACCGATGACGGTGCGGCGGCGGTGATCGAGGCCCTACAGCCGACACCGGTTGACGTCGTCATCACGGCCCGCGATCTCGCCCGCATTCTGCCCAGTTCGTGGCAGCAACACATGCGTAACGGCAACTACGAGGCGTACGCCGACTACCTTCGGCTGCGCGCCGAGGAGCGGGAGTCCGGTCGCCACAGGGAGGAACTACGCCGCGGCTTCTGGCGCGCCTACCGATATGGCGAGCTCGTGCGCCGTTGGCGCAGCGCAGGGGCGCGTTCGGTAGCGGTGGTGACCGTGCCGGCGCAAGGCGGTGGCGCGCACCTGGTGTGGCAGCGATTCACCGCCGCGGTGGCTGTCCCCGCGTTGCCTGCGGAGCCACCTGACGTGCCGGAGGACAAGGCCAACGTCTCTCTCACCGGGGCGGAGAGCTTCGCGATCTATGGCCTGAACCTCGCGGCGCGAGCCTCGGGCGAGGGTCGGCGAAACGTGCGCGCGATGCATCGTGCGCTCATTCGGCGGGGCTGGACCGACCGCCCGGATCGCGGCGGGCGGCTCGGACTGCCCGCGGACGTGATGCCCGAGGTCTCCCAGTGGGCGCAGGAAGACGTCGCGGATCTGGCCGCCACGGGCGTGACCGTCTACGGCGACCTCGCTGACCTCTCCGTCAGCCCTGAGGGCCCCGACGGGGTGCCCGGCGCGGAGTCGGTCGCCGCCGCGGCCGGATCCGCGGCGTACCTCCTTGGCAAGCGCCGCGGCGAAATACCGTCAGCCGATGAGGACAGCGACGACGAGGACTAGTTACCCATCACCCGGAGTGTGCGCCCAGAATGCCGCAAACCCGCACCCGCAGCGCACAACCGCAACCGACCGCTACCGCGACCAGGACTCCAGCAGACGCACAAACTCCAGACCATCCACACTCCAGTTGGCATGCTCGCGCACCCACCTGCGTCCGGCCTCGGCCATGGCCTGACGGCGTCCGTCGTCATCGTTCAAGGCCCGCACGGCCTCGGCCGCAGCGTCGATGTCACCGAAGGGCACGATGAGACCGCCGCCGCTTCGCTCGGCGAGATCCACCGCAAGCGGCAGCGGGGTGGAGACAAACGGCACCCCGCGAGCCAGATACTCCAGCAATTTAGTAGGCATCGAGTGGCGGTAGTTGGCCTCGTCATGCAGCAGGGACAGCCCCGCGGTCGCGCCCTCCAGCCGAGCCAGTGCCCGGTCGTTAGGAACGAAGCCCGCCCACTCCAGAACTGAGCGCCGCTCCGCCGCGCGCAGCCGATCAGCGAGTTCGCCGCTAGCCGGGCCGACAACCTCGAGACGAACGCCGTCCAGGCGCTGCGCGAGAGCGATGAGGTCGTCTCCGCCGCGCGGGACCGTCACACTCCCGACGTAGACGGCCCGACCGCGTTCGGTTGGCTTGACCACCTCGGGCACCACTGGAGTGTTGGGGACCACCGGGTGTCGCCCACCGAAGCGATCGGCGTAGGCCGCCTCGGCGAGTAGCAGCCGACGCCGACGCTCGACCAGGGACTCCCCCGCGTGCGCCACAGACGCGGTCGGGCGGCGCAGCAGGCCCGGCAGCCACGGCTTCAAGCTCAGCGACGCCGCCGTGTCCTCGTGGACATCCCAGACGACCGCCGGATGTCGCATGCCCGTCGCCGCCGCGACGGCCTCGACGCTGTGCAGGATCACGACATCGTGGTCGGGAGCCTCCTCGCGTAGGACCGCGCGCATAGCGCGCAGGGCCCGCAGTCGACGTCGGCCGAAGGCGCGAGGGACGTCGACGGCGCGGACCCCCGCCGTGGGTGTGGCCCCGTAGGCCGCGAACGGACCCACCTGGGTCACGTCATGTCCGGCCGCGAGCAACGCACCGATCTCACGTTCGGCGATCCGCGCGTCGCGCGGATCATGAACAGCGCACGCGACGAGGACGCGCATGGCTAGCCGTCACCACGGACGGGCGCGGCAGACGGAACTACCGGCGAGTTCCCCGCGCCCGCCTCTGCGGCGAGTTCAGCGGCCTCTTGCGCGGCGAGTTCGGCCGTGGCCTCCTCGTTGGCTTCCTTGCGCTTCTTACGCCGTTCTCGCATCGCCTTCTTCGACTTCAGACCGAAGCGCGCCTCGTACTCGGGAATGATGTCCTCAGGGTGGCCATCGGCGATGATGCGCCCCTCGTCGAGCCACAGCACCCGATTGCACGCCGAACGAATAGCGCCCATCGAGTGGCTCACAAGGAAGATCGTGTCCGCCTCGTCGCGCAGATGCTGAATGCGCTGACTCGATCGCTTGACGAACTCACCGTCACCGGTGGACAACGCCTCGTCGATCAGCAGGATCTCGTGCGTGACCGCCGAGGCGATAGCGAACTTCAGTCGCGCGGACATACCCGATGAATACGTGCTCATCGGCATGTGGATCGCCGAGCCGATACCGCTGAACTCGATCACGTCGGGGATGCGTGCCTTGACCTCAGTTGGCGTCAGTCCAAGAGCAAGCAGGCCCAACTCGACATTGCGCAGCCCCGAGAGCGCCTGCATGAGCGCTGAGCTGACCCCGAGCATGGTCGGCTGTCCGTCGGCGTACACCACGCCCTGATTGGGCGGTAGCAGGCCCGCGATCGCGCGCATAAGGGTCGACTTGCCGGCGCCGTTCTTGCCGATGACTCCGACGGCTTCACCCTGGCGTGCGACGAAGCTCACGCCCCGCAGGGCATGAACCTCCCGCTTGCTCGACACCGGCCGCCGCGCTCGCATGCGCTGCCACAGCGACGCGGAGTCCTCCAGCGGTTGATCGGGAGCCGTCCAAACGCGATAGATGATGTGCAGGTCGTCAACCACGACCTTGATCGGCGCATTGGGGTCGTTGTCGCGCGGTGGTGCAACGTCGCTGAAGTCGGCCTCCTCGCTGAGGTCGATCTCCAGGTCCTCGTCAACCTCGTCCATAGCGATCCTCCGCACGCCAGAAGAACCACATCCCGAAGGGCAGCATGACCACGGCCCAGACCACCGCGAGGACCCAGTTCAAGGCGCCACCTGGCGAGTCGTACGACGCCATGAGTGCGTCGCGCATGACGTTGAGGTAGACGGTGCCGGGATTGATTTCGATGAAGAACACGGCCCATGGCGGCAAGCCGAGTCGGCTCAGGCGATCGGCAATCGGGATCATCACGCCGGACATGTATCCCCAGATACGCAGCAGGTATCCCAGGATTTCCGAGACGTCCTGCACCGTCGCGATGACGCGCGCCATGATCAACGCCATGCCGAGCGAGAACATGACGATGAGGAGTAGGCCGACGGGCGCAAGCAGCCAGCGCCAGGTGATCGGTTCGCCGGTGATGAGCAAGATCACCACCATGATCGGGATGGCGTAGTAGAACACGCGCAATTGCTTCATCACCACGGCAATGGGCAGCACGGCACGCGGGAAGTGGATCGAGCGCACGAGTCCTTCGTTGCCCGAGATTGACCGAGATCCGGCCGTGATCGATTGACGGATGATGGCGAAGCTAAAGACGCCCGCCGCAAGGAAGCCGGTGTAGTTCTCCACGCTGCCGCGACCGCCGAGTAGAAATCCGAAGAGGAACCAGTAGAGCGCCATGGTGAGGACCGGGTCCATCACCTGCCAGAACTGGCCGAGTCGGCTCTTGGTGTTCTGCTTGTCGACACTGGCCTTGGCGAAGGCGCGAATGAACGCTCGGCGTTGCCAGAGCGAACGGAGGTAGGCCAAGAAGGGAGGCCGGCTGTTGACCCGGGTGAGCCCTGCCTCCCGCGCAAGCTGCTCCGCCGGCACGGCGAGGGCGCTCGCTTCGGTTTGCTGTCCTCCGTCGATCAGAGCCGCACCGCCTCGTCACCTCGAGTGACACCGCGGGTGTCGAAGAATCGGCGTGAGCTCGCCACGAGACCCGCAACGTCGTATGAGTTGTGGTTCTGTAGCAGGACGGTGAGGTCAGCCATGGCAACAGCATCCTGGAGGTCATCAACCGGCGCGAGCGTCTCGCCTCCGACTCGCCAGGCGGTGACATGCGGATCGTGATACTCCACAATCGCCCCCTTGTCGCGAAGGAGTTGGGCGATGGGCTTGGCCGGTGATTCCCGCTGATCGGCGATGTCGGGCTTGTAGGTCACCCCGAGCAGCAGCACGCGGGCACCACGCAGGGGCTTGCCGTCCTCGTTGAGGATGTCCTGGACCCGACGAATGACGTACGTCGGCATGCCCGCATTGATCTCTTGCGCCAGCTCCACGAAGCGGAACGGGTAGCCGAGTTTGGCCTGCACCTGATAGCTCAGGTAGTTCGGATCGATCGGGATGCAGTGTCCCCCGACTCCTGGCCCGGGGTAGAAGGCCTGGAATCCGAAGGGCTTGCTCTTGGCTGCCGCGATGACGTCCCACAGGTCGATATCAAGTTCGTGGCAAAAGCGCGCCATCTCGTTGACGAGGGCGATGTTGATATGCCGATAGGTGTTCTCCAGCAACTTGGCCATCTCGGCCTCGCGAGTGCCCCGGGCGGGGACAACCGTGTCGACGAATCGCCCGTAGAAAGCGGCGGCCGCGTCAGTGCACGCGGCCGTGTGACCGCCGACCACCTTGGGCGTGTTGCGCATGCCGAAGACCGGGTTGCCCGGATCGATGCGCTCGGGACTGAAGGCGAGGTGGAAGTCGCGGCCTGCCACGAGCCCACCGGCTTCGAGGACTGGGCGAACCTCGTCATCGGTCGTGCCCGGGTAGGTCGTGGACTCCAGCACGATGAGATGTCCAGGTCGCAAATGGGCCGCGATGGACCGCGTCGCGCCAAGGACCGCTCCCAGGTCGGGACCGCCCTCCGGGGTGAGCGGAGTCGGTACGCAGATGACGACCGTGTCGGCATCGGCGATGACCGAGGCGTCCGTCGTGGCGGTGAAGCCCGCGTCGGCCATCGCCGCGATATCGGCATCGGACAGGTCATCGACATGGGATCGGCCCGCATTGAGGCCGGCGACCACGTGCTCGGACACGTCAAGGCCCGTAACGATCAGGCCGGATCGGCAGGCCTCCTGGGCGAGGGGCAGACCGACATAGCCGAGCCCGATGACCACGAGATCGCGTGCCATATCCATCCTTCGTCGCCGCGCGGCCACACTCGGCCGGCCCCGCCCTCAGGCGGCGCTGATACCTCCGAAAGAGTACGCGGCCCGGTAGGCCTCCATGACGCGAGGCCACGTGCGTGTCTGCCCCACCCAGTCACGGGCGGCCCTTCCCCGTTCGGCCCGGACGGACTCCCCGAGCAGGCCGGCCAGGGCGGTGGCGAAGGCCTCGACGTCCCCAGGGGCCACGAGGGCGCCGCCGGGACCGAGGACCTCGTGCACCGCGGGCAGATCGCTACCAACCACCGGAATCCCGCGCGCCTGCGCCTCGACGGGCTTCAGGCCGGTCACCAATCGGTTCAACGCGGTGTCATGCCGCGGGAAGGCGAACACGTCGAGTGCGTCGTACCAGGGCAGCACATCGGCCACGGCCACCCGGCCAGGCATGACGACCGGCACGTTGAGTTGACCGGCAAGCTCCCGCAGGTCCGCCGTCGCCGGACCATCACCCACGATGAGTGCGCGCGCGTCTGCACCATCGGCGCGCAGTCTCGCGAGAGCTTGCAGGAGGGTGTCGAAGCCCTCGTCGGGGTTGAGTGTGCCCAAACTGCCCACCCATAGATCAGCGGCCGGCAGCCCCAGGCTTTCGCGCACGGCCGACTTCGGCCGATCCGGAAGGGCGAGGAACGGCGCCGGTACGGCGTTGGGGGCGACGATGACGCGGTCGGGCGCCACCCCGCGGGCGATGATCTCCTCACGCATCGCCTCACCGAGCGTGGTCACGACGTCCGCGCTCAGCAGAATCTCGGTGTGTCGATCGCGCAGGAGTCGATATGTGTCGGCGGTGGGATCGGATCCGTGGCGACCGAGCCAGGTGTCCTCGAAGAAGCTGCGGGCTTCGTAGGCCACCGGCAGACCGGCCCGTCGCCCCACCTCGAGGGCAGCTCGGGCATTGACCTGATCGGAGGCCGCGTGGAGCACTTCCGGCCGCAGCCGGTCCACCAGGGCACCGAGTTCCCGCGCGTAGACCTCGGGGATCCGGGGCTCGTCCGGCATGATCCACGGGAGCAGCCGGTGGTAGGTGACCCCGTCGACCTCCTCGCGGGCCCGCGCCCACGCCTCACCCCGCGTCACGGGGTAGCCAGGTCGGGTCACGACCTGGGCATCCCACCCGGCATCGCGCTGGGCTCGGGCGATTCGCTGCGTGCGGATCGTCGAACCAGCCTGTACGCGCGGCAGGGAGTTCGTCACCACGTGCAAGATGCGCGGCTCCTTCGAACCGCGAGGCTCACTCGGCTGCGCGCACCACGTGGGCAGCGGCGAGCCCAGCACCTGTAGGTCCGCGCGGGCTCGGCGGACGGCTCGTCGACCGCGCGCGTCCGACGTCGCCGACTCCGCCACCCGATGCAGATGCCCGGCGAGCCGGTCGACAGCGAGCTCGGCACCCCCGCGGGCAGGATCCTGCGGCGCGATCCGGTCCAGTAATTCACGGGCGACGCCGTATCGGTCCTCGGCGACCGCGCGATCCAGCGCGACGAGAGGCAGATCATCACCGGAGCGACGTCTCCCGACGGAGGGGACAGCTCTCTCGAGGGCGGCCCGGCCGCGGGCCGGATCATCAGCGAAACGGCGTACGGCGCCAGAGGTCGCGAGCGGCAGATGGGCAAGCGACGGCAGGAGCCGGCGCAGGGTCCGCTGGACAGCATCGATCGACCGCTCCGGCCCATGCTTCGACGCCGGTGCGGTCTGGGCACGCCGGTCTTGCCCGCGCGTAGCCATCACCACCTTCCCGTCTGGGATAGTAGACGCCTGCGTCCCATGGAGCGCTGATCACAGGACAAGGCAACGGGAAGGCCGAGATGACCCTGCTGCACGTCACCGGTGCTCGCCCGAACTTCCCCAAGGCCGCTCCCGTTATCGCTGCCCTCGCGCGACGAGGTGCCCGGCAACGCCTCGTCCACACCGGCCAGCACTACGACGACCGCATGTCCGAGATCTTCTTCCGCGAGTTGGATCTGCCGCGGCCGGACATCAATCTCGGGGTCGGTTCCGGCAGCCACGCCGAGCAGACGGCCGCGATCCTGGTCGGACTCGAGACAGAGATGCTGCAGACCCGACCAGACATGGTCATCGTGTACGGCGATGTGAACTCCACGCTGGCAGCGAGCATCGCCGCCGCCAAGCTGCAGATCCCGGTAGCTCACGTCGAGGCCGGACTGCGCAGTTTCGACATGTCGATGCCGGAGGAGATCAACCGCATCGTCACCGACCGGCTGGCCGATCTGCTCCTGTGCACCAGTCCCGATGCCATCGCTCACCTGGCCCATGAAGGTGTCCCGGCCTACCGCATCCACCTCGTCGGCAACCCGATGATCGACACGCTGCTGGCCAATCTCAGCCGCCTGGATTCGCAGAAGGCCCGCGCCGATCTGGGGCTGCCCGAGGACTACCTTGTCGCCACGCTGCACCGACCCGGCAACGTTGACGATCCTGAGTCCGCCGCAGAACTCGTCGCCCTGGTTCACACGGCGGCGGCCCGCTCTGAGATCGTCCTCCCGCTTCACCCGCGCGGGCGACGTGTGCTGGAGGCCCTCGGCATGGGCGATCACCCGCGTGTGCACGTTGTTGAGCCCCTCGGATACCTCGACTTCATGTCCCTTGTCCGTGGAGCCCGTGCCGTCATCACCGACTCCGGCGGAGTACAGGAGGAGACGACGGTTCTCGGTGTGCCCTGCCTGACGCTGCGGCCGAATACCGAGCGTCCGGTGACGATCACCCACGGCACCAACCGTCTCGCCTCGGCGGCGACGCTCATTGAGCAATTGGATGAGGTCCTTGCCGAGTCGGTCGACACCGATCGACGTCCGCCCCTGTGGGACGGCCACGCTGGTGAGCGCATCGCTGAGGTGATTTTGGACTGGCTCGACGAACGCGGCCGCGAATGACCGAGGGCCCCGTCGACGAACTCTCCGCGCCACCCGAAGCGCCGGCCCGCAATCAGGTTGCTCGATTGCAGCACGATCTGCGCCGAGCCCAGGCGCGGGCCGAGCGGGCCGAGCGCGCCCTGGACCGAGCCGAGCGCAGCGCGTCGTATGTCGTCGGCAACCTTCTCGTCAACGCGGCCAAGAGCCCGAAGCGATTGCTGACGCTGCCGCGTGATCTGTGGCGCATCTGGCGACTACGCCGGTCTCGACGCAGCACGCCCCCGTCCTCGACGCCGTCACGCGGACGGCGCGACGACGTCCTCGACCTCGACGCGCCTCGCCTGTTGATCCCCCGCACATCCGTGGCGGCCGCCGCTCAGGGGTCTCTCGCGATCGCCGGAGCACTGTCGCACCGCACGATGCTCGCGTGGCAGCCCTATGCAGCGGTCAGCAGTGCCCTGCCGCACGAGGGCCCCGCACTCGTCGAGGCCGTCGATGCCGACATCGTCGTCATCGACACGGCGGCCGCTCTGCCCGGTGAAACGTGGGAGTACCTCGGCAACCCTGCAGCCGTGGATCGACTTCGCGCCGCTTCGGCGCTCGTGGACGCCGCTCATGCCCAGGGGCGACCCGTCGTCCTGCTGCGTTCGACTTCGCCGACGCACACCGTCTTCCTCACTGAACTGGCGCAGCGCTGCGATCTCGTGGTCGACGGGCCGGGGTCGAGTCGCGATGACCCGTGGCATCCGGGCATAGATCCTGCGGCATGGCAGTTCGGCCAGGTGCCGGGCGACGCTGGCGTCTTTGTCGACTGGCAGGGACCGGCCGGTACGCCGCTCGAACGGGATATGCGGGCTGCCGCACTCGCAGAACTCGGCGATCGCGCGGTGCGCTCCCCCGACCCCCGCCTGCATCGCTCCCTTGCCCTGCGGGATGCCGTCACAGCTTCGACGTTCGGGCTCGGTGACCCGATGTGGGTGGCCGGTGCGACTCTCGGTGCCACACCGGTGACCCTCGGACTGCTGGCTTCGGGCCGACGGATCGTGACAGGGCACGACGCGGACCTGAGTGCACTGTTGCGCACCGAGGGCGATGCGCGTGGTGCGGCACTGTTCGCCGAGGGCACCCAGGGCCTGGACGAGGCACTCGACCAGGCTCGACGACCCATGTCCGACCAACAACGCCGTGCAGTGCTGCGCGCGATCATGCTGGGCGCATCGGCGCCGGTGCAGTTGTCTGTGCTTGCCGATCGCCTCGACATCGAAGCGCGTCCTCGCGCAGTGTGGGACGTTGCCCTGGTCGTGGGCGACGACCCCGACATCGATCAGATCCTCCTGCAAACCTGGCGGCCGCGGGAGATCGTCACGCGTGTACCACTCACCGATCGCGCGAAGGCGTTGCTGCGCGGCGAGGGCATCGACACCACACCGCTTCCTGAAGAGGTCCTCCGCGATCGCACACTGTTGAGCATGGCGGTCACCACGCCGTACATCGCGCGCCAGGTCGATCTGGAGGATCCCCATGGAATCCTCGATCTGCTCGTGGAACACCTCGCCGACCTGCCCACCCTCCCCCGACAGAACGACTCAGTCCTGTGGAGGACGACATGAGCGGGGCGCTGGTCTACGGCGACGTCAATCTCAACATCCTTGATGGGTCGGCTATCTGGGTTCAGTCCATGTGCGAGGCACTGTCACGCAGCGGCGTCGACGTACGCGTACTGCTCAAGGCACCCGTGGAGAATGACCGACTGGTCGCCCCGCTGCGCGACATGCCCGGTGTCACCGTGGTGGATCCGTTCGACGGATCGAACGCGGGCACGCCGCTCACCCCCGACCGCGCCGTCGAATATCTGGAGAGCCTCGACGCCCAGCAGCGTGCCGACTTCGTTGTCGTGCGCGGGCTTCGCTTTGTGAGCGCGGCCGCCGCGAGCGGCATCCTCAGGGGCCGGTTGTGGACCTACCTCACCGATATCGCCCAGGATCCGCTCGCCATGGACGACGAGCAGGTGGATCGGCTGCAGACGATCGTGACGGCCAGTCGCTACATGATGTGCCAGACCGAGGAGTTGCGCTGCCTCCTGGAGTCAAGCGTGCCAGCGGCCTGCGGCCGTTCGGTGCTGTGGAGTCCCGTCGTACCCGAGCCAACCTTCGACCTTCCCGCACGATCGGTGGTGAGCGTGGACGGCGCACAGGTGCGGCCGCTGCGCCTGGTCTACACAGGCAAATTCGCGCCGCTGTGGAACACCCTGCCGATGACCGAGATTCCCTCCATGCTCGCGACTGTCGGTATCGAGGCCGAATTGCACATGGTCGGCGACAAGATCCACGACGTCCCGGACGACCCGGAATGGGCCGGACGGATGCGAGCCGCGCTGGAGAATTCACCGGGGGTCATCTGGCACGGTGGTATGCCTCGTCAGCAAGCGATGGAACTCACCGCTGCCGCGGACCTCGGAATGTCCTGGCGCGATCCCCGGATGGACGCGAGCCTCGAACTTTCCACCAAGGTGCTGGAGTTCGGGGCTCTCGGTGTGCCGGTACTGGTCAATCGAACGCCGATGCATGTCGAACTCATCGGCGAGGACTACCCGTTCTACGTCGCGAGCGCCGAGGACATCGTCGCCGCGTGCCGCGGTGTCATCGCCGATCCGAACGCCCTCGAGATGGCCCGGACCGACCTCGAGAGTGCCGTAGTGCCGTACACGATGGCCGCCTCCGTCGACCGCATGCGCCATCTGATCGATCGTGCGCTCCCGGTCGCACCGCCGGCACTCGCCGGCCGTACACCACTGAAGGTGGGTGTCGTCAGCCACGATTTGAAGTTCTTCACCCGCATCCAAGAGCACCTCGAGGCGCTGCCCGAGCTCGACGTGCGCCTTGACCACTGGGATGCCCTCGCCAGCCACGACGAGGCACGCAGCCGCGAGATGGTGGAGTGGGCGGATGTCATCATCTGCGAGTGGGCCGGCCCCAACCTCGTGTGGTACAGCCGCCACAAGCGCGAGGGTCAGCGACTCATCGTGCGCCTACACCGATTCGAACTTGACGCGGGATGGCTCGCCGACGTCCGCATTGATGCGGTCGATCAGGTCGTGTGCGTCAGCCCGTTCTACGCACAACTCACGGGCGAGCGTACCGGCTGGCCCAGCGAGCGGATCGTCGTCATCCCGAACTGGGTCGACGTCGAGCAGTTCGACCGCCCCAAGATCGGTGATGTGCAGTTCACTCTCGGCATGATCGGCATTTCCCCACACCGGAAACGACCCGATCTCGGACTGGAAATTCTGTCACGGCTCCGTCGTCGAGATCGGCGCTACCGACTCGCCGTGAAGTCCAAACTGCCGTGGGACTACTGGTGGATCTGGCGCAAGCAGGAGGAGCGAGCCGCCGCCGAGCAGCTCTTCCAGCGTATTCATGCCGACCCGACGATCCGAGGGTCAGTGAGTTTCGACGGATTCGGCGGCGACGTGCCCGCATGGCTGCGCCGTGTGGGGTGGGTCCTGTCAACGTCGGATGACGAGAGCTTCCATCTCGCGCCGGCGGAGGGGATGGCGTCTGGCGCTATTCCTGCACTATTGCCCTGGCCGGGTTCTGACACGATCTACGACACGCGCTGGATTCATGCCGACCCAGTCATTGCCGCCGAAGCCATCCACGACACTGTCGCCAGCGGGCAGTGGGCGGCCACGGCGGCGCAGGCACGTCACCAGGTCGAGGCGAGTTTCCCGCTCCCGGCCGTCTGCGATGTGTGGGCACGCATCCTGGTCGAGGACCTCTCCCCCGACACCGCCCACGGCACCTTGGCCCGCTAAGCGACCGGAGGAAAGACAGCCAGATAGCGGGCGCGACCGCCACGCTCCTCCGCCAGCGCGACCAGATCGTCCCCGTGCACGAGAGCGACCGCCCCCTGCGTTGGGAGTTCCGGCGGCCACGGGATCTGCACGCCGTGACGGATCGAACGCACCGACTCCTTCGGTACGGCGACGTACGGCAGGCTTCGGGACGCGGCCTGCGCCAGCGGTACCAGTCCCTCCGCCGTGATGGCATCAGCCGGCACCGCATCATCAATGCCGAATGCCCCTGAGCGCACTCGCCGCAACTCGCGCACGTGCCCCACCGTTCCGAGATCGGCCGCAACATCGCGGGCGAGCGCCCGCACATATGTCCCGGAACTTCCCAGAACCCGTACGTCGGCAATGGTGACGTCGATGTCGGCACCCTGTCCGGTGACCACACGCTCGAGCCGAAGGTCGAGGAGTTCGAAGGCGCCAATGCGTACCGGACGTGCCGCGAGCTCAACCTCTTGTCCGGAGCGCACCAGGTCATAGGCGCGTTTGCCATCAACCTTGATCGCGCTCACGGCACTCGGACGCTGCATGATGTCGCCAGTCCATGCGTGCATCGCCGCGCTCAGGTGCGCGCGGTCAATGAGAGCTCCAGGCTCGACCGTGACATCGCCCTGGGCATCGTCGGTCGTCGTACCCACACCGAGGACGAAGGTGCTGAGGTACTCCTTGTCGTCACCGGCGAGGTGACCGAGCAGGCGTGTGCCGGCGCCCACGCCGAGGACGAGGACGCCGGTCGCTGCCGGATCGAGCGTCCCGGCATGACCGACCTTGCGAGTACCGAGCGCCTTGCGCGCCCAGGACACCACGGCATGGGACGAAGGCCCGGCCGGCTTGTCGACGACGAGGATCCCGCGGGGTGGGTTAGTCCCCATCCTCAGCTTCGCGATGGCGGTACGGATCCGGATCCCCGGCGTAGTGCGCAGCCGCGGCCTGCTCATGCACGTGGGCGTCCGACTCGGCCGCGTCGCGCAGCAACTCGTCGATGTGGCGTGCCGTATCGGGCACGGCGTCGAGCACGAACTCCAGCGACGGCGTGTGCTTGATACCGGTCTGTCGACCCACCTCACTGCGCAGCACGCCCCTAGCCGACTCCAGGGCAGCCGCCGTGGCGGCGCGTGCCTCGTCATCGCCATAAACCGTGTAGAACACGGTCGCCTCGCGCAGGTCAGCGGTGACGCGAGCATCCGTCACGGTGACGAACCCCAGTCGGGGATCCTTCACCCTCATCTCCAACGCCTCAGCGACGATCTCGCGTACGCGTTCAGCGAGTTTGCGCGCTCGGGCTTCCGATGGCACGACTCCTCCTCGATGGTCGAGGGCCTAGGCCCGTGGCTTCTCCCGCATCTCATAGGTCTCAATCACGTCGTCTACCTTCACATCGCCGTACGTGCCGAGGTTGATACCGCACTCGTAACCTTCGCGCACCTCCGTAACGTCATCCTTGAAGCGACGCAGCGATGAGATGGTGAGGTCGTTTGCCACCACGGCACCGTCGCGAACAAGCCGGGCCTTGGTGTTGCGACGAATTTCGCCGGACCGCACAAGCGAACCTGCAATGGTGCCGAACTTGGAGGACTTGAAGACCTCGCGCACCTCGGCGGTACCAAGCTGCACCTCTTCGTATTCGGGCTTGAG
>JALQUH010000233.1 GCA_023263845.1 Candidatus Nanopelagicales bacterium | reverse complement strand
TTCTGGCGAAGGAGAAGGCCAGCGAATTCGCCGTCATCTACGTGGGTCACGCTGATGATTTGGCCGCTGAAGGATTTCCTTTCCGGCATCCGCGCTCGGCCGCCTGGATCAAGCGCGCAGGCGGCAAGTACAACCTTCACGCGTGCTGGCTGGAAGTGCCCGGAGGAACACGCGCGCACCGAGAGCAGATCAGCCGCGAACTGATCGCCATCTACAACCCGAGCTGCAATGAAGAAAAGTACGACAAGGCCTGGAAGGCCGAGTGGATCGGCGAATACGCCACCCCGGTGACGGACCCGTTAACAACGGGCCGGGACCCCCTCTAGGGATCCCGGCCCGCTACGGCCTAGAACGGGTGACGCCGCTAGTCGACGTCGGCTCCCACGGCTTCCATCAGGCGGGTTCTACGCACACCCATTGCCGGGCGAGCCACACCCTCTGAGACGTGCTCGTCGTGGTTGAAGGTTGCACCGACCACGATGCCCTCCCCCATGCCGTACAGCAGAGGCAGGGCACCCGCGACGACCCGACCGGTGGTGTTGATGGAAGTCAGACCAGGCTCGATCGCTTCGGCATCCTTTTGGATCTGCCACACCAGGTCTGCGGACTCCTCTAGATCGGCAGCGACCTTCTTCAACTGGGTGCCCACAATGAACAGATAGATCGCAAGGCCCGCGATGAGCAGGACCACATCAATGACTGACCACAACGCGAGTGAACTCATGAGCGCACCTTGTCCAATACTCGTCCGAGGAACAGATGGTGTTCCAGACCCTCATTCAGGACGGCTTCAACGCCACCGGCCGTCGTTGTGATCAGCGCTGTGTCGGCTGTGTTGGCCTTCGCGGCAATGAGCGTGGCCTTGATCGCGGCCACGCGCTTGCGGATGCGGGCTACGAAGATCACCAGCAGGGTCAGCAGCGCTGCCACCGCGACGACCACCACCAAGCCCAAAATGTTCGCCATGGTCCACAGTTGTTCAACCTGAGCGTCCATGTCAGCCTCCCAGCCGCTCGCGTCCGCGCTTCAGACCGGCGATAACCGCCAGTGCCGAGGCGATGGTCTCGTTCAGGCCGGCAAGACCAGCGGTGTTGCGCTCCGCTGCCTCCAGGCCGGTGAGGATACTGCCCGCCTGGTTTCCAATCTTCCAGGCGAGCGCAAGGATGGGCACGACGAGCGCCACGACGACGAGCACGACGACGAGGCCGATGATGTACCCGATCAGCCAACCTTCATGTCCGGTGAAGTCCACGTGCCCTCCTAGATCGTTTCCGCGAAGTCGCGCACAGGTGCCAGGCTGGCATTGACCGAGCTGACCACCGGTTGGACGGTTGACGTTTTCTCCACGATGACCTGCACGCCGCCGTCAAGGGCGCCGAGGGTCTTCGAGGTGGCGTATAGGTGTCCGATGACTCGAGCGAGACCTAGGGCCGCGGCGCCGATGATGAGCGCACCCACCACGAGGGTGACTATTGCTTCTGCTGGCATGTCCGACCCCTAACCCAGTAGCTTCGAGACGGGTCCGGCGTACCGCACCGCACCATTGGCGACTTCCTTGATGACGTCATCGGTGGTGGCCAGCAGATCGGGCGTTGTATTCAACTCCCCGATGAGAGCCACCCCTCCCGCGAGGGTGTCGTCCGCGGCCCCACGAATGCGCTCGAGAGCTCCGAGCACCATATTGAGCAGGGCGACGAGCACCGGTACGACGACGATGATGAGGATGATGTTTCCCCACATCCACAGACTCATGTGCGTTACCTCCTGATCAACGGCTCGGAGCCGCGGTGTAGGGAAGGAAGAACCTTGCGAAGACGCGCTTTGCGGCGCGGAAGAACGCCGTGATACCGATCGCGATGCCGCTGGCCGACTTGGGAGCGTCGATGGCCATGGGATCGCGACCGTCAGCAATGGCCGCAAGCCGGAGCTTCATTGACCCGGCCGTCTGATCCACGAGAACCCCGGTCACATCCGCGACAAGGCCTCTGCCGTACTGGGCGGCCGCACCGGAGATCTGCAGGTCCATCCCGATGTTCACCCGAGTGTTCCCGCCGAGCGGTTGTAGCCCGATGGTCAACTGCGTTTCGGCGTTGCCTCGCCCCTTCTTATCTGCGCCGGCGCCATCGAGGACAAGCACCTTCTTGGCATCATCCTTGCTGGCGATCTTCACCTGGCCCGCAAACTCGAGCTTGACCGGGCCGGCCGAAATGATGACGTCGCCGTGATACTCATCGTCACCCACCTGGTTCGTCAGATCGGCCCCAGGGATGCATGCCGCAACGAGCGGCAGGTTGCCGAGGAAGTCCCAGACCTGATCGACCGGTTGCGGGACGTCGAATGACTGATTGAGTTTCATCGTCACTCTCCCTTCACCGGCGGCATGCCGGAGACGTCTTGCCCCGTCTGGAGCGCTTCGTACACACGGTTCGGCATGAGCGGCATGTCGACGTTGCGGACACCCGTGTGCTCGATCGCGTTCATGACGGCGTTGACGAAGGCCGCCGGGCCGCCGACCGTGGCACACTCACCGATGCCCTTAGCACCGATGGGGTGATGCGGACAGGGAGTAACGACCTCATGAAGTTCGAATCCAGGAGTCTCCCAAGCCGTGGGTAGCAGGTAGTCCATGTAGTTCGATCCGATGCAGTTGCCCTCCTCGTCGAAGGTGATGTACTGCATGCTCGCCATGGCGTACGCCTCGGTGAGGCCACCCATGATCTGACCTTCCACGATCATCGGATTGATACGAACGCCGCAGTCATCGACGGCCACGAACTTCAGCACGTCCCAGACGCCCGTCTGCGGGTCCACCTCGACCTTGCAGACGTAGGCAGCGAAGGGCCAGGTGAGGTTGGGCGGGTCGTAGTAGGCGACGTTCTCCAGGCCCGGCTCCAGCCCATCCGGCACATTGCTGTACGCAGCGAGGGCGCAGTCCTGAATCGTGACTCCACGCTCTTCATTGCCGCGCACGTAGAACCGTCCGAGCTCCCACTCGATGTCCTCTTCTGAAACCTCAAGAAGGTGGGCGGCAATCTTGCGTGACTTCGCTCGAATCTTGCGAGCAACCATCGCCACAGCTGCGCCCGCAACTGGGGTTGAACGCGAAGCGTATGTGCCCATTCCGAACGGTGCGGTATCGGTGTCTCCCTCTTCAACAACGACATCATCAGCGGGAATACCGAGCTCGTGCGCCACAATCTGCGCCCACGTCGTTTCATGGCCCTGGCCCTGAGTTTTCGCGCCGGTACGAAGGATCGCCTTGCCGGTCATATGCACGCGAAGTTCAGCAGAGTCAAACATCTTGATACCCAAGATGTCGTACTCACGGCTATTGCCAGCTCCGAGCGGTTCGGTCATCGTTGAGATTCCGATGCCCAGGTAACGACCGTTCTTCCGTGCC
>JALQUH010000185.1 GCA_023263845.1 Candidatus Nanopelagicales bacterium | reverse complement strand
CGGACGGGGACTGAGCCTGCTCCGCACCTGACGTGCACGCGGCCAGGAGTGCAGCGCCCATGACGAGGGCGGCAGCGCCGCGCGCACGCGACGCCAGCGTCATGGCAACTCGAGGACGTCGCACCCGAGGTAGGGGCGCAGCGCAGCAGGGACCTCGACCGAGCCGTCGGCGCGCTGATGGTTCTCGAGGATCGCCACGATGACGCGCGGCATGGCGCACAGGGTGCCGTTGAGCGTGGCAAGTGGCTTGACCTCATCACCGGCACGCATGCGAATACCCAGGCGTCGTGCCTGGAACTCGGTCGTGTTCGACGTCGACGTCACCTCGCGGTACGTGCCCTGCGTGGGGATCCAGGCCTCGATGTCGAACTTGCGCGCCGCGCTTGAGCCCAGATCGCCAGTGGCGACATCGATGACGCGGTAGGGCACCTCGAGGGCGTCCATGAAGTCGCGCTCCCAGCCGAGCAGTCGCTCATGCTCGGCTTCGGCATCGGCCGGGTCACAGAAGACGAACATCTCGACCTTGTCGAACTGGTGCACGCGAATGATGCCGCGGGTGTCCTTGCCGTAGGAACCAGCCTCGCGCCGGAAGCAGGATGACCAACCGACGTAGCGCATCGGCAACGAACTCGCGGGGACGATCTCGTCGGCGTGCATGCCGGCGAGCGGAACCTCGGCGGTCCCCACGAGGTACATGTCGTCGGATTCGATGCGGTAGACGTTCTCGGCAGCCTGGCCGAGGAATCCGGTGCCTTCCATCGCCTTCGGTGCCACGAGCACCGGCGGAATGACGGGGGTGAATCCATTGCGCGTTGCCTGCGCGATCGCGAGGTTGAGCAGCGCCAACTCGAGCAGGGCCCCCACTCCAGTGAGGTAGTAGAAGCGGGAGCCGGACACCTTGGCTGCACGCTCGATGTCGATAGCGCCCAGCAATTCTCCGAGATCGATGTGATCACGCGGCTCGAAGCCCTCTGCAGAGAAGTCGCGCGGAGTGCCCACGTGCTCGAGGACCGCGAAGTCCTCCTCGCCACCGACCGGCGACCGCATATCGACGATGTTGGACAGTTCCAGCCACGCTTCTTCGGCCACGCGCGCAGCCTCGCCGGCCGCAGCGTCTGCGGCCTTGACCCTGTCGGCCAGATCGCCCGCCTGCGCCATGAGGGCGTCGACCTCAGCGCGGGCCTCGGCGTCATCCGGATTGCGCTTGAGCGCGCCCTGCAGCGGTCCGATGCGCTTGGACAGTTGCTTCTGCTCGCCTCGAATCTCGTCGTACGCCGACTGGGCGGATCGACGGGCAGCATCGAGCTCAAGGAGGCGATCGACAAGGTCGACGGCCTCCCCGCGGCGGCGCTGCGATTCACGCAGCAGTTCCGGGTTGTCGCGTAGCAGGCGGGGATCGATCACGGGACAAGGCTAGAGGCTGCACGGATTTGAATGCCTGCGGCTACCGCTCTGCGCCCGGACATGTCACACTCTGCTGCTCAATGCTCGAAGGAGGTGCAATGGACTACAACTGGCTGACTGCCAAGGCGGAGGCTCGTCCTGCGGGAGAGAAGGGGTTCGGCTCCTTCGCCCGGCAACGGATCCGCGCGCGCGAGACCGTGGCCGGCTTTGGCGGCTGGGTCGTCGACCGCGCGACGCTGGCTGGGATGACCGTCTACCGCCAGCAGCGCTCGATCCAGGTCGACGAGGATCTCTTCCTTGTCTCTGGAGAGACACCCGAGCCCGGCGACATGCTCAACCACTCATGCGAGCCCAACTGCGGCATCCTCGGCAGCCAGTTGCTCATTGCGATGCGTGACATCGAGCCCGGTGAGGAACTCGCCTTCGACTACGCCATGTGCGACGCCAGCGACTACGACGAGTTTCGCTGCTTCTGCGGCGCCCCCACGTGCCGGGAGGTCATCACCGGTAGCGACTGGCGGGATCCAGCGCTGCAGTCGAAGTACGCCGGCTGGTTCTCGTCCTACCTCGTCCGTCGGATCGCCGCCCTTCCGACGCACTGACGACGCTTCTGGAAGGCACTGTGTCGACAATGCCCGGTGGCTTCACCACGCGTCGTCTGTCGCTGTCACCGGGACAGTTCCCCGACGGCAAGGACGTCGACCTCGCGCAGAGTGTGGTTCGTGCCGCGGAAACCGTCGTCCTCGGCGCGAGCCACATGCCGCGCGAGACCGTCCGTTCACTGCTGAGCAGTCCGGAGACCTTGCGCGAGGAGAGCCTGCTCGTCTTCGACTCCACGGGGGAGGTCTGCGGCCTGTCCTTCCTGGAATGGGAGCCCGAAGCTCGGAGCACCTTTATCAACGTGTACGCCGTTCCCACGGCCGCTGCGGCATTGCTGCCGCACCTTGTCGACAGTGCCGTCGCGACGACCGCCCGCCTCGCGGAGCGACCCTGGCAGATGGAGGCATCGGCGTTCGAGGACGACCACCTGCTCAAGGAGGTCCTTGCCGTCGCTGGGTTCACCGGCGTGCGGCGCTTCTGGCGGATGCGCATCGACTTCGAGATCGATGCACCCGATGGCACCCCGGCGGCACCGCGCGGCGCGCGTATTCGAGTGGTCGACGGAGACGCCGACCGCCGGCTCCTGCACGAACTCTTCGAACGCTCCTTCCGCGACCACTTCGGCTTCGTGCCCCGGCCGTTTGAGGACTGGATCGGTTGGTTCGACGCCAGGGGCGACTCCCGTCCAGATTTGCAGTGGATTGCCGAGTTGGATGGCGGGCCGGTTGGTCTGTGCCTGGTCGATGACTCTCGCATCGAGGAGGGCCTGGCGTATGTGCGCACCCTGGGGGTCGTGCCGGAGGCTCGCGGTCTGGGCATTGCGCGTTGGCTGCTGGCCGAGGCCTTCGCCCATGCTCGGGCTGAGGGTCGCCACGGGGCAGCCCTGGCGGTCGATAGCGACAACGTCACGGGGGCGACCCGGCTCTATGAGTCCCTCGGCATGCACGCCTACCAGGTGATCGACCTCTTCCGTCGCCCCCTATAAATGCCGCTGAGGCGCGGATTGTGCGACATTCCTGCGACATTCATGGCAGCCACGCCGGTGTGACTTATGTGACACCTGTGACGCGCCGTTATCAATCCGTTATCCGGACGACGATTTGGCTGGGGGGCTTGGGCCCGTGTCATGGTCGTTGAGCCGTTCGGCCGCACGGGGCAACCGCCCCGACCGGACGGCCCGCTGAATCGGCGCGATCACTCGCACCGGACGCATCACGAGGTCCGGCACCGTGGAGGCGGAGCGATAGGGAGACCATGCGCCGACCCACGCGCACGCACATCCGACGCGGACTCGCCGCCGCAACCATCACCGCCCTGGTGACCACCGGTGCCACCACCGCCGTCGTGGCCACGGCCGTCTCCAGCGCCCAGGCCTACGACCGGGTGCAGGCGCAGATGGACGCTCCCCCCGAGCGGGGCAGCATCCACGACGAGGCCGCTCGTCAGGCCGCGAACTCCTACCGGGAGAAGGCCCAAAAGACCCGGGCGACCGAGGAGCGCATCCGCTCCGAGGTCGTCGATCTGGCCCTCGATCAGATCGGTGATGCCTACGTCGCCGGCGGTGAGGGGCCGAATGCCTTCGATTGCTCAGGACTCGTGGTCTATGCCTACAGGTCCGTGGGCATCACGCTCACGCACTACAGCCGCGCGCAGTACAAGGAGACCGAGCGCATCTCCCTGAAGAACGCCGTCCCCGGCGATCTGGCCTTCTACTTCGAGAACGGCGCCGCGCACGTCGCGATCTACATCGGTGACGGCAAGGTCGTCCACGCTTCGGACTACGGCATCGGTGTCACGAAGGACAAGGTCAAGGGAACGCCCTGGACCGATGCACACTTCACCGGCATGGGTCGGGTTGAGATCCCGGACCAGAGTTAGGAGCCGCGGGTGGGGATGCTGGCCACCGCATCCGCGACGGCTGACGTCTCCTCCGGGGACAGCAGCACCTCGGCCATCCCGCCACGTAGCTCCTTGACGTAGCTGCGGGACTCACTGCGCGCGTGGATCGCGGAGAGGACGAATCCGTTGCCGTGGTCATCGACCAGCGCAACGCTGAACGACATTCGGCCACCCATGTCACCGAAGGCGTCGTACCGCACGAGGCCAACATGTCGGATGGCCTCGTGCAACTCACCCTGGGTCGCCCGCAGCTCCTCCGCCAGGCGAGCCACATCTGCGCGCAACTCCCGCACCTCTTCGGTCTTGCGGGCCACCACCTCGACGAAGGAGGAGCGGCTGTCCGCCGCAGACAACACGCGATACTGCCGCTTCATTCGACCGGTGCGCATGGCGAGGAGCAGCGAAAGCACCAGCGCGACGAGCGCAATGACGCCCACCACGATGATGCCGGTCTGCGAATCCCAGGTCACCGCTGAAGCCTAGTCCCGGCCGATCGCCCGCGTGCGCACTAGGCTCACTCCAATGGTGTGGACGCTGGATGTCGACTTTGGGGCCATGGACCCCGTCGTTCGAGTCCTGCCCTTCATTCTCGGCCTACTGATTCTCGGATTCACGTTCTCCAGCGTGATCCGGACGATGGTCATCCCCCGCGACCGTGTCTCGTCGCTGTACGCAGTCATCATCCGCAGCAATGACAATGTCTTCCGACTTCTTATGCGCATGCGACGCACCTTCACCTCACGTGACCGCGCGCTTGCGTGGAGTGGCGTGATGGGGATCATCTTGGCCCTGGTCGTGTGGCTCGCGTCATTCCTCGTCGGCTACGGCCTGATGATCTACGGCGTGAGCCAGGGCGGCATCGTCGACTCACTGCTGCAGGCCGGTTCGGGTCTCTTCACGCTTGGCGTGATGGGTCAACCCACCGGAAGTGTCACCGTCGTCGACTTCCTCGCCGCGATGACCGGACCGGTCGTTATTGCCTTGCTCATCGGATTCCTGCCCACCCTGTATTC
>JALQUH010000072.1 GCA_023263845.1 Candidatus Nanopelagicales bacterium | reverse complement strand
TATGTCGTCTCCCTTCGCTACTCCCCAGGAGGCTACTCCCCAGGAGGTGAGCAGTGGGGTCCAAGCCCTTACAGCCTCGTGACGCTGAAGGCCCCCGGGGTAGCGGCGAACCCCGTGTCGCGTGAGGCAAGTGGTAGCGAGTTGAACCGATGACGCCGCCGCAATCGCATGCCAATCGCCGGCGCCTGGCGTTCCTCGCCATGACGGCGATCGCTTCCATGGTGGGCGAGCGACTCGTGCACCAGGACATCATCGGGATCTGACGTGAGGCGTTCGACAATGGGGCACAGGCGAGTGCGACGGCTGATCACCGCCGTCGCAGCGATGACCATTGTGGGTGCTGGACTGTCGGCACCTGCCCTCGCAGAGAGTTCCGCCCAGGACTTTGACGAGTGCTACAGCATCTCCAACCTGCAGGTGTCGCCGGTGAAGCAGAACCAGAAGTCCGGACGTCACGTTCGCCTTACCTGGGACGAGCCCGAGTGCGGTGGTGTTTGGGACGACTATCGGGTGATCATGACAGACGACTATCGGCCTCAGCGCTCCATCGAGTTTGTCACGGGCACGGAGGGTGCTTCCGCACGCAAACTGAAAGCAGGCCGGCTCTACACGTTCCGAGTACAGGTGGGCTCCGAAGGCGAATTTGATCAGGAACCGCTCGAAGTCTCAGTCCGTATTCCGGGTAACTCGACTGATGCCTGGGTCGTCTCGGTTGGTGACTCCTTTATCTCGGGAGAAGGCGGGCGATGGGCTGGCAATACTGACTTTCTGCCAAATGCACGTGCGGAAACGGATACCGGTGAGCGGTCGTATTTCGATGACGAGGACGGCGAGACGATCGCAGGCTGTCACCGATCGAATGCGGCGTTAATTCATATCGGCGTCGCTCGCTCGATGAATTTTGCCTGCAGTGGAGCTATCACAACGTCGGCATTTGATGGGGGCTACTGGAAGCCGGGTATTGACCGGGTCATTCGCAGTGATATTGATCTCGGTGATTTTGGGCCGGCCATCGGTCAGGCCGAAATGCTCAAGCGGTTTGCCGGGACCCACAATGTCAAGATGGTTGTTCTGTCCATCGGGGGAAACAACTTCTACTTCTCCGACATCGTCACCTCGTGCGTACTCAATTTCATGGGAGCCGGAAACTGTAGTGATTCTGATCGGCTCAACGGCTACATATCGGAGACCTGGCAGGACCGGGTTCGCGCCGAAGTCAAGACGGCGATCCAGGAGATCGTCTGGGCCATGCGCGCCGCTGGCTACGAGGAGAGCCAGTGGACGCTAGTCCAGAATCTCTACCCTGCCCCGATCGCACGTTCTCAAGACATGCGCTACAAGGAGTCAAATTTGCCGATTCCCTTTTATCGTCAGGCGCGCGGGGGCTGTGGTATGAGGGATGTGGACGCAAACTGGGCCGTGGGCACTGTGCTCCCGATCATCAACGAGACGGTTATGGAGGCCGCACTTGAGGCCAAGATCTGGGCGCCGGAATTACGCATAGTGCACATGGATAACTCTCAAGCCTTCAAGGGTCACGAGTTGTGCAACAAGGCAGTGTTCCGAGTGAACTCGATCAATTCCGAGGACCGCAAAGGGGTGAAAGACTGGCGGCGTCAGGGCGCCTCGGACAAGTCGGAGTGGATGAAAGAGATCGACATATCCAACCTCAGCGCCGCGACGAAGAACGAGTCCTTCCACCCCGGATACTGGGGGCAGCTCGGTCTGCGCAACTGCCTGCGGCAACTGTGGAACGACGGAGATATCGTCAACGGCGGTCGCTGTGAGCCGGCATCCGGACTCAATGGCTACGGTGAACCCAACATGACGTTCCAAGATGACTCGACATTGAGCCTCCTGCAATGACCGTGCTCAAGCCCTTAACCACCATGGTGGCCACCGTTGCACTGGCGATGGGTGGGCTCACAGTCGTTCCCGCATCCGCGGCCTCCGTCGAGCCCACCGATGGCCTGTGGCAGATGACGGTCACCCAGACGGGGGCCAACGCCCTCTACGGCGTTGACGGCGCCTCCGTCGTGGAGTTCAGTAGCGGCGCAGTCCCCAAACTGACGGTTTCCGCCGGCCCGAGCGGGTTTTGGGAACTGCTCAAGACTGACCCGACCGGCGATACCTACTCCGGTGTCGCCCCCAGCTTCGGTACCGCTTGCGGCGTCGTCCTGCGGTGGGTGGGAGCCCCTAGCCCCGTGCCCGCCTACATGTGCTTGCCCACCGCGGCACAGTTGTCACTTACTGCCGTTACTGAGGAACTACTCGTGGGCACGGCTACCGTGCTGTCGGAGCAGATCCCAGGCACGTTCCCGATCATCTTTGAGCGCGTGTCGTCACTGCGCGGGACCGCGTCCGCGCCCCGCAACTTCACCCACTCACCCTGGAACAAGCAGGGCAAGCGATACCGCACGCGGGTGACCTGGGCGCCTCCGGCGGACACCGGCGTTGGTGGTGAGGTGACCGGCTATGAGGTTGCGATCCTCCGTGACGGAGTGGCTCTCTTCGAACTCACGACAAAGAACCCGTCGGTGATTTTGCGTAATCTCCCTCGAGGTCGCGTGTACGTCGCGCGAGTGAAGGCCGTCAACTCCGCCGGACCCGGTGATCCGGCCGAGTTTGTCCTACCGGTGCCTGGCGCATTGCCCCCCGACGGTGGCAGTGGTGCGCCCGGCGGTGAGGCTCCACCCGGACCGGTGCCGCAGATCATCTCAATCACGCCGTCTACCGGCCGCCCTGGTTCATTCGTTCGGATCACCGGTGTGAACTTCGATGAACTGGCCTATGTGAAGTTCGGCAATCGACTTGCGGCGTTCTATCTGGAGTCGCCCACCACGATCGTGGCGACGGCTCCGGCGGGATCAGGGCGGGTGGATATCGCCGTGGGTAGCCGCAGCGGCGTGAGCACTATCAAGAACGGCTTCACCTATTCATCCAGCAGATGGCTGAGAAACAACCGAAAGAGCAGGAGTTGAGATGTCTGCATCCAGTGAACGCGGGGTGAGTCGTCGTGCGTTCGTCACCGGAGTCGCCACGGCGGCGGCCGGAGCGAGCGCAGTGGCGGTCTCCGGAGGTGTTGCTCGCGCTGACGAATCGACCGGGTCCGGCACCTGGGTATGGCAGGGATCGGACTGGCGCATGGTCCGACCTGGCGCGCCAGGGGCGGCCCCGGACCGCGAGGCCGACGCGCACACTGAGGGCGATATCCGGGATGGATCGGTGGTCGGCACTTTCCGATCTGTTCCGCTCGGCGGTGGCGCTCACCTTCATCTCTTCACATTCGACGACAGCATGCTCATCGGACTCGGCAGCGGTCTGAGCCACGGGGCCTACGCGATCGTCGGTGGAACCGGAAGGTTCGCGGGCGTATCCGGCGCCTACACCGCTCAGCAAACCCCGAGCACCCCTGGCAACGAGGGCACGGCCCTCTTCACGATCACCGCGCAGCGATAGGAGACCGTCATGGCAACCAAGCTCTACCTCAAAGTGAATGGAATCGACGGAGACGCCTCGGCGCGTGGATTCAACCGGTGGATCGACGCACTGTCCTACTCGTGGGCCAACGAAATGCCGGCTGGTTCCAGCCTCAGGTCGGGCATGTTGATGGTCACCACCTTGATGGGCAAGCACAGCGTCCCCCTCATGGGCGAACTCGCTGCCGATACGACACTGGGTGAAGTGCGACTGGCAGGGACGACCCGTGCGGGAGGGTCCGACGTCCAGTTCCTCGATATCAAGTTGACCAATGCCATCGCACGCGCCGTCGATACCGCAGGGTCGTCATCAGCGGACTACCCGGCCGAGGTGTGGTCGTTCGCCTACTCGCGGGTCGAAATGACGTACTGGACGGTGGCCAACGGGTCGCAGTCCAACGAGCTGCGCGAGAGCTGGAACGCCGGTCAGTTCTAGTTCCCACTCACTTCGTCCGCGACGTCCATGAGCACTCGGACATCCTCTGCAGTCGTCCTCACATTGGTGAAGCAGGGGCGTAGCCAGGTCTCCCCATCGACCGTAGCGTGGGAGATGTAGACGCGGCCGTCGTCTTGCAGGCGCTTGACCAGTTCAGCATTGTCGATTCCCTGCTTGCGCATGAGCACAATGGACAGATCGGGGTCGGGGCCAACCTCCCAGCCGCGTGCGGCCGCCATGGCATGGAGTGCCTGTGCATGGTCGAGGGTGCGACTGATCGAGTCGCGGAACCACTGCGCGCCGTAGGTGCGAAAAGCCAGCCAGAGCTTCAGCGCCCGAAGCGGTCGGGAGTACTCCAGGGTCACGTCGACCGCGTTGCGACTCCCTGGCTCATCATCAGCCTCGGGGATGTACGACGTCTCGTGACCGAAGGCTGCCGTCAGCGCGGACTCATCGCGCACCATGACGATGCCGCACGCCTTCGGCACGAACATCCACTTGTGCGCGTCGATGCTGACGGAGTCGGCGCGATCGAGACCACGGAACCTCTCCGGGAGCACGGCGGCGGCGGGCAGACCGTAAGCGCCATCGACGTGCATCCAGATTCCGTGCTCAGCGCAGACGTCGGCGATGGCACCGAGCGGATCCACCGCACCGGTGAGTGTCGTCCCGCCGGTCGCCACGATGGCGATGGGCGTGAGTCCGGCCGCGAGGTCAGCGCGCACCATCGCATCTAGGGCGACCGGGTCCATCCGACGGTGCGCATCCATGGGCACCGCGCGCAAGTTGTCCGAGCCAATGCCGAGCAGTTCGATCGCGCGCACGATGGAGTAGTGCGCATCGGCCGAGCAGTACGCCACGGCGCTGACCGGCGTACCCGATCGTCGCGCTCCCGGGACTGCACGCTCCCGGGCAGCCGCGAGTGCCGTGACGTTGGAGACGGTGCCACCGGAAGTGAAGGAGCCGCCGGTCGCGGGGAAACCGACAAACTCGGCTACCCAGCGCAGCGCTTGGGCTTCGATCAAGGTGGCGGCGCCCGCGTGGATGGCGAGGTTGGGATCGTGGGAGTGCGCGAGCAGGTCGGCGAGTGCGCCGATCTCCAGGCCGGACGACCCGATGTAGGCGAGGTAGCGCGGTCGGGCCTGCGCGAGGGATTGATCGAGGGCCTCGGCCGCCTCGTCGAGGGCGGTGACGACGTCGATGCCCTGCTCGGGGAGCGGCAGGTCGAGGGTGGCGAGCAGCTCAGCGGAGACCGGCGGCTGGATATCGCGAGCGGTGTCGAACTCCGTCCAGGCCGCGGCCACGAGGTCGCGGGCGTGGTCCAGCGCCCGGTTGCGGTCAGAGTTCACGATTCATGACCGATGGACTTGCGGTATCCCATCAGGTCCTTCGTGCGATTGACGCCGACGACGCCGACGACCTCGCCGGCGCGCATGTATTCCACGATGCAGTCGCCGCTCCACTCGCCATCGACCAGCGTCGCCTCGCCCAGGCCGGGCTCGCCGTCCGACTGCCGAACTCGTCTACCCCGCCCCCTACGGGATTCCATGCGCTGTAGGAGCGCGTTTCTGCAATGTCCCTGTCAGGGCGAGCATGAAGGAGGGCTTGCTGCTCAGGGCCTAGCGGGAACCTCCCAAGCTCCGTCTGAGGG
>JALQUH010000020.1 GCA_023263845.1 Candidatus Nanopelagicales bacterium | reverse complement strand
AGGCCGCGGGCCCGGCAGTGCAGTATGTGCAGTCCGATGTCTATTCCGCGCCCGAGGTGCTCGGCCGAGAGCGGTTCGATCTGGTGTTCACCGGAATCGGAGCCGTGTGCTGGCTGCCGGATATTCGCCGCTGGGCCCAGGTCGTGCACGACCTCCTGGTACCAGGAGGGACCCTGCATATCCGCGAGGGGCATCCGATGCTCTGGACCATCGACGAGAACACGGACGGTGCACTCGTCGTCGACTACCCCTACTTCGAGACGGTCGACCCAGTCACCGACGAGCACGATGGTTCCTACCTGCCGGTGGACACGACATTCGCGGCAGCGAGATCGCACTCGTGGAACCATGGGCTAGCTGAGACGGTCATGGCGGTGATGGACGCCAGCATGGAACTTGAATGGCTCCTTGAGCACGACAGTTGTCCGTGGGAAGCACTGCCGGGCAAGATGGTCGAGGACGAGCACGGCGAATGGCGCTTGACCGAGCGACGCGAACGCCTCCCCCTCACCTACACGCTGCGGGCCCGCCGAATCGACTAGGCGGGACGTCGCCTAGTTGGTGTCGCCCAGACAGGTCATCATCATCGTGACGACCTTCTCCTGAAGGTCGGCCGGGATGTCAGCATCTGTCTCACCGTTCGCGAGCAGTTCGAGGTCCTCCGTCGAGTAGCCGGACAGGCTATCCCGGATACACGATTTCACCGTGGCATCCATGCTTCCGTCATCAATGTCGTTCATGAGTTGGTCCACTAGGGCGGTGTTGTCGCTGGAGGAGCCGCCACCGCATCCGGTGAGGGCCAACACGCCAGCCGCGAAGGCGCCCGCCGTCAGGATCATTATTCGTTTGCCACGCATGGTGTCCCCTCCCGTCGTTCGAACCGTGACTCGGCCCCGAAGTGCCACCTCCTGGGACGCTAGCAGCGCTGAACGGGGCGTGTAAGCCACTTGATGCGGCCCGCCGGCCCCGCTCCGATGAGTACGGCGGCTCACCCGGCTGGCGAGGGCAGGCTCCTATAGAGGAGGTCCATGGAGGGAGCACCCAGGCCGCTCGCCATGTCATAACCGGCGTACGCCGAGCAGCACCCCGTCATTTCCACGGCGTTCGAGCCTGAGACCACGTCGTAGAACGGGTTGGTGGACGTCCCGGCCGCCTCGTAGAGCCACGTGTTGACGAAGCCGAGCACGGGGTATCCCCGACTGCGCTCCTTGGCGGCGATGAGCGCAAGGTGAGCGGCGAAGAACGGGCTGGCTCCGCTGGTTCCCCCGACCGTGCCGAGAAGATCCCCGTACACGATGGGCCAGCCCGGACGGATGTCGGCGAGGAGCGCAATGTCGGGCAGCATGCGCGGCCCCACGGGCGTGACGCCACCTTGGTAGGAAGGCCGAGCGAAGAACGCACTCGGGCCGCCGGCACCGGCCGGCCCGGGGGAAGGCTCCGTCCCGACAAAGGGCAGGTCATTCCACACGACCTCGGACTTACGGGTGTTGTCGGAGTTCAGCGCGAGCCTGGTCCCGCCGACCGCGGTGACCCAGGGCGAACTTGCCGGGTACGACACGGTGGGCTGATCCGCAACGGAGCCTGCGCACGTACTGGTTCCGTTGTCACCGGCTGCCACCACCACCGAGGTGCCAACGACCGCGGCCATGCGCAGCAGGTCCTCCATCAAGGACATCAGTGGCCCTGCGCCAGATCCACTCGCGTAGTCGTACTCGCATGCGCCGTAGGAGATCGAGACGACGTCGGCAGGAGCGCCATCGAGATCCAGGGTCGTGGCCAGGGCATTCACGAATCCGACCAGCGTATCGACCGCCTCCACCAGGTGGATGGATTCTGCGTTCGGCAACACCGCCGCGGACGTCATGAGATCCAGGTGCGTCTCGATACTCGCGTTGACGAATGGCGCACTGACGCCGCTCGTCGTCACGACATTGACCGGCGGCATCGTGAAACCGAAGCAGTCCGCCGCGGCTTCAAGATCGGCACCGTTGTAGCCGCCGCCGAGTGACACGATGGCCAAACGCGTGTCCTTGCCGGTCATCCGCCTCTTGGCCAATCCGTCAGCGCCGTAGGCGGTACTCAATTGACCCGGTGCGTAGACCTTGCCGGATGTCAGGGCGGGGGCATCGCAGGTGCCGCTCGGCAATGTGCCGCCGCTGCGTGGCCAGGCCTGCGGCGAGCCGGGTGACGCCAGCAGATCTTGAAGTTCCTTGACGACCGATTGATCCACTCCGGCGTTGTCGAACTGCGGTTCATAGATCGCGTAGACGGTCAGCCACTCGGTCGTGGAGGACCTGAAGTCGGCGGGGGGCGGCGGGAATTGACCCTTCACGGATGCCGTGTACACCGTGTAGGGATCACCCTGGCTCGCCGAACTCTTCTCGACCTTGGTCTCGAGTACGTCGTTCCAGGTGGCCGCCGTGCCGGTCAGCCGGGCGAATAGTCGGCTGGGGTCGATCTGGATCTTCAGGCCCGCTCGCTTGGCCGCATTGCGGGCCTTCTTCAAGGTCTTGGACGAAGCACCGTAGGCCTTGCCTGCATCGACCAGCGGAAGGAAATCGCGATAGACCAACTCGTCGGGGTTGGCACGACGAGTCGCCTCGGTGGTGAGAGTGGCGTTGTCTCGCTTGAGTCCCACGATGAAGGTGATCGGCGTCGTATCCGCGCGCGGGTCGACCACCTTGCCCCGCGGAATAAGCCGGGGCGATGCGGGCGCGTTCGCTTCCTGGCCGGCTGTCTCCGTTGCCGACGGAGTTGCTCCTGACGACGGCGGCCCCGATGCCCGCGCCGGGGCAAGCAGTCCCGCAACGAGTAGCGATACCGCCGCGAGGCCGGCCGCGGCACTGGTGAACGCCGACCCGCGGGCTCGAGGGGACATCGTCGGACGCATCCGGCGAGGGTAACCCAGTAAGCCGGAAGATTGCGCCCACAGGAATCACATGCGCCTCACCCGTTGCCGACTTCCCCTCCTGTTGAGGAGGAGCCATGAGCGACATCAGCGAAGAATCAGGGCCTCATTCAGGGGCTTGCGGACGAGATCGGGCACCATGCACTGCTGCGCTGGATAACCGACGGGAAAGAGAATGTAGGGGCGTTCGGTGGCCGGTCGGTCGAGAATCTCGGAGAGGAATCCCATCGGATTCGGTGTGTGTGTCAACGTGGCAAGTCCCATCGAGTGCAGCGCGGCGATGAAGAGACCGCAGGCGATGCCCACCGACTCATTGACGTAGTAGTTTTTGCGCAGCGACCCGTCGGGCATCGCCGTGGACTTCTGCGCGAACACCACCACGATCCAGGGGACGACGTCGAGGAAGGCCTTGTCCGACGACGTACCGAGCGGCGCGATGGCGTCACGCCAGGCGGGAGGCAGACGCCCACCCTCGTAGTTCTCGCGTTCCTCTTCTTCGGCGGCGAGCCTGATGCGATGGCGCGTATCCGCATCGCTCACCGCGACGAACGTCCACGGTTGCTGGTGGGCTCCGCTGGGCGCGGTGTTGGCCGTGGCCACCGCGAGTTCGATGAGTTCGGCTGGAACTGGCTCCGCGCTGAAATCGCGGACGCTTCGTCGTGCGTCCATGCGGTCACGGAACTCCACGCCACGACGATTCGAATCACCAGGGGCGACCCGCTCGGGCCGGTAGGGAATCACACGATCAGTCTCGCAGGCGCCGCCGCCACCGCCTAGAAGCGCACGCGAACGGTTTTGCTCTTGCCGTATCCGGCAGCGTTATGCGCCGCGATCTGAACCCGGTAGGTCGCACCCTTGCGAACCCGGAACTTCAGGGTGCGCGTCGTCGTCGAGGACCAGGACCGGTAGGAGGAGGATCCCTTCTTCCATCGGGTGCGGTATTCGTCCACGGCGGCGCCCCCATCGTCCGTCGGAGGTGCCCACGTGATGACAGCCGTGCGCTTGGAGCCGGTCCCCTTGATCCGCACCGTGACCAGATCCACGGTGCCCGGTGTCGCGGAGGGCGTTGCGGTGACGGGTTCGCTACTCGCCGACGTCAGCCCTGCGTCATTGGACGCGGTGACCGTCACCGTGTATTCACGGCCGTTCTCCAGGTCTTCCACGTAACAGGTGAGGCTGAGGGTCGTGCACAGGTGCCGGCCAGGCTCCACCGTCACGACGTAGTTGGCCAACGGGGAGCCCCCGTCATCGCTGGGTGCCTGCCACGAGACGTCAAGACGTCCGTTCGAGGGCACAACCGCGACAGCCGTCGGTGCGCCCGGAGGATTCGACGACGAGAGCTCGATGGGTGCGGTGATGAGTGACCAGGGGCCCTGTCCCGCCTGCGTGAGCGCCGCCACTCGGAAGCGATAGGACATTCCGGGCTTGAGCGTCACGTCAGCGTATGTGTCGGTGACCTTGGCGGTGTCCACCCAGTAGGTGCCACCGTCGGTGCTCGCCTGGACGAGGTATCCCGACGGCGTCGGGCCTGATGGCGGCACCGACCACGAGACGCGTACCGTCGTGGCGCCCGTCTGCAGACGCATGACGTCGATGGGCGCACTGGGCGGGGCAGTCCTACTGAGCAGGCTGAGATCGAGAATGCCGACTCCGCACTTCACCGTCGTGCAACCTGAGCCGGCTGGGAATGGTTGCACGGCCTGCACCAGTGACTTCTCGACCGCCGAGCCACTCATGCCCAGGGAGTACAGCAGGGCCGCCGCCCCGGCGACATGCGGCGTAGCCATCGAGGTGCCCTGAAGTCGTCGGAAACTTGGTGATCCCGGGACGGTGACGCCACTGTTGGCCGTGGAGTAGACGCCGTTGTCGATGTTGAAGTCACCGCCTGGCGCCGCCAGCGTTACCTGCCCCGCATTCACCCCATAGTTGCTGTAGTAGGCCAGTCGACCGGTGCTTCCGGTCGCGGTCGCAACCACTACGCCCGAGCAGTTGGCCGGGGCGAATTCCGTGACGGGTACGCCGGAGTTGCCCGCGGCCACCACCACCGTGGCCCCCCGGCTGTTGGCCAGGTTGACGGCGTCCTGATAGGACTTCAGGCACATGCCCTCGCCCCCGAGTGACATGTTGACGACCTGGGCCGGCGTGGGGTTGTCCGGCACTCCACTGACGTGGCCACCGACTGCCCACGTGATCGCCGCGACGATGTCGAAGTCGTACCCACCGCACTTGCCCAGGGCCCGCACCATCTGGACACGCACCCCTGGTGCCACGCCACTGATGCCGTACTTGTTGTCCTGGATCGCCGCGATCGTTCCCGCGACATGGGTTCCGTGCCAGCTGGAGTTGCCGATCCAATCGGAGTCGCAGTAGGAACCGAAGCGGCCGGACTCGATGTCAGCCTGGTCGACCCAGTCGCCGGGATCAGCCGGGTCGGCGTCACGGCCGTCGCCGTCGTTCGCCATGGCGGGATCCGAGACGAAGTCGTAGCCGGGGACGACGTTGGCGTTCAAATCCGGATGGTCGGTGATCCCGGTGTCGACGATGGCCACCACAACCTTGGATGAGCCCGTGGTGGTCCCCCACACCAGCGGCGCCTTGACGCTATACCCACCATTGGCGCGCGAGGGGTCCCACATGTCCCACTGCTGAGCGAACGACGGATCGTTCGGGATCACAGGTGTCTCGGCGACACGTCGCGGTAGATCGGGAACCACCCACTCGACGTCAATGCGCTCCGCAAGCACCTGCGCCGCGGCCTCGGCTTGGCCTTGCGGCAACGGTTCGGCGAATTCCAGGAGTCGGGTCGTGCCTTGGACCGCTGGCCCGATGCTGACCTCGTCGGGATCTCCCTGGGCAGCCAGAGCAGCTGACGACGCCGCCGCCAGGCCCCGCACGCTCGTACCGGATGTCTTGGTCTTGACGATGAGGCCGCGGGCGAGCGGCTCGGCTGGCGGTGGCGCTTTGCCTGCAGCAGAAGCCGTGCCGGCTTTCGGGACCGGTGAGTCGGCTTGGGCCACGGACGGCGCAGACAGCACTGATGCCGCAATGACAGCGGTCATTGCGGCTCCGAGGGCAGAGGATGCCCACGCCTTAGGCGTCATGCCTTCAGTCTCTCCCTGTTTCATCCCTTGATGCGGCGCCGGGCTCCTAAAACCCAGCCAGATCCCACCTTTCCCACGGACTGTGGACTTTGGCCAGAGTCCGAAGTCCCACTACGGTGTCGCCGTGCATCTTGCGGACACCGGCCCGCCGCCTCACCACGCCGACTCCCCGGGAGTATCGGACCGGCTGCGGCCCCGGGTGGCCTGGCCGACCTTGATCGTCGGGATCGTGCTGGTCGGCGTGGGGCTGGGGTTCATGATCGATGCCGATTTCGGGGTGGCGCCGGTTGATGCCTTCTTTACCGCCCTGTCTCGCACGAGTGGCCTGTCGGTCGGCGTCGTCCTCGCGCTGATGAGCGTCCTCATGGTCCTCCTGGCGTGGGCTCTCGGCGTCCGACCCGCACTCGGCACGCTCATCTCCTTCCTGGGGATCGCCGTCGTCGTTGACCTCACCCGCGCGGCGGGGTTGGTCTGGGGCGCCCCGGAGTGGCCGTTGACGTTGCGCGTGCTGTGGTGGATCACCGGTCTCGTGGTGTTCTGCGCGGGCGTCGCGTCGATCTTCGCCGCCGACCGAGGGGTGAGTCCGTATGACTTGCTCACACAAACCGTTTCCCTTCGCACCGGCGTCTCACTCGGTGTTGCACGCCTCATGGTGGATGCCGTGGTCCTGATCGGAGCGATCGCACTCGGTGGATCGTGGGGGGTCGGCACCGTGGTCATCCTGCTCGCCGTTCCCGCGACCTTGAACGTCGTTCTCCCCAAGCTGTCCACACGACTGCACCGGATTTCGGAGGGGTCACCACCTGCGGCGACAGCCAACGCCGAGTGAAGGCTCAGGCGACCTCGAAGGAACGCTTGCTCAATCCGTAGAAGTTGCCCGTGATCGTGGTCTGCGGCGGCGCCGTCGGATCGGTGGCCGCCCCGAGGGCGACAAAGATTGGTGTGAAGTGCTCCACCGTCGGATGCGCGTACGGCATGCCGGGTGCCTGGCGATACCGCGCGAGTTCGTCGACATCACCGCGGCCGAGTGCATCGGCCGCCCACGCGTCGAACTCGGTCGACCAGCCGGGCGGGACGGCGTTCGTAGACCAGTCGGTGAGGAACGGCAGACCGTGGGTGAGGAACCCCGAACCGATGATGAGCACGCCCTGCTCGCGCAGTGGGCGCAGACGTTCGCCGAGATCGAGAAGGGTCTCGGGGGAGTGCGACGGGATCGACATCTGGAGAACCGGGATATCACCGGCCGGGTACATCACCTTCAGCGGCACCCAGGCCCCATGATCCAGACCGCGGGACGGGTGCTCGTGTACGCCGT
>JALQUH010000294.1 GCA_023263845.1 Candidatus Nanopelagicales bacterium | reverse complement strand
CTGACTGGCGTAGGCGAGCAGGCTCGGGGTGGGCAGCGTGGACGGTCGTGACGAATGCCCGTTGCCGTAGCCGTCCCACCGCCACGACGTGATCTGGCCCGATGAGTCCGTGGTCGTGCTGATGTCAACGCACATGGCCGGCGCCATGGGCGACCAACTCAGTTCGTCTTCCCGTGACCAGGTGACCTGGACGGGCACGCCGGGGAGATGGCGGGCTGCGAGAGCTGCGTCGTAGGCGACGTCGTCCGCGGGATTGTGCCCATAGCACCCCGAACCCTCGACGTGATGGACGGTGACTCGCTCGGCGTCGATCCCGAGCGCTCGTGCGATGTCCTTTCGTAGCGGGTAGACCCCCTGGGTGTGACTCCACACCTCGAGGTGATCGGCGGTCCACAGGGCAATGGCGCATGCAGTGCCTATGGACGCGTGGGCGACGAAGGGTCGGGTATACCGCGCGGTCAACGTGGCGGAGTCCCCGGGAAGTTCCGCATCGTGTCCTGTCCCCTCGGCGAGGACGGTGTCGTCCGTGGGCGCGGACAGCAGGAAGGCGGTGACCTGCTGGTCGTCGAGTGCTGGCGGCTCACCGACCCACCGGCACCGATCGGCGACCAAGGCGCTTGCCGCGATGGCATGGCGCTCTAACGATGCCACGACCGCGACAAAGCTTCCTTCGCGAATGACTGCAGTGTCACCCGGGAGCCCCGATGGTTCCGGCTGCTCGGCCAACTGTGCGCCGCGGTAAGGCGGTCGGATGACACGACAGAATCTCATGCCGGGTAGGCGCATGTCGTGGATGAAGGCAGGCTCACCCAGGATCTTCGCGTCAAGATCGCGTCGAGGCACCGAGCGACCGATCTCACCGGCTGGCGCCTCCGAATCGCCAGGAATCACCACGGATGAGACGGGAATGTCGAGGTCGAGTTCTCCCATGATGGCCAGGAGGTCGACACCCCTCGAGCTGGCCTCCTGAACGAGAAGGTGGCGAGCTGCACGCGCCGCCGACTGCAGTGCGGTGCCCGAATGCTGGATTGACAGGCTGCCGGCGGTGAAGCCCTCATTGGGGGAGCGATCGGTGGACGGAGCCTGCATGCGGACCTGGTCGAGCGGCACGCCAAGTTCGGTCGCGACGATCTGCGCGAGCGCTGTCGCCACGCCCTGACCGAGTTCGGACTTGCCGGTAAAGGCCGTGACGGTGCCATCTGCGTGGAGTTCCAGCCACTGGGAGATGAGCGGATTGTCCTGCAGCGAGGGGGTCATGGTCGCTCGCTCGCTGCCTGGAGGATGGCGGCGATCATGCGGGGATGCGCACCGCACCGGCACAGGTGCCCCTCAAGCGCCTCGCGAACCTGATTTTCTTGGAGGGACGAGCCATATTCGTCGACAAGTGCTGCCGCACGCATGACGATTCCGGTGAGGCAGTAGCCGCACTGTCCTGCCTGATGCTCGATGAGAGCCCGCTGAACCGGGTGCGGTCCGGCCGCGGTGAGCCCCTCGACGGTCGTTACCGTGCGACCCTGCGCCGACCAGATAGGCGTGTCACACGAGTGGGCTGGCGTGCCGTCGATCCAGACCGTGCACGCCCCGCAGAGCCCGGCGCCGCAGCCGAATCGAGTTCCCGTCCGGCCGTGCTCGCGCAGCAGCCAGAGCAGGGCGGTCCCGGGCTCGGCAGTCCCCGCAAGGGTCTGGTTGTCGACCTCGAGGGAGTAGGGCTCTTCCATGTGACCTCGCACGCATAGCAATCGATTGCACTATCCTAGGGGACACTCACCCGTCAGGAGGACCCCATGACCCAGCGCATTTCCTATGTCCCCTTCGACACGCTCAATGAGTCAATGCAGACGGAGTTGCGTCGCTGTGCCGAGCATGGCACGCCGCGGCCGGAGTCTTCGGCGGTCCGGGCGCACTCTGAACGCTCCTTCTGGTTCTTCGCCGAGTCATGGCAGCGAATCTTTCGCGAGGGTGTTGTGGATCATGCGCTCAAGGAGCTGTGCCGTGTTTACATCTCCCGCACGGTCACGTGCGAATTCTGCGGAAACCAAAGATCCGAACAGGCCGTGACCGCAGGCGGGCTGCAGGACATGCAGTACGACGACCTACTGAACTTCGAAGCCTCGGATGCCTACACCGACGAGCAGAAGGCGGCTTTGCGATACGCGCAGGCCATCGCGTGGGGGCCATCCAGCGTGGACCAAGATCGGATGTGGTCGCAGATGGAGGCCTACTTCACCGAGGAGCAGATGGTCGAGCTCGGTTGCTTCATCGGGCTGACCTTCGGGCAGCAGAGTTGGATCCGGCTCCTGGGGATCGATCACCATCAGTACCTTGCTGGCTCGAGCGGTGGTATGGCGCCGGCCTTCGAGGATGCCGAAGCGCTTGCGCTGTCCAAATCGTCTCAGGATTACTGGGCCGCGCGCTAGCGCCTCGCTGCCACCTACGCGAGGAGTTTGGCGGGGCGCTCAAGCAGGGCGGTGAACGCGGCCATCCACCGCGCGGCGGTTGCGCCATCAATCGGTCGGTGGTCGACCGACAGGGAAAAACGCAGCACGGTCGCGACCGTGACAGCGCCGTCGGCGACGACGGGTGTCTCGCGTGCGGCCCCGACGGCGAGGATGGACGACTGCGGCGGGTTGATGATGGCATCGAAATCCTCGGTGCCGTACATCCCGAGGTTGGTCAGACTGGTGATGCCGCCTTCGAGCTCGTGCTGGCGCAGGGATCCGGCGCGAGCCCGGGTCGCGAGGTCCTGGGTCGTCCGTGCGATTTGCCGAACCGTCAGCCGATCCACCCCACGCACGACGGGCGTCACGAGACCGTTGTCGGTGGCCACCGCGAGGCCGATATCGACGCGCGCATGTTGGTGCACTGCCTCGTCTGTCCACACGACGTTGGCCGTGGGGACAGCGGTGAATGCCACAGCCATCGCCTTGAGCAGCAGGTCAGTGACCGAGACGCGGAGTTCCTCCCCGTCGTTGATCTCCTGACGAAGTTCGAGCAGTCGATCCACCTGCGCGGAGCCTCGCAGGTAGAAGTGCGGAGCCTGAGTCTTGCTCTGGGTGAGGCGGGTCGCAATAGCGCGGCGCAGTCGCGAATGCGGAATGACGACCACGTCGTCGTCGGTAGCCAGAGCCGGTATCGGAGCAGCTGTTGGCAATGCTGCAGCGGGACCGGCGGCGAGGACAGCGTCGATGTCTACGCGACGGATGCGGCCCTGGGGGCCCGACCCGGTCACGGTCGCGAGGTCGATACCGGCATCGAGGGCCATACGACGAGCGAGGGGGCTGGCGAAGATGCGGTCGGGCACGGGCGCGGCATCGGGGGCTGACACAACAGGGGCGGCCTGCGCAGCAGCGGGGTCCGCCGCCGGTGCCGAGCCGACGAGTTCGGTCACGATGGCGTCGACATCATCGATCGCCTCGCCGGGCGCGCTGATGACAGCGATCGGATCGCCGATGGCGACTTCGGTGCCCTCCGTCACCAGCGGACGCACGATAACTCCGGCGGACTCCGCCTCATAGTCGACGACGGCCTTGTCGGTCTCGATGATGGCGATGACGTCGCCGGCCGCATACGGCGATCCCGGGGTCAGGGGCCAGGCCGAGAGAAGGGCGCTCTCGGCGCCAGCGGCCACCTCGGGCATCCGCAGGAGTTCAGCCACGGGGTGCCCCCATGATGTCGCGAAGCGCCGCGGAAACCTCGTCGTCGCGGGCGATGGCCGCACGCTCGAGCACCTTGCTGATACTGGGGGAGGCCTCCCCGCCGGTGACGCGCTGCACCGGCTGGTCCAGCCAATCGAAGTAGCGTCGCTGGATCTCGTCGGCAAGCCAGCCCCCGTAGGACGTGCCGATCGCGCCCTGTTCAGCAATGAGGACGTTGTTGGTCTTGCGAATACTCTCCCCGATGGTGTCCCAGTCGAGGCTGGCACGGTCAAGCCAGCGCAGGTCAATGACCTCGGCGTCCACGGATCCGACCTGCTCCACGGCCGCGAGCACATGGTGCGTCATGCCGAGGTAGGAAAGAATCGTGAGGTCGTCGCCGGTTCGACGCACGGCGGCACTGCCGACGGGAATCTGGAAGTCGAAGTCTTCCGCTGGCGACGGCCCCGACATGGCGTAGAGATCGACATGTTCGAGGACGAGGACGGGGTCGTCACACGCGAGTGCGGCGTTCATGAGGCCGACATAGTCGAAGGGGGTGGAGGGTGCAACGATGCGCCACCCCGGATTGGTGATGAAGACTCCGGCTGGATCCATCGAATGCTGCGACCCGTAGCCGGTTCCCTGGGCAACCTTGCTGCGCAGCACGACAGGTACAGGCCCGTCCCCACCGAACATATGCCGTGCCTTGCCGATCTGATTGAACAGTTGGTCCGCCGCCACCCACATGAAGTCGGCGTACATGAACTCAATCACCGGTCGGTAGCGTCCGTCGAGGGCCATGCCGCCTGCCAGGCCGGTGAAGGCGTTCTCGCTGATGGGTGTGCCGAGGATTCGATCGGGGAAACGATCCTTCAGCCCGCGGGTGGCGCCGTTGGTTCCGCCGTTGAGTCGGTGGATGTCCTCACCGAGGATGACCACGCGATCATCGGTCTCCATCCGTCGCCCGAGAACGCCCGCGATGGCGTCGATGAACTTACCCTCCACTACACCGCCCGGTACGTCGTCCATCGTTGCCGTGCGGGCGTTGGCAAGTTCGCTGAGGTCGCCACGGACGCCGACATCGACGAACGTCGGGTCCGGCCACTCCGACGGCTTGAT
>JALQUH010000212.1 GCA_023263845.1 Candidatus Nanopelagicales bacterium | reverse complement strand
GAGCCGCTGCCCGGCGACGTGACGCACGTGCCCTTCGGGGACATCGAAGAACTTGCACGCGTTGTCAATTCGGAGACGGCCGCGGTCTTCCTCGAGCCGATCATGGGGGAGGGTGGTGTCGTCGTCCCGCCGGCGGGCTATCTCGTCGCCGCGCGGGAGATCACGGCACGCCACGGCGCCCTGCTCGTCCTCGACGAGGTGCAGACCGGCATCGGGCGCACCGGCGCCTTCTACGCCCATCAGCATGACGGCATCACCCCCGACATCGTCACGCTGGCCAAGGGCCTCGGCGGCGGGCTCCCCATCGGGGCGTGCCTGGCCATCGGACCGACCGCGGAGCTGCTGACGCCGGGCTTGATCATGTCGGGGGTAATGAAGTGCGGCACGCCGGCCGCTGCGACCACGATGTCCGCGCGCGCGATGTGCTCGGACATGTCCCGAGTTCCGGTGTGGCACAAGGTGACGGTGGCGTTTTCCTGACGGCGGGTGAGGAGCAGTCCGAGCGGCCGGCCCACGGTGACTCCGCGACCGATAACGCACACCTCCGCACCATTGATGGGAACGTCGTAGGCCCGGAGGAGTTCGACGATTCCGCGCGGCGTGCAGGGCAGCGGAGCCTCGATGCCGAGGACCAGTCGGCCGAGGTTCATCGGGTGCAGCCCGTCGGCATCCTTCAGTGGATCCATGAGTTCGAGCACCCGGTTGCTGTCCAGCCCCTTGGGCAGCGGCAACTGGACGATGAAGCCGGTGACCGCCGGATCGGTGTTCAGCTCACGCACCGCCGCCTCGACGTCGGCCTGGGTGGAGTCCGCGGGCATATCGACCCGGATCGAGGCGATGCCCACTTCGGCACAGTCGCGATGCTTGCCTCCGACGTAGGCATGGCTACCGGGATCATCGCCGACGAGCACGGTAGCGAGCCCGGGGGTGACGCCGCGGGCCACGAGCTCGGACACCCGGTCAGCGAGAACCTGCTTCACGGCCGTGGCAGTCGCCTTGCCGTCGAGGATGGTGGCGGTCATGGGCACACCCTAGTGATGGGGATTTGTGCGGCCTACGACCGTGCCTGGCGGGCCCTCCCCACAGCCGCAATCGCCACGGCGAGGACCGAGACAGCGAGACTGAGAACGAGCGTCCAGGCGAAGGACGAACCGGGAAGCGGCAGGAGCAGATCGACCATGATCGCCCCCGCAATCTGGCCCACGACGCCCACCAAGCTCAGCAGCAGAACACCGAGATGCTTGACCGCCCATGCGCTGTTGACGATGAGCAACAGCCCGAAGATGGTGCTGAAGTAAAGCCAGGCCGAGCCCGCATCGGGCACGGGATTTTGCGCCGCACCGATGAGCGCTGCCAGCCCCACGAGGAGCCACATGACCGCGGCACCGCCAAGGAAGTTGACCTCGGCAGCGACGACGGGCTGCTTCGAGTAGGCCGCCACGCGCCCGTTGAGGGCCGCCTGCACGGCCGCACCGGCCCCCGCGACGAAGGCGATGGCGACGGCCCACCACGGCACCGCCCGATCCGAGCCACTTCCACTGTCGAGCCAGACCAATGCCACCGCCGCGATGGCGAGAAGGGCGCCGGCCACGCGCGTGCCCGTCACCGATCGTCGACCACCCGGCGTGAGTCCGGATCGATCAACGAGCAGCCCATTCGCGGTCTGCCCGGAGACGAGGAGCACGGTCAACGCAGCCACCCCGATGATGGGCGAAACCAATCCCATGACGGCGATCTGCAAAGCTCCGGCAAACCCACCCGCCAGCGTCCACAGGGGGATGTCACCCGAGCGAACCCCCGTCACCGCCCGACGAACTCCCGCCCGCAGGGCTGGCACCAGGCCGATGACCCCAAGCGTGACAAGCCCTTGCAGCAACTGTGTACTTCCGGCGACGGCGATGGGTGACGCTCCTCGCGCCACGAGTTCGCCGACCCCGCGAATCTGCAGACTCACGAACATGAACGCGGCAAAGGTCGTGAGAATCGCCACCGGCAGGACGCGGGAGCGCGTCGTCACACCAGTCACGTGAAGGTCGCGGCCATCGTGGGCGACCCCTGCAGTCGGTAGGTCACCACCATTCCGGGCCGAACGGGGATGGGGGGCACGATCGAGCCGGTCAGGATGATGTCTCCTGCCTGAACGCCGCGACCCACGTGTGGCGCGAGTTCAGCGGCCCGAGCGATAACGGTCCGCAGATCGCCGGTGAGCGCCGGCAGGTCTACCACGTCGACGGCCTCGCCGTCGACGCTGATCAGGGCGGTCATCTCCATGACGGAGGAGGTCGAGGCTACGAAGCGCTCACCCAGGCAATAGGAGCGGTGGAAGATGTTGCCGGACAGAACCTCGACCACGTCGCGTGGCGGTGCGTCGATATCGGCGAACTCAAAGGCCGGAGCCCAGGCCGTAACGAATTCGTCGATGTGCTCGGTCCGGATCCCTCGTGGGATATCGCGGCCAACGAGCGCGGCGACCTCGCATTCGACTACCGGGGCCGTCCAACCGGTGAGATCGACGGCGGCGCCCGGTGCGACCGCACCGCGGTCGGTGAGGAAACCGATGATCGGGGCGTCGAGTTCGAGCGCGCTAAGACCGGCGGGCGATCCGAACCCGATCTTCCAGCCGACCTGTCGCTCACCTTCGGCAACCGACCGCTCCAAGTACGCGCCCTGAGCGGCAAGACCGGCATCGATCCGCGCGCCAGCACGTCCCTCGGCGAGATCCTCAGCCATGATCGGGGTGCACCTCGTATCCGGAGTCCTCCAGCGATCCAGCTCCACGCCATCCCCACACGAGAACCGCGTCTTCTGCCCCGTCATTACGAAAGCCATGCCAATGGCCGCGCGGGGTCCACACGATGTCGCCCGCCTTGGCAGGCGTGACACCGTCGTCTCCGGAATACATCACGCCCTCACCGGAGATGACAATCCAGAACTCATCGCAGTGTGCGTGACGGTGTCGGTCATGCATCGCACCGGAGGGCAGGACCGTCCAGCCGAGGAGGAAGTCGTCCGTTCCGACGTTGTGCTTGTCCAGCAGGAACTGCACCTGCATATCGACCCAGCCCTCATCGCGCCGCAGACCGGGGACCAGAGGTATCTCGGACAGATTCGTATGGAACACCGCGTCATCCGGTTTCATGACAGACCTCCCATCCTGCGGTAGGCGCGATGCGCCACCACGAAGTCATTGCGATCGATGCCCATACCTCGGCAGGCGTTCATCATCTCGTTCGCCGACGATGCGAGCGGTAGCGGCAGCCCGAGAAGTCGGCCCTGCTCTAGAACAAGCGTCATGTCCTTCTGCTGCAAGGTGACATCCGCCAGCGGCTTCTCCGGCATATTGCCCTCGAGAACGAACGGGCCGCGGTATCCCAGGACCGGCGAGGCCGCAACACTGTTCAAGATGGCGTCGACGATGGCCTGGCGGTCGACTCCTCCCTTCTCGGCCAATGCCACGGCTTCGCCGAAGGCGATGACCTCGACCATCAGCAAGAGATTGACGGATAGCTTGGCCTGCACGGCAGTGCCACTCGGGCCGATGTAGGAAACGGTGGGTCCGATGTCGAGCAGGACATCGCGAACTCGGTCGTAGGAACCCCGATCGCCGCCGACCATCACCGACGCCTTGCCCGCTTCGACCGTCACGGGGCTGCCCGACAGAGGGGCATCCAGCATGACTCGCCCGGCATCGGCGAAGGCCGCGCTGACCTCGCGGCTCGCCTCCGGTGAGATGGTGCTCATGTCGAGATAGACCGCATCCGGCGACAGACCGCTGAGGATGCCGTCCTCCCCGAGTGCCACGGCGCGAACTGCGGCGGCATCAGTGACGATGGACAGCACTACGTCGGCGTTCTCACTCGCCTCCCGGGGGCTCGCCGCCTCCACCATCCCCTGGTCGATGAGCGACCGCGCCTTGCCCGACGAACGGTTCCAGCCGGCGACCTCGTGCCCGGCGGCAAGAAGTCGGGGCACGATGACCTGCCCCATGTCACCGAGGCCGATGAAACCGATGCGCGCCATGAGTCCTCCTAGACCGTGCCCTC
>JALQUH010000186.1 GCA_023263845.1 Candidatus Nanopelagicales bacterium | reverse complement strand
CGTGGAGGCCTAGGCCATGGAGGATCTGCTCGCCTCGCTCATCCGCGGCCTCGGCCTCGGCGGCCTCTATGCCGTCCTGGGCGTGTCCTTCGTCATCGTCTACCGCGCGACCGGGGTCATCAACTTCGCGACCCCCGCGCTGATGATCCTCGGCGCCTTCTTCACCGGATCCTTCGGAAACGCAATCGGACTACCCTTCTGGCTTTCGGTCCTGCTTGGCATGGCGGTCATGGCCATCATTGGCATGATCATCGAGCGCGTGGCCCTGCGCCCGATGGTGGGCAGACCGGCATTCTCCGCGGCCACCGTGACCGTAGGAATCTTCATCATCCTGCTCATCGTGGCCGGACGACTCTTCGGTTCCGAACTCCTCACGGTCAACGACCCCTTCGGCTTGAACACGATCGAGGTGCTCGGCGCTCGGCTCTTCACCATCGACATCGCTCGGCTGGTGATCGCGCTTGCGGCGATTGCCATCGTCGGCCTATTCCTGACACGCTCCCGGACCGGCCTGGCGATGCGCGCCACCGCCTTCGATCAGGAGACGAGCCTCGCGCAGGGCATCAACGTGGGCCGCATGTTCGGACTGTCCTGGGGTATCGCTGCAGCGATGGCCGCACTCGCCGGCGCACTGCTCACCGCAGGCAGTTCCGGAGTGGAAACCACCATCGCACTCGTTGCCCTGAAGGCACTTCCGGTCATCATCCTGGGCGGCCTGGACTCCATCAAGGGATCGGTCATCGCCGGCTTGATCATCGGCGTCGCCGAATCACTCACGCGCACCTACCAGCCGGAGTTCGCGCCCTGGCTCGGTGCGAACTTCGACGTGATCGTGCCCTACCTCATCATGATCGTCGTCCTGATGATCCGTCCGTACGGGCTCTTCGGGACCAAGGAGGTGGTGCGGGTATGAGTACCACCACGAAGGAGTCGTACAAGACCGTGCGCGGTCGTCCGCAACTGTTCACCAGCTACGCGCGCGAGATGAGCATCTTCAACACGCGAGTCAAGCGCAACTGGGCCCTCGCGGGCATTCTCGTCCTTGGGATCCTGCCGTTCGCTCTGCAGCGCGACATGGTGGCGCTGCTCACCACGGTACTCATCTACGCCATTGGCGGCATCGGCCTCAACCTGCTCACCGGGTATGCCGGACAGGTCTCTCTCGGCCAGGCCTTCTTCATGGGCTTGGGCGCCTACACCGCGGCCGTCCTCGGCGGTGAATCTAAGGGCGACGTCATCGGCCTGGGGTGGGACATGGCCATCTGGCTGCCTCTGGCCGGCTTCGTGCCCGCACTCATCGCTCTCGTCCTCGCACCCTTGGCCGCGCGAGTACGCGGGCTGTACCTCGCCATTTTGACCCTCGGTCTGGTGTTCATCGGCGAGCACATCTTCAAGGAGGCCAAGCCGATCACCGGCGGAGCCGGAGTAGGTCGCGCTCCTGCCGACCCGGTGATCTTCGGCTTCGACCTCTTCTCCAACCACACCGTCTTCGGATACCGCATCGACCGCTTCACGGTGTTCTACCTGGCCACCCTGGTCATCTTCCTTGTGCTCGCCTTTGCTGCGCGTAACTTCGTGCGCTCGCGCTTTGGCCGCAATTTCGCCGCCGTCCGCGACCGCGATGTTGCCGCCGAGGTCATGGGCGTCTCCCTCTTGCGCACCAAGACGCTGGCCTTCTCCGTTTCATCCTTCTACGCCGGGATCTCCGGGGCCTTGCTCTCCATCGTCATCGGGCGCATCTCCCCCGAGACATGGAACATCTTCTTGTCGATCGACTTCCTCGCCGTGGTCTTCATCGGCGGCCTGGCGACGATCACCGGCTCCATCATGGGTGCGATTTTCGTCGTTCTCCTACCGCAGCTCGTCAACTGGATCACCGGATTCATCCCCGGTGCCGGTGGGATTGGCGACGGTGGACTGCTCAACGTCTTTGAGTTGCAGACCATCATCTTCGGCCTACTCATCGTTCTGTTCTTGATCCTCGAGCCACGCGGTCTGTACGGCCTGTGGCTTCGACTACGCAACTACTTCAAGGCCTGGCCCTTCAGCTTCTGACGCCCCCGCCGGGCTGCGATGCCGCGATGTCTGCCGCACCGTAATCTAAAGAGATGCCGGCCCTGCTGTGGACCATCCTGCAGTTCCTCGCCCTGACCGGCCTCATCATCGTCGTTGCCCGATTCCTGCTCTACCAGCCAGCCAAGGGGATCGCCCACCGCCTTCACATGGGCAATCGCGCCGCCGGGCAAATGCTGGGCTACCTCACCAGCGTCCCCGAACTCGTTACCACAATTGCCGTGGCGGCGGCCGGCTTCATGTCTGCCGTCGCGTTCAACATCCTCAGCAGCAACATCATCAACGTCCTGCTCGCCCTCGGTACGGCGACCGCCTATCGCGGGCTCCGCGACCTAGGCAATCCGCGGCTGCGCCGAGAGCACGTCCTCATCGGCATCAGCATCGTCATCCCGGCCGTGCTCCTGCTCACCGGGCAGGTGGAATCAGCCTGGGTGATCCCGCTCTTCATTCTCGGCTACGTCGCCTACCTCGTCATCCTGCGCAGAATGTCCAACGAGGCTCCCGGTCCGATCGAGTACGAGGCCTTTAGCCGCGTCGAGGTCGGCCACCGACTCGGGCGGACCACCTACGTCCTCCTCAACGGGTCCCTGATCGCGCTGGCGCTCGTGGGTCTTTATTTCCTCGGCGACGCACTCGGCGGCACGGTGCATGAACTTGGCACGACGTTCGGCGTACCCCAGGTGGTGATCGGGGTGCTCATGGGCGTGGTGACGAGCCTGCCCGAGTTCACGACATTCGTGTCGAGCTACCACGCACATCGCGGACGGTCCCTGCATCGAGCTGCTGAAGAGGTGACGCACAATGTGCTCGCGTCCAACGCGAGCAACCTACTCATCGTGCAGACGGTCGGCCTTGCGGTCTTCCTCCTGGTCGCGACCTAGCTTCCCTGGGCCTGCGCCGCGGCCGCTCGCGCCTCGACCTCGGCCTTGCGCACGATGGAGGCAGGGACGCCGGCAATCGCCCAATGGTCCGGTTCGGCGTACTGACACCGGCCACGAACCAAAGAGCGCTCGGAGCCCAAGCACTCCACCAGCAGATCGGTGAAGCCCTCGAGCAACTGGTGGGCTTGCTCGACTGGCCGCCCCACGAAGAGCAGGAACTCGAAGAACGGCGCCTCGACGGCTCCGTCGCTCACGAGTTGTCCGGCAACGGCGGTGGCCTGCGGACGGGTCTCGCTGGCGAAAGCGCGAATGCGGTCGACGGGGGCCCCGACAACGTCGGCGAACAGGGCACTGGAGCGGGTCAGCAACTCACCGATCTGCTC
>JALQUH010000182.1 GCA_023263845.1 Candidatus Nanopelagicales bacterium | reverse complement strand
CGCCGGAACAAAGTTGACCGGACGCGTCAATCCGATTATCGGGCGGCTAGCGCTGTTTCAAGGTCCTTTTCGTCAACGAACCACCGGGAGTGCACCTCACCGTCGATGAGCACCACCGGGATGTGCTCCCAGAATTCATCGGCCAGTTCGGGGTCGTCGGCCAGGGACTTCTCCACCCACGCAATGTTGCGGGCGACGCACACCCGAGCAACGACGACCCTTGCCTCCTCGCATAGGTGACAGTCCGGCTTGCCGATGAGGACGACGCGCGCTTCAGCCACGCCCCGAGTCTGCCCTAGCCGGCCCGGCCCCACAGGGTGACCGGGGGGATCCCCTTACTCTGTTGGGGTGAGCAAGGAGTTTGCCGTTCTCCCCGCCTACCGTCGCGCTGGCGAGGCAGCCGCGGCCGCCGCTGAAGTAAGCGCCGGGACCGACGCTTCCCCCGATCCGCACGCCGCAGCGTTCTTCGACGTCGACAACACGATCATGCGCGGTGCAAGCATCTTCCACTTCGCCGTCGGCCTGGCGCGCCGCAAGTTCTTCAGCACTTCCGAGATCATCGGCTTCGGCCGTCGCCAGTTGAAGTTCGTCCTCAGTGGGTCGGAGGATCTTGAAGACATGGCCTCGGCAACCGAGGCTGCGTTGTCCTTCGTCGAGAACCGAACGGTCAATGAACTGAACGAGCTCGGCGAGGAGATTTTCGTCGACGAGATGGCCGACAAACTCATCCCCGGAACCCTAGGACTGGCCCAGGAGCACCTGGACAAGGGCGAGCGGGTCTGGCTTGTCACCGCGACCCCTGTGGAGTTGGCGACCATCATTGCCCGCGATCTCGGTCTCACCGGTGCACTGGGCACCGTCGCCGAAGTGCGCGGCGGCCGCTATACCGGTCGGCTGGTCGGGGCTCCGCTGCACGGGCTGGCCAAGGCGGAGGCGGTACGGGCGCTCGCTGAGCGGGAGGGCTTGGAACTGCGCCGCTGCTCTGCGTACTCGGACTCGGCCAACGACATTCCCATGCTCTCCCTCGTCGGGCACCCGGCCGCTGTCAATCCCGACCCGCTGCTGCGCGCTCACGCACGCGAAAACCACTGGCCGATCTATGAGTTCCGACGTCGCACCCAGGTCCTGCAGGTCGCCGTGCCCGCGACGGTCGGAGCCCTCGGGCTGGCAGTCGGCGTGGGCGCCGGCTACGCGCTGGCTCGGGCTTCCCGGGTCTAGGGCCACACCAGGCCTAACGGAAGACGGACTCGCGCTCGACAAGCAGCCGATAGAGGGACTGCTGGATGCGCTCGCGCACCAGATCGGTGAGTTCTAGAACCATCATCGGATCGTCGGCGGCGGCATCCGTGAGGTCATCGGTGCGGATGGGCTCGCCGAACGCGATGATCCACTTACTCGGCAATGGGATCATCCCCAATGGCCCGAGCCACGGGAAGGTCGGCGTAAGCGGGAAGTACGGGACACCGAGCAGCCGTGCGGCAAGCGGCAGATTACCCAGGATGGGGTAGATCTCCTCGGCGCCCACGATGGCCGTGGGGATGATCGGGCGTCCGGTGCGCACCGCCGCCGTCACGAAGCCACCGCGGCCAAAGCGCTGAAGTTTGTATCGCTCGCTGAATGGCTTGCCGATGCCTTTGAAGCCTTCCGGCCAGACACCCACCAATTCGTCGCTGAACAACAGACGCTCAGCATCGGGCATGCAGGCGAGCGTGTGACCGGCCTTGCGGGCGATCTCCCCGATGAACGGCGTTTCGAAGACCAGGTCGGCTCCCAGCATGCGCAGGTGACGATGCTGCGGATGATGGTCGTGAATGGCCAGTTGGGTCATCAGCGCGTCCACCGCGATGGTTCCCGAGTGGTTCGCGACGAGCAGCGCCCCGCCCTCTCCGGGAACGTTCTCCATTCCGCGAAGTTCGACCCGGAACCACGACTCGAACAGCGGACGCAGGGGCGCCAGCACGATCGTGTCGGTGAATTCGGGATCGAACCCGAATTCATCAACCTCATAGGCGCCGGTCAACCTGCGGCGGACGAAGTCGAGTGCGCGTAGGACGACAGGAGTCGACCGATCGGCGGCGGGACCGTCCCGCTCTCCGTCGATCGGGATGATTTGGGCGTCAGGCATGTCCACCGCCTGACAACGCCCTCACCGTGGTGTCGGCCCCGTCGAAGACCGTTTCTGCCAGGGATGGACCTAGGCCGTGACCGTCGAGAAAGTCAGCGAATGCCGACGCCGTGGAATGTTGAGCGGTGAAGCCGAGGGTCTGGGTGGCACGGGTGGTGTCAATGCCGCGGCCGTAGGTCAAGAAGCGCACCTGCTCCTTGGAGAAGTCGACAAGTCGCGCCGGAGCCAGCGCCCGACCCAGGGCAGGTAGGAGGACACCGGGCACTGAGATCGAGGGCCGTCCGGTCCGACGTACGGCCTGAGACAGGCAAAGAACACCATGGCCGGCGATGTTGAATACGCCGGGCTCGCCCTGCACGGTTGCCTGGCGCAGCGCCTCGATGCCGTCGTCTTCGTGAATGAACTGCATCCGGGCATCGAAGCCCAGGACGGTTGGCACGAGCGGTAGTGAGAAGTACTCGGTCATCGCCGTCTCGACCTTGGGGCCAATGAAATTTGCCAACCGCAGAATGGACACGGCCACATCCGGGCGACGCCGAGCAAAGCCGCGAACGAAACCCTCGACCTCGACCGAGTCCTTCGACCACCCACTCGTCGGCGGATGCTTCGGAGACATGTCTTCGGTGAAGAGCGCCGGATCGCGGGGGCCTGCTCCGTAGACGGAGGACGTTGACTTCACCACGAGTTGGCGCAGGGCCGGCGCCTTTTGACACGCCGCCAGCAACTGCATAGTCCCGATGACGTTGATTTCCTTCATCGACGCCCGTCCACCGGCCTGAACCGACGTGGCGATTACGCCCATATGCACGACGGTGTCGGCCTCGGTCGCCTGAAGAACCTTGCCGATGACCGGATTTCGGATGTCGGCCCGGATGAACTCCGAGGCCGGTACGGGGCGGCGGGGGGGCACTACGTCAACGCCAACCACTCGCTCCACGCTGGGGTCTCGCGAGAGAGCCTTGACCATCTGGCCACCCAGATGGCGGGCAGCACCGGTGACGAGAACGACGCGACCCATGGCGACCCCCTCGCTCTAGCTCCCGGAGGCTACTTCTTGTTACGCCGCTGCACGCGCGTGCGCTTAAGCAGCTTGCGGTGCTTCTTCTTGGCCATGCGCTTGCGGCGCTTCTTGACCACGGAGCCCATCGATAACCTCATTCATTCCGGGAAGACCCTGACCTTACCCGATCAGGTGATCAGGACGTCATTCGGGCGAGCCCGCTCAATGCCATCCCTGGAGGGACGTTCGTCAGCCAGCCTCGATGAACGAGGTGCGCAGGTAGTCGTGCACCGCCTGCTCCGGTACGCGGAACGAGCGCCCCACACGGACTGCGGGCAGTTCTCCGGCGTGCACAAGGCGGTAGACCGTCATCTTGGACACCCGCATCAGGGAAGCCACCTCGGCCACGGTGAGGAACTTGACCTCGGCCAGAGGCCGCTCGTTGGCACCGCTCATTCGTCGCTCCCTGCTCCTGACTCCCGCACCAACGGAAGGTTGCCTATCGGTGGCACGGCGGTGACGTTACTGCACTGAGCCACCCGGCGTCACCCCGATGCTCGAAAGAGCCTAGTGGTTATTTCCCGAATGGACCACCGGCCCTAGAACCAAGGGTCTGGATCGGCGATGAGCCCACGGTGTGGGAAGACTGAAGCCCGTGTCGCGAGGACCGCTTCGTCGATCGGATCACCGGGATCGAAACCCTGGTCGAACGGCTTGGCCCACGGCGTTCGACCGTCGGTCATGGTCGCTGGCCCTGACCGACCGAAGCGCTCGCTGACGAAGTCACGGTAGGTCGCCGGTACGTCGGACTGGGGATTGATCGGAGTGCCGGCGGCTTCGGCAATCAGATGCGTCCATGCGCGCGGCACGACGTCCACCCACTCGTATCCTCCACCGCCCACCGCAATCCAGCGACCATCGCTGTAGCGATGAGCCCAGGTGTGAATCGCTTCGTAACTCATGCGTTGACCGTCAAGGGACAGTGCGAGGTGCGCGAGCGGATCCTCGACATGCGAATCGCAACCGTGCTGGCTGATGATGACCTGTGGCGCAAAAGCTTCCAGGATCTGTGGGACGACGGCATGGAAGGCCCGGAGCCAGCCTTGATCATCGGTGCCGGCGGGCAGCGCGATATTTACGGCGCTGCCCGGCGCCTGTGGACCGCCGGACTCGTGGGGAAATCCCGTACCGGGAAAGAGGGTTCGCGGGCTCTCGTGGATCGAGATCGTGAGCACGCGGGGATCCTCATAGAACATGGCTTGAACGCCGTCCCCATGATGGACGTCGACATCGACATAGGCGATCCGCTCCACCCCCTGCTGCAGTAGCCACGCAATGGCGATCCCGATGTCGTTGTAGACGCAAAACCCAGAGGCCGAGTCGGGCATGGCGTGATGCAAGCCTCCGGCGATGTTGATCGCGTGCTGAGCCGATCCGGCGTGAACGGCCTGCGCCGCCGCCAATGTCGCGCCGGCCACGAGCGCGGACGCCTCGTGCATACCGAGGAACACCGGATCATCAGCGGTGCCCAAGCCCCGCTGCGGATCGTCGAACAGCGGATCACTCGAAGCTCGCATCACGGCATCGACGTAGGCGGGAGTGTGCACGGCGAGGATCTGTTCCATCGTCGCCGGTTGTACGGGGTTATGCACCGACACGTGCTCCGGCTGAAGGAGTCCGAACTCCAACGCCAGTCGCATCGCCAGCTGCACGCGGATTGGCGCGAGCGGATGACCGGGCCCGAAGTCATACGTACGCAGGTCGTCGTCCCAGACCACGGTCACCGCATCACTCATGCCGGAGGCGCTCCCAGTTCGATACTGCGGTCGCGCGCCGCGGTCATCGCCCGCTCGACAAGCACACCGAATCCGGCCGTCTCGAAAGCCTTCAAAGTCAATGACGACGGTATCGCCTTCGGCCGCTGCCCGCTCGACCACCACCAGTTTGCCTTGCTGCTTGCGGAAGACTTCGATGATGTCGTCGATATCACCCTCGCCGACTTTGT
>JALQUH010000159.1 GCA_023263845.1 Candidatus Nanopelagicales bacterium | reverse complement strand
GTGGGCAGTTGCGCGCCACCCGGAGGTGCGACGTAGTCAATCGTGGCACCGAAGCCAGGCGGCGGAGGCGACAGCGGATTGATCGCGGCGGCCTCGCTGTCCGGATCGATGGACTTGCCGGGTCGCTCAATGGACTGGCTCCATCCGGTCCAGGCGCTGACCACCGGCATATAGCGGTACTCGTTCGCTGCGCTGCCGGTTGCCGAGGCACCGCCCGGCTCAGTCCAGCCCTCGTCGGGGCCAAGATCAATGGTGCCGGCGCCGTAGGTGTCGGGGTCGGGTCGCCAGATGCCGTTGCGCAGGTTGAGGCTCAACCAGCTGCTGAGGCCACTTGGACGCACATCGAGTTTGTAACCCACGACGATGTCCTCGGCGTTGGCGATCTGAATTGTGCGAGCAGACGGGTCTATGGACTTGGCGATGTTCCACTGGCGGTCGAGTTCGCCATGGGTACGGCGCGCAAACTGCGGCTGGACAAGCGACATGCCGACGCTCGCCCTTGCCGGAGTGCCGGCCCGTTTGGGGCTGGCCGGGGTGCGCAGGCCTTCGGCCTCGGCTCGCTGCGCACCCGTTGCAAGAGTGGCCGCGGCCATCGTCTCGGTGCCGATTTCGCTGGTGACGACGGCCCATTCCTTGCCGTCGAGATTGATGTCGACGAACCCCACCTGAGTCGGACCGGTGCCGGAGAAGCGAGGCTGAAACAACGGAGTCGACTTGTCGAGTGTCGCGACCGCGCCCTGCGGGATGTCGGTCGTCGAAGGATCCGGCGAATAGAACGGGTTGATCCGGATCTCAACGACACCCCCGGCGCCCGTGGGGATCGGCGCAGGGTTGCCGCTCTTGTCCCGCATGTCCGCCGGGTCGACCTCGATATCGACAATAAAGCCGATCTTGCGTAGGAGAAGCGGGTGGCTGTCGAGCACGGAAAACTTCTCGTGGAACTCCCACTCCGGCCACGGCACGACGTAGCCCGGATCGAGCATGCCCGGCACATTGGCCTCGGTGTCCAGCGGCTCGACCATCTGCCGCATCATGACGATGGCGGTCTGGACTCCGCTCGGCGTCGTCGTGTCGGGATTGCTGGTGAAACTCTGGGCCGCGAGCTCCTCATTGACCGCACGACTGATCTGGTCGTACGTCGCGTCGTTCACCTCATATCCCGCCAGCGGGCCGGCAAGCAGGGCCGAGATCTCGGGTCGAACCGCACGGGAGCCAGCGAACACCTGCTCCTGCAGACGATCCATCGCGGCCGAAAGCCCCGCGACGTCGGCCGAGCGGATCTTGGACTTCGAGTAGTCGTCGGCGACGTACGACCGGACCTTCGTTGAGTCCGGGAACATCGTCTGGAAGACCTTGGCATCTGGGTCCGCCGAAACGCGCTTTGCTGGACCCTGCACCCGGCCGCCCGGGGACCCCGGCACCTCGAAGGTGGCGCCGAAGTTCATGCCCGTGACGATCGAGCACCACTTGCCCCCGGCAAGGTCCGGGACGCTGGAAAGTTTGTCCTCGCCACCGGAGCCACCGCTCGACACCTGCGGAGTGATGACGAGGGTGACACTCAACATCCCGCCCGGAGTGACGCCGCTTGCCACCGGCGTCCAAATGAACGTCGTACTCGTGCTCATGCGAATGCTCCACACCAGTCGGTCCAGTCGGCTTGATCCATGACGTCAGCAAATGTGATGGGCGTCGGCTCGGGCTCGAGTGCGGGCTCGGCGGCCGCACGCGCCTGACCGCGACGGGCGCTCGGCACGGCCGGCTTGGGACTTCCGGTGATCGTGCGGCGCATCGTGATGCTGACCGACTTCTTGATGCCACAGACCTTGACCTTGACGGTGCAGGTGGCCTGGCCGACGAGTTTGACCGGATCACCTGGACTGCTCGGTATCAGCAGGGTCATGCCCAGACACAGTTCGATCGCGAGAGTGACGATGCCGAGAACCTCGACCCGACCCTTGATGCAGACGAACGCCGTGAGGGCCATCTCCGTCGTACTGCCGCGGCCACTGATCTCGTACTGCAGGCCGACCGTGCAACTGACGCCACCGGAGGCAACGCCGAGATCGATTTCCAGCGCGGCCTTGATCGCGACGCCGATATTCATGTACTCGACGCCATCGAGGCCAATGTCGAGGCCGAACCAGCCGCCACCCCCGATGCCCATCACCGTGACGGCGAAGGGATCATCCGGCGTGGAGAAGCCGAGCTCGAACCGGACCGGGTCTTCGCCGAAGGGCAGGTTGATCGCGACTCGCGTGGCCAGCCCACTGAGGGTCATCGCGCCCAGGCCGATGCTCGGCACCTCGAGGCTGAAGCCGGTCGTGATGGACCGGGCGTCGATGTTGAGGATGGGTCCGTTCCCGCTGCCGAAGGCGAGGAAGCGCGCCATCTTCTCCAGGAAGGCAAGCGCGTCTCCGAAGACGATCTCGCCGATCTCCACCTGCATGTCGCTGGCTCGCCCGGAGCCCGCGCTGAAGCCGATGCGGTCGAGGATGACGTAGGCAAAGGCCTTGGAGCCGAAGAAGACGATCTTCAGATTGGTGAGTGCACCCTCGGCCTTCCAGTAGGCATCCAGCTCCGTGGCACTCGCCTTGGCCTCGACCAGGATGTAGAAGTCGGCGCGGTCGGCCTCGGGTAGAAGAGGATTGAAGGGCCTGAGCTCCGGGCGCCACTCGTAGTGGACGAAAACCTCGGTGGGGACATCTGGCAGGTCGACGTCGAATGATCGATCGGTGGCAAAGGCCGGCGCCTTCGGATTTGGCCGCCAACCCCCGGCGCCGTCGGACTGCAGCATGTCAATCGGATCCGGCAGCAGGTCCGCTAGAGAGATGCCACCGAAGAGGGTGAAGCCATCCAGCATGCTGGCCGGGTTGATCTTGGGCATGCCACCGGTGGTCCAGTCCGACGGGAAACCGCTGCTGCCGTTGCTGGGCAGCACTCCGGTGACACGGCCGATGCCCGCGACGCCCATGCTCGGTGCGCTGATGCCACCTCCGCGCTGTGCATCCGCGCCGACGCTTTGCGAGCCGATACCTTCGAGGTAGATGCCGAGGTCGGTGCTGCCGATGCCGCCGGAGAGATACACGGAGGGGAAACTCACGTTGACACTCTGCGAGTTGCCCGCCATGGCGGACGGACCATCGGCGTTGACGCTGGCCCGCTCCATCTTGGGGAAGGAGTAGGGGCGTCGTTCGCGCGCGAGGTCGCTGGCCGAGCCGCTCGGCGTACCGAGCTCAAGGTGCCAGTCCAGGCTGATGGTGGGCATCGACGTGGAGCCCTCGACTCCCCCATCGTCGGCGAAGGCGATGTAGACCCCGCGCATCTGGGCGCGTCGCTGACTCTCGGGGAGACCGTTGAAGTAGTTGCGAAGGGCCTGGGCCCCGGTCTTGGTGAAATTGGCGCGCTTGATGTTGACCGCCTTGTCCTCGGCGAAGAGGACGGGAGTATCGAAGGTGATCGAGCGACCGGCGCGGTCGATGCCCGTCACGGTGAAGGCGAATGGTTCACCGGAGTCCAGGAGTGGAACGAAGACTTTGCACGTCTTCCACTCGCCCCGCAACGGCGTGGCAACACCGGTGATGGGCGGTGTCGACAGTGTGCGGAATCGGATCCGGCTGAACGGCGTACCTCGACCATCGGAGGGCATGCCGTTGGCGTCATCAAGATCGATGTTCGGCGCATTGATGACGATGCGTTGGGTGAGTCGTTCGAAGGCACGAACGGTCCCAGCCCGGTCGGAGGCGAATTCGCGCGTCACTTCCTCGATGAGCGTCGCCGGGACCGCGAAGGGGTAGACGTAGCCGACCCGAGTCGTGCGGATGTAGGTGTCGCGGCCGTCCCAAACACGCTGCTGCCACGACGTCAGCGATGAGACCCCTGGCTCATCCCACTCCCCGAGGGCGCGCATGGTGCCGCCCAGGGCGGAGAGGGTGAGGTCAACCTCGACCGGGTCTGCGACGCCACCCTTGACGGCCGCGGTGCCAGCCGCGTTAGAGGTCATGCCCGTCAGCCGGCCGATGTCGGACCGATCCTGCGGATTGGGGCGCATCGGGAAGGGGTAATTCTTCTTGAGTGGTCCGGTGGCGATCCCGCTCGGGCTCGTGCGCAGCATTTGAGCGCCGGTGCTGTCCCGCAGCCAGATGACGCGCATCGTGTCGCTGGAGTGGTCGTACCCGGTCGGGTCGCCCTTGGAGTCAAACGTGCGCGTGGCCAGACGGGTCTGCCACACCTCGGTGCGTCCGTCGTACGTCGGCCCGACGAGCGGATGCTCCCAGCCCGACTCATCACTGGGCGAGAAGACCATGAACCACGGGATCTCGATGGCGGTGAGGGATGCATTGGGGTTGCGGTAGGTCACGTCGCGCGCGGGGATGTTCTCGCCCTCGGGGTAGGCGGCAAGCGAGGTGACGCGGGGCTCGCACTCCAACCAGGTGAGCAGTCCCTCGCGGGTGGCCGGGAGTCCCGCCGCGGGGAGGTCAAACGCCAGGCGGCTCGCCTCCGCGAGACGGGCATTGACAGGGGTGGTGGGTCGGCTGATGGACACAATCTGCTCGATGAGGTGCTGTGGCCCGAGGTCGACAACCATGCGGGCCGCCGTACGACCGTCTTGGATGATGCGGCCACCGCTGACCGTGGCATTGGTGAAGCTGATCGACAGCCGCTGCATGCTTTCGCGGTCACGGATGGCGAAGTCCAAGCCGCTCGCTCGGGCGGTAATCGCCTTCAGCGCAGCCTCGGCGCTGCCGGGCACGGCGAATGCTGCCGCGACAAGCCCGGCGCTTCCGAGAATGGCGCGCCTGCTGACATGCAGAGGCTGGTTGGTTTCCGCGGTCGACTCCTCGCCGGCCATGTCACCACCCTCCTCGGCGCCCGCCCTGCCCGGCGGCTACCCCCGACCCCTCGCCGTACGCCGTCCCATGGTCGTACGAACTTGATCCGCACGTTAGCGGAGTACGGTGAACGAAGACCCCGATTTCGCCGGAACGAGGTACTAGCCCCCTCCCTTCGCGAGTGCGCACTAGCGGACGGACAATTCGGTCAAATCTCGTCCGCAAGTGCGCACTCGCGCAGGGAACTACACGCGGGGGGCGGCGGCCTTCTTGGCCAGGACGGGCGCGAGCACCAGCAGCGCCAGTACCGGGATCGCGGCTACGGCGCACAGGATGGCGTACGACGAGAAGGCCACGATGACACCGGCGATCGCGCCGCCAATAGCACCCGCACAGTTCATCACCAAGTCCGACAGCCCCTGTACCGACGGCCGCTCGACCGGACCCACGTCGTCGACGAGCAACGTCGATCCGGAGATGAGGGTGCAGGACCAGCCGAGACCGAGCAGGAACAACCCGATGCCGAGCATGACGACGTTGTCCGCCGGTGAGAGTCCCGCAACCACGCAGGACGCCAGCAGGATCGCGATCCCCGTGTAGACGACGCGCATGCGGCCGAACTTGTCGACACCCCAGCCCACGACCGGAGACAGCGCATACATGCCGGCGACATGGACACTGATGACCAGGCCGATAAGGGTGAGGGTGACGTCAACGTGCGCCATATAGATGGGTGTCATCACCATGACCATGACCATGGCAACGTGACCGATGGCGATGGTGATCATGCCGAGCAGCGCACCGGGGTTGGTCTTCAAGTGCCCAATACCATCGCGAAGCCGCGGTTTCGCGAATTCCTTCTGTGCCGTCTTGTCGACTGCGGCGCGCAGTTTGGCGGCAAGGAGATACGGGTCGGGACGAAGGAAAATCACCAGGATCGCGACGGCTGCCGCCAGCGTGACCGCCGTGACGATGTACGGGCCGGCGAGTTCGGGAAATCCCAGGGCCGACCCGAGCATGCCCGATGGCTCCAGCAGATTGGGTCCGAGCACCGCGCCGATGGTCGCGGCCCACACGACGTAGGACAATTGACGGCCACGCTTGTCATCGGCCGCGAGGTCCACGGCCGCGTACCGCGCCTGGTAGCCGGAGGCCGAGGCGACGCCCACGAAGAGACAGCCGAGCAGTACGACGTAGATCGAACTCCACAGTGCGCCCGCAATGACGACGAGCGCACCGGCAGCCCCCAGTCCGTAACCGAGGGCGAGCGATGCGCGTCGGCCACGCGAGAGAGCGATGCGCGCGAGCGGGAGCGCAAAGATCGCCGCGCCGAGAACGCCAAAGGTTTGGGCCAAACCGGCGACACCTTCGGAGCCGGAGACCGAAGCCGCGATGAGAGATCCCGCTGCCACTGACCCGGCGACCGCAATGCCACCGAGGACCTGACTACCTGCGAGGACACCAACGGTGCGTCGTTGGATCGCGGGAACGTCCTCGGCCGTGAGAGTGTCGGACACGAGCCGGACGCTAGCGCAGCAGCGCTTAACGAATGAGCGAGGGCACCTCGACGACCTGGCAGACCGCCTCCCAGATCTCACGGGTCTCGAAGCCCGCGTTGATCGCCTCCATCACGGTGCGGCCATCCAAAGGTGCCAGCGAGTAGTCCCGGGCCCAGGACTTGGCGTATGCCGGACCGAAGACCGCATCCATCCGTTCCCAGAAGTCAGTGAGCCGCACGGGCCCAGTCTTGCCCATGCCCCGCCGCTCGCCACCCGGCGCCCCGGAGGCGAGGATAGGCAGGTGCCCGACTTCTCGCCCGCCACCGCCGCCTGGTTCGCCTCGGCGTTTGAGCGCCCGACGGCCGCCCAAGAGGGTGCGTGGTCAGCTATTGGCGCGGGCTCGGACACACTCGTGATTGCACCCACCGGCTCCGGCAAGACGCTGGCCGCCTTCCTTTGGGCACTGGACCAAATCACCTCCGATCCCGAGCGTCGAGTTGCGGGCCCAAAATCGACCGAATCTGCCCCGCAACTCGACACCCGGCGGGAGGGCATCGGTCCGCGGGTCCTGTACATCTCGCCGCTGAAGGCCCTGGCGGTCGACGTCGAGCGCAACCTGCGGTCTCCGCTCGCCGGAATCCGTCGGGAAGCCCAGCGGCTGGGCATCGACGTCCCCGACATATCTGTCGGCGTGCGCACCGGAGACACCTCCCCCGACGAACGTCGTCGGATGGTGAAGAACCCGCCCGACATCCTCATCACGACACCGGAGTCACTTTTCCTCCTCCTGACATCGCAAGCCCGGGAGATCTTGCACACCGTCGACACCGTCATCATCGACGAGATACACGCTCTTGCCGGCACCAAGCGCGGCGCGCACCTCGCTCTCAGCCTCGAGCGGCTCGAGGGGCTCACCGATTCCAGTGCCCAGCGCATCGGACTGTCCGCAACCGTCCGCCCCGTGGAGGAGGTGGCGCGCTACCTGCGCCCTGATGGGAATGTGTCGATCGTCAATCCGCCCGCGCAGAAGGCCTGGGACCTGTCGGTCGTCGTGCCGGTGCCGGACATGGCCGCCATGGGCACCGAACTCGAGCCGGACGGCTCGGCCGCCGCCGATCCACGACGTACGTCGATCTGGCCCCATGTCGAGGAGCGCATCGTCGACCTGGTCGCCGAACAGCGCTCGACACTGGTCTTCGCCAACTCGCGTGGGTTGGCCGAACGACTGACCGGACGGCTGAATGAGGTCGGTGACGAGCGGGAGTTGACCCAGCCGCTGGCACGCGCGCATCACGGCTCGGTCAGCCGCGAACAACGCGCCATCATCGAGGACGATCTGAAGACCGGTCGGCTCCCCGCGGTCGTGGCGACGTCGAGTCTCGAACTCGGCATCGATATGGGCGCGGTGGATCTGGTCGTCCAGGTCGAGTCCCCGCCGAGCGTCGCCAGCGGTCTGCAGCGGGTCGGTCGCGCGGGACATCAGGTCGGCGCAGTGAGTCGCGGAGTCGTCTTCCCTAAGTTCCGCGGAGACCTG
>JALQUH010000044.1 GCA_023263845.1 Candidatus Nanopelagicales bacterium | reverse complement strand
GTCACAGGCCTCCCCACCATAGCCCTGCAGGTCGAACTCGTTGGACTCCGTCGAAGACCGGATTTGACCCGCGAGCTTCTTGCTCTTGTCGTCGGCTGCGTCGCTCACGTCGAGTGGATCCGCCATGTGCACACGGCTTTTTCGATTTTGCTTCCGGGCGAGGACGCGTCCCGTCGTGGCAGCCCGCGTCGGTCGCCGAGCGGGGTGTGCGTGCAAGGGCATCGAGCACGATGCCACCGCCGAAGGACGGGGCAGGGTTGGTCCAGATCGTTGCGTCTCCGCGGCGCAGGGAGATCGGCGAACGCTCGATGGGCCGGTAGGTCACCAGGTCCTCGCGCGTCACGATGCCACCGTGGGTGCGCATGGCCTCATCGATGGGATCGATGAATCGGGGATCGTCGGCACCTGTGACCGCGCCATCGACCATCGACTGCAGCAGGTCGGCGTACTCCGGATTGCGGAAGCGCTCCCCGGCGAGGACCGGGTCGTACAACGCGGCGCTTTGCGGGGTGATCCGCAAGATCGCACCGATGACCTCGATGAATTGCACTTGCACGTCGTCGAGGAGGACGCCGTCGCGTGCCGCGGCAATGGCGGGCGCCAGCACCTCGGCCAGCGAAAGCCGACCCCATTGCCCCAGTGCCTGCAGATAGCCGGGCAGGCAGCCAGGAGTCGCGACCGATCCCCAGCCCGCGTGGAAGACCTGCTCGACGCCGGACGCAAAGGTCACGGCGAGGGTTTCGACGTGCGGGGTGCGATCACCAGCGCCCAGCCCGGGGACATCGACGAAGAAGTCCGAGATCACGGGGCCCTCGCCCGGTTCGCGAACGAGCAGGAAGCCGCCACCACCGAGGCTTGACAAGGTCGGTTCACCGACCGCGGCCGCGAATCCGGCGGCAATGGCGGCATCGACCGCCGTCCCGCCTGCTTCGAGCGCCGCGACCGCGGCGGCCAGTGTGGTGGCCGATCCGCAGGCCACCGCTGCCGCGCGGGGACCGCCCTGCGCGACGACCGGGGCAGTAGCCGCAATCTCGTCGTACACGCCCCGCACGCTAGCGAGGCGGCCTAGCCTGGAAGCGTGGGTGTGCCGTTCCAAGCTTCAGCGGGGGCCAGTCTCGGCATCGAGGTCGAGGTGGCCCTTGTCGATGTCGAGAAGGGCGGACTCGTCTGCATCGCACCACAGGTGCTGGAGGAGGTGGCTGCAACCTACGACGGTGGAGAGCACCCCAAGATCAAGAAGGAACTCTTCGAGTGCACCGTCGAGGTCATCACCGGGGTGTGTCGGACGGTGGCGGAGGCCCGCCGCGACCTGGCCGACTCCATGCTCGAGGTGCAGGCGGCGGCGGAGTCCCGGGGCGCGGGGTTCATCGGGGTAGGTCTTCATCCCTTCACCAATTGGCAGGACCTGTCGCGTTCGACCGGTGAGCGTTACCAGCGCCTGGTCGACACCATCGCCTGGCCGGCTCGACGACTGGTAACCCACGGTGTCCACGTGCACGTCGGCGTGCGCTCCGGTGACAAGGCGGTCACGACGGTCAACGCACTCTCGGGCTACCTACCTCTCTTTATTGCCCTGTCCGCCTCGAGTCCGTACTGGCACGGAGAGGACACGGGGCTTGCCTCCACGCGGACGAAAATCTTCGAGGCCATGCCCACCACGGGATTACCGCCGCACCTCACGGACTGGGACGACTTCAACGCTTTCCTCGACACGCTCATTACCGCGGGAAGTATTGAGACGGTGCGTGAAGTCTGGTGGGACATCCGCCCGCACCCGGGCTACGGCACGGTGGAATTGCGCATGTGCGACGCCATGCCCACCCTGTGGGAGATCTGCGCGATGGCGGCGCTCGCGCAATGTCTCGTGCGATCCTTCGACGTCATGATGGACCGTGGGGAGTCGCCCCCGGTGCCGCGCGAGTGGGTACGTCGCGAGAACAAGTGGCGGGCGACCCGCTGGGGTGTCGAGGCGGACCTGGTCGTCGATGACGCGGGCAACACCAGACCGCTGGTGGAGATTGTGCGCGAACTCGTGGACCAACTGCGGCCTGTTGCGGAGGAGTTGGAGTGCACCACTGAACTCGGCTATCTGCTGGACATCACCGAGTCCGGGCCGAGCTATCTGCGGCAGAGGGCCATGCTCGCCGACGGTGCAGGCTTCGAAGATGTGGTTGAACAACTACGGCGAGAGATGCTCAACGATGTCAGGGGGTCGGCGTCCACGTGACCTCGGCTGTTGACGCGCGCGTGACGACCCGCGAGCACGAACTCGTGGCGTTTCGACGTCGGCTGCATGCGCACCCCGAACTCTCGTACGCCGAATACGCGACGACGGAAGCGATCGCCAACCGACTACAGGTTGTCGGCCTGCAGCCGCACGTGCTCGGTATCGGCACAGGACTCGTCTGCGATGTCGTCGGCAATGCACCCGGACCGGTCATCGCCCTTCGTGCGGATATCGACGCACTCGCCATGCCTGATGGAACGACCACGGAATACCGATCCAAGGTGAACGGTGTCGCTCACGCCTGTGGCCACGATGCGCACAGTGCGGTCGTCCTCGGTGCCGGGCTGGCACTGCGCGCCCTCATCGAGGTCGAGGAGGTACCGGGCACGATCCGGCTGATCTTTGAACCGGGCGAGGAGTCCGTGCCGGGCGGAGCCGTCGCCATCATTGACGAGGGGTGGCTCGACGGAGTCTCGGCCGTGCTCGGCTTGCATTGCGATCCCAAGATCGACCTGGGGGAGATCGGGCTTCGAACGGGGTCGATCACAGCCGCGTCCGATACGGCGACGATTCACCTTCGTGGGCCGGGTGGTCACACGGCGCGCCCCCAGCTGACGGTCAATCTCATTTCGGTCATGGCCGACGTCGTGCGTCGATTCCCCGACGAGGTGATACGTCGCATCGACTCCGACGACGACGTCGTCGTTGTTTTTGGCGCGATTCATGCGGGGGACGCCCCCAACGTCATCCCGGCCGAGGGTGCCCTGCGCCTCTCCCTGCGCTGCGCGGACCGAGACGCATGGGCACGTGCCGAGTTTGCCGCGCGAGCCGCGCTGGACGCGATCGTCGTAGGTACCGGAGCGGTAGCGGAGTTGGAGTACTACCGCGGCACTCCTCCGGTGGTCAACGACGATGGGGCTCTTGAGCTGCTGCTGCATGCGGCCCGCGAGACCGTGGGACCGGCCGGCATCGTGGAGACTCCGCGGTCCATGGGAGCTGACACGTTCGCCTGGTATGGCGAACGGGTCCCGTCGGCGTACGCCCGACTCGGGACCCACTCCGGTGACGGCCCCCGGCTGGATCTGCACGCCTCGTCTTTCGATATCGACGAACGGGCGATCGGCATTGGCGCCCGCTTCCTGGCCGAGGCGGCTCTCATTGGCCTGCGGAGGGGTTGACCCCGCGAAGGGGAGCGCCGAATCGCGCGAGAGCGAGGTTCACGGCAATCTAGAGCGGTGAATCCGCTGGACTACCTCGCCGATGCCGCAGCCACCGGCTTCCGCAAACTCGTCTCCGGTGATCCGGAGGGGCAACCGGACTGGGTGCGCGAGCTGGAGAACGGCGACGATCTGGGCTACTTCGGGCCGGGATCGGCAGCGTGGGCCGTGCACGGCGGCCTGCCGACCATCGTCGGGGGAATCCGGGCGCTTCTGCTGCAGGCACTTCACCCGCTCGCCCTCGCCGGCGTCCAGCGGCACTCGCGCTACGAGTCCGACGCGCTCGGCCGCCTTGCCGGAACGACCCAGTGGCTAACGGTCGTGACCTTCGGTGATACCGCGCAGGCAGACCGGGAGTGCGCACGTGTTCGCGGTATGCATCGCAAGGTCCGCGGCACGATCTCGATCGATGGCGTTGATCGTGACTACTCCGCCGGTGACCCCGATCTGCTGCGCTGGGTCCATGTGGCCTTTACCGAGTCCTTCCTCGCCACTCATCGCATCTGGGGTGGACCGATTCCCGGCGGAGAGGATGCCTATGTGGCCGAGTGGGCCAAGGCGGGTGAACTCGTCGGCGTCGTCGACCCGCCGCATTCCGTCGCCGAACTCGACCAGCAGATGGCCGACTTCATGCCGGACCTTCGCTACGACGAGGCGACCAGACGCACGGTGCACTTCGTTCGACAGGCGCCGCTGCCTCTGGCGGCTCGACCGCCGTATGCCGTTCTCGTGGCAGGCGCCATCGCATCGTTGACCGATGAGGAGCGACGCCTGCTTCGCCTCCCCACGACTCCGCTGATGTTCGCCAAGCCGGCGGTGGGCGCCTTGCTCGCCGGTATGGGGGCAGCGCTGGGGCGACAAGCCCCGGCTCAGCGCAACGCCCGACGTCGCGCGGCCAAGATCGACCTAGTCGATATTGGCGCCGGCGAGTCGGATGCGATGAGCGATAGCGGTGGCCGCCGCGGCGGTCAGTAGCGCACTCCACAGTGCCGTGGGTGGGGGAAAGCGCAAGAGAAGGGCGCCGGCGAAGGCCCCGATGAGGTAGCCAATCGGCGTGCCGAAGGCGATCGTCGAGGCGCGCTTGCGACCGCCAACCCAGGCCTCGGCCGACTGAACCAACGCGGTGTTGATGACGACTGTCTGGATAGCGAGGCCGACGATCCGGGTGATGACGGCCGCTTGGAAGGCTTGCGCAAGGGACAGCAGGAAGACGGCGACGAAGGCGGCCTGCTGCTCGCCCCAGATCAGTACACACAGCCCGGCAATGGCGATGAGCGCCGCCTCGATTGCCAGCATGATGACGCGGGCGCGGGACTGGGGCATGTGCTTACGCAGGATTTTGCGGAACTTCACGGCGACGAAGACTCCGACGGTGAAGGTGACCAGTGCGATAACCGAGGCCACGCGCGTCTCCAGCGACTGCTCTTTGGCGAGGCCGAGGGCGACAATGACAAGGTTGCCTGTCTGATTGGCCACGAAGACGCCGAAGCGCTCGAACGCCACCGCATCGACGATGCCGCTGGTCGCCGACAGCAGGACGACGATGGCGAAGGTGCCGGTGGCGTACGCGCGGTTAAAATCCTGCGCGGGAGCGGGAGTCGCGGGCGCCATGCGAGCAGGCTAGCGAGCGTCCGGGACGTCGCGCGCCCGACGCTGCGCGTCGGCGATCACGCTTGCCCCGCTCCTCATCGCCTTGCGCCACGGCGGGACGCCGTCGATCTCGATTTCGAGCGAGAAGGACAGGAACGTGCGGATGAGAACGATGAGGCCGAGGACGATCACGTTGTCGAGTGTCGGTGCGA
>JALQUH010000174.1 GCA_023263845.1 Candidatus Nanopelagicales bacterium | reverse complement strand
TGTACGGGCGTGGCGTGCAAGCCGAGATAACGAGCGTGCTCAGACCGCCCTCGCCCAGCTGCGCGCTCTGGCGCAGACGACCAGCAATCTCGTGCCCGCGACGATCGAGTGTGCGCGAGCGGGGGTGACGACCGGGGAGTGGGCAGACGTCCTGCGAGAGCAGTTCGGGGAGTATCGCGCTCCGACGGGCGTCAGTGGAGCGTCCGGTCAGGTGGCCGATGGGCCGGGACTGGCCGAGGTGCGAGAGCAGGTTCGGCGTACCGAAGCCGAACTCGGTTCGCGCCTGCGCTTCCTCGTGGCCAAGCCGGGCCTCGATGGCCATTCCAACGGAGCCGAGCAGATCGCCGTGCGTGCCCGCGATGCCGGGTTCGAGGTGATCTACCAAGGTATTCGGCTCACGCCCGAACAGATCGTGTCGGCCGCGGTCGAGGAGGACGTCGATGTTGTCGGCATCTCCGTCCTGTCTGGCGCCCATCTCGATCTCGTACCGCGCATTGTCGAGGGCCTGCGCCTCGCTGGACTCGACGACGCGGTTGTCGTGGTGGGGGGAATCGTCCCGCCGACAGATGCCGAGCGTCTTATCGCGGGGGGCGTCGCCGACGTCTTCACTCCCAAGGACTACGACGCCACGGAGATCATGCGGCGGATCGTGTCCCGGGTGCGCGCCGCTCGTAGCCTGGACGCGCAGGTCGTCGGCTGATGCGATTGGTCGTGGCACGTTGCTCGGTGGACTACGCCGGGCGGCTCGAGGCCCACCTGCCCGAGGCGGTGCGCGTTCTCATGGTGAAGGCGGACGGGTCGGTGCTGGTCCACGCCGACGGTGGGTCGTACAAGCCGCTGAACTGGATGAGCCCGCCCTGCACCCTCGCGGTGTCGGCCGCCGAACCGACCGAGGACGAAACGGCCGGTGTGACGGAGACCTGGGTGGTCACCAACAAGGCGGGGGAGACGCTCACCGTGCGGATCCACGAGGTACATCACGATTCCTCACACGAACTCGGCAATGACCCCGGGCTGGTCAAGGATGGAGTCGAGGCGCACCTGCAGAAGTTGCTTGCCGAGCAGGTGCAGTCGCTCGGTGCCGGCTGGTCCCTCGTGCGCCGTGAGTACCCAACGCCGATCGGGCCGGTCGACCTGCTCTGCCGCGATGGCGACGGTGGCACGGTCGCCGTCGAGATCAAGCGGCGCGGTGAGATTGATGGCGTCGAACAACTCACCCGGTACCTCGAACTCCTCAATCGGGATCCTCTCCTGAGTCCGGTGAGTGGGGTTTTCGCCGCGCAGGAGATCAAGCCCCAGGCGCGAACGTTGGCTGAGGATCGTGGTATCCGGTGCGTGGTCCTGGACTATGCGGCCATGCGGGGTAGCGACGACCCGGACTCACGTCTGTTCTAAGACCGGTGATGGGAGACTGACGGCATGGAGATGACGACCGTTGGCGTCGTGGGACTCGGGACCATGGGTGCCGGCATTGCGGAGGTGTGTGCCAGGCACGGCTACGGCGTCGTGGCCGTAGACATGGACGACGCCAGCCTGGACCATGGACGGGAGTCCATCGGCGGCTCTACTCAGCGAGCCGTCAAACGCGGCAAACTGACCGAAGAGGAGCGGGGTGCCATCCTCGACCGGATCACCTTCACGACGAGTCTGGACGACTTGTCCGCCGTTGACCTGGTCGTGGAGGCGATCCCGGAGGACCTGGACCTGAAGCGTGACCTCTTCGGGCGACTCGATCAGATCGCCCCGCCGCACGCCATCCTCGCGTCTAACACGTCGTCGCTGTCGGTGACCGAGATCGCGGTCGCCACTGGTCGCCCGGCTCAGGTGGCAGGTCTGCACTTCTTCAATCCGGCTCCGGTTCAGGCGTTCGTCGAGATCGTGCGCACCGTGGTTACGTCCCAGGAGGTCGTGGAAACGCTGGGCGAGTTTGCCCGCTCACTCGGCAAGGAACCGGTCGTCATCGGCGACCGCGCGGGTTTCATCGCCAATGCCCTGCTGTTCGGCTACCTCAACCATGCGGTGTCGATGTATGAGGCGCGCTACGCATCGCGCGAGGACATCGATGCCGCCATGCGGCTGGGCTGCGGATATCCCATGGGGCCGTTGGCGCTTTTGGACCTCATCGGCCTCGATACGGCGTACGAGATCCTCGACACGATGTACAAGCAGGGCCGCGCAACTGGCTGGTCGATACATAGAACTTGCCGTCGAAGCCCAACGAAATTCAAACCTAGCTGGCGGAAC
>JALQUH010000101.1 GCA_023263845.1 Candidatus Nanopelagicales bacterium | reverse complement strand
GATCTCCCGCCCGGCGAGCAGGACGTCGGCCGCGCGTGCTGATCCGATGCGTCGGGGGAGTAGCCAGGCGACGCCGTACTCGGCCACGAGGCCGAGTCTCGGGAAGACGGGAATGAACCTCGCATCCGGGGCGACAAAGGTCGTGTCCCCGGCAATCGCAAGGACGAACCCGGCCCCCGCCGCGGCTCCTTGAACGGCGGTGGCCACGGGTGTCGTCATGAGATGGGGGGTGATCACCAGATCCTTGAGCTCGTCGTCGTCGGCGAAGGCCATAAGGGCACTCGGGCCCTCGCGCAGGACGCTGAGGTCGGCGCCGGCGCAGAAGGACGGACCCTCCCCGGCGATGACAACCGCGCGCACATCGCAGTCACTATCAAGGCCGCGCAGTGTGCGTACGAGCTGCCGTCCGGACTCGGGATGGATGGCGTTGCGACGCTCTGGTCTAGTCATCCAGACGATCGCGACCGGACCGCGTCGTTGGACGCGAACGTTTTCGCTCACCGGTCCTCGTCGGTGTGGTCATACGGATCGATTCCCAGGAGGGTTTCGTCCTCGGCGGTGAGTTCGCCACCGGGTCGATCGAAGGGGTCGATGGTGGAATCTTCATCGTCCTCCATCTCGTCGACAGGCTTCCCTTCCCACTCGTCCGTCGAATCGATGATGTGCATTGCCGCGCGCTCGGCGGGAACCCAGGGCGCTGGATTGAGGCCGCCAGCATGCATCGGATCATCGCTTGAGTCCTCGGCGTCTTCGATGGCGAGGACACTTTCGGTGTCTTCAAGGGGATAGTCGTAGCCGTCCAGTGATCCTTCACCAGAGGAGTCGCCGCGCAGGGCGTTGCGGAGTGCTTCGGCCTCCATGACCATGGTCAAACGCTCCGCCTGATCGGCAGCATCACCGGCGGGGTCGACGGTGTCCTGAGTGGCCCGCGCCACCTCATCGGGGTCCTGAGCCTTCAACTCGCTGCCCATGACGGCCTCCTTTCCATGCCTGATTCTCTCCCGATCCGATGTCAGAAGTCAGGGGCTCTAGTCCCTGTCCAGTACCGCTGCCATGGCATCCGCGACCACGATCGACCAGCCCGGCTGGGGGAGCCAATGGGGTTCGCCTCGCGCCGCCCGCCCCACGTGCTCGATCATCAGCCGGTAGGGATCCACGGGCGCGAAGTGTTCGACCCGCTCCCCGTCCCGGTCAAGTACGCGCAAGGCGCTGGGCTGGAGACAGGAGGTGAACGCGTCGTTACCGGTGAACTCCAATATGCCGTGCGGACCCTCAATGACAAGGGTCTGAAGGGGGGCCTCGATGAACGATCCCCGCACGTGCACGTCAATTCCTGCCATGGTCAAGCGAGCGTCCGTGGTCATATCGACGCCCCGCTCGGATCGGGTGACCTGAGCGTCAACAACCTGAAGATCCACGGCGCGTGTCACCCACGCTGCAGCGGTCATGGGGTAGCACCCGACATCGAGTAGCGCGCCACCCCCAAGGTCGGGGTCCAGTCGGTAGTTGTTCTCTGGGACCCCGTCGATCGTGAAGGTGCCGGAGACCGACGTCACAGGCCCGATGGCGTCGCTGGCGATGAGAGCCGCGGCACGGGCTGTGCGCGGATGCCACAGATTCCATGTCGCCTCCACGAGGAGTCCGCCGGTTTCGTCGGCGACGGCTCGCAGACGTCGGGTCTCCTCGGGGTCCCGAGCGAGCGGCTTTTCACACAGCACCACTTTTCCGGTGCGAAGCGCCGCCTCAGACCATGGAAGGTGGCCGTCGTTCGACAGGGCCACATACACGGCGTCGATATCGGGGTCCTCGATCACCGCCGCGTAGGTGTCGGCCGCATAACGTGCCGGATGAAGCGACGCTGCCCGATCGCGATCACGCGCGGCGACAACGTCGAGCGCAGCACCGTCCGCGGTGTGCAGTGCCGGCGCGATCGCGCGACGGGCGATCCAGCCGGCTCCCAGCAGACCCCAGCGTGTGACGTGGGTGGACTCAGACATGCCGACACCCTAGGGGACCCGAGCGAATATGGTGCTTGCTCTGCGGTGTTGCTGGCTCTAGTGTCACGACTCGTGATGCTGCTGATGTTCGTCCTGTGGGGAGTCATCTTCCTGGGCATCTTTCGCCATTGGCGCTGGATACCGATCCTCGTGTTGGTCAACCTGGCCTACACGCTCATCGTGCTGAAGTCCCACATGACCGATCCCATCCCGCTGAATTTCTGAGGTGAGCGTGTCCCAGCAGACAACCCCCACGTGGATGCCGCCGGAACGAGCGGTGTTCTTGTCGCGTCTCCTCAACGTAGCCGCCCTGTTTGCCTTGCTCGGCGTGCTGGCGGGGTCCCTGCATCTGCAGTTCGGGGTGGGGGAACAGCCCTGCCCACTGTGCATCGTGCAACGTTCCGGCATGTTCGCGATAGCCGTGGGCCCGATGATGAACCTCCTCTGGGGCATCCGGGCACGTCACTACGCACTCAGCATCCTGGGTGCCGTCGTGGGCGCGGCAGGTTCCACGCGTCAGATCCTGCTGCACATCGCCGATCCAACCGATCCCGGCTACGGCCCGGAGGTCCTCGGATGGCACCTGTACACGTGGGCGTTGGTCACCTTCATCATCGCGATTGTCGGTTGCGCGTTGCTCATCATGTGGCAGACGCCGTACGAGGCTGGCGACCAAGGCGTACTGCGAGAGCCGGGTCTCCTGCGGCCGCTCAGCGTTTTCTTCATCGTGTGGGTCACGCTCGTGGCCATCATCTGGATCGTGATCGACCTGGGGGCGGTTGGGCTATCGGTGATTCCCGAATGCGGTCTGGGTGAGTGCCCGGATGATCCGCCGGACATCTCCGGTCTGGGCAATCTTGGTGGCTGGTACGCAGTGCTGGCCAGCGGTGTCCTTGCCGGGATCCTCGCCTGGATCTTCGAACGTCGCTGGGTGGCCAAGGCCGCCTAACACCTTTTCGTTTCCGCTCGCAGGAGGGTCAGCGCGCGCCTCGGCGGCTGTCCCCGTGATCACGAAGCGGATCGATGCCCATGATGTGTTGGCCCAGGCGAAGCACCTGCTCGTCCGTGAGATCGTCGATATCGGCGCGAACATCGGCCACGATGCGCTCGGCCACGTCGCGACGGTGCTTCTCCAGGTAGGTCACCAAATGGTGGCTCGCATTGGCTTTGCCGGTGCCGTGTCCTAGCAGCACAATCGCCGCGGCGGGGATCAGCGCCTCGGCCAGGGTGCGCCAGTACACGTCACTATCGTCAAGGTAGGTCCCATCGACATTGCCGTGGTGAT
>JALQUH010000099.1 GCA_023263845.1 Candidatus Nanopelagicales bacterium | reverse complement strand
TCTTCCTGCCCCCCTATGCGGGTTTACGCCCGGCCCCTCGCCATGAGGCTGTACGGATGCCGTACGCTGGGGGCCCCGTGGCCGTTGTGTCGGATGGGTCTGTTGCTGGAGGCTGGGCCGCGCTGGTGGCGTCCCCGGGAGGCGTCCTGGCGACGACCTGCGGTGCCCTGCTTGCCGACCACCCCTCCTCTTGGGCTGCGGAGTGGGTGGGCAAGCTGAAAGGGGTCCTGCTGGCCCGACGCCTGGGCGTCCCTGCTGATGCCGGTGCGCCTCGCTGGCTGAGGTGACTGACTCACCCGCTTACGTGCGCCATGTCTCCCTCGTGGACATGCGCAACTACAGCGAACTCGAGATCGAACTCGGCCCGGGCACCCATGTCCTCGTTGGGGCAAATGGTCAGGGCAAAACGAATCTGGTGGAAGCGATCGTCTATCTGTCGACGCTCAGTAGCCATCGAGTGGCCTCCGATGCTCCGCTCATCCGGCACGGCGCCGAACGTGCGATTATCCGGGCCGATGTGCAGCGTGATGATCGGTCACTCGTGCTGGAAGTTGAGATTGCTCAAGGTAAAGCCAATCGCGCCCGAATCAATCGCAATCCTGTATCCCGCGCGCGAGAGATCCTCGGCATCGTGCGCACTGTTGTCTTTGCACCGGAGGATCTCGGCCTCGTGAAAGGGGACCCGGGTGACCGTCGCCGCTTCCTCGATGACCTTATGGTGCAGCGCCAACCACGGATGGCCGGTGTGCGGGCGGATTTCGATCGGGTCCTGAAACAACGCAATACATTGTTGAAATCAGCAGGGGCAGCACGCCGCAGTAGTGCGGCCGACGTAGATGCCACCCTCTCAGCCTGGGACGACCAGTTGGCGCGACTAGGCGCCGAGATCACCATCACTCGACGAGATCTCGTTGCGTCCATGCGTCCCTTGGCGACCCACGCCTACGCCGAATTGATCCCCGGTGGCGACGCCCTCGACCTCTCGTACCGCAGTGCAGTCGCCGATGTTGTGGAGTCCGATCTGGCCAGGATCTACGAGGAGATACTGCGGCTTCTTGGTGAGCGCCGAAATGATGAGCTGGATCGCGGTGTCACCCTCGTCGGTCCGCATCGAGATGAGGTCGAGATCACGCTGGGGCCCGCACCACTGAAGGGTTATGCGTCGCACGGCGAGTCATGGTCGGCCGCGCTGGCGCTAAGACTCGCGTCCTACGACCTACTCACGGCGCAGTCAGCTGCCCCCGTCTTGATCCTCGACGACGTATTTGCCGAACTCGACAGCAGCAGACGCAGCCACCTGGCTGAGCGCGTTGTTGATGCACCTCAGGTACTCGTGACCGCGGCGGTCAGTGGTGATGTGCCTACGGCTCTGTCTGGCCGCTGGTACGACGTACAGGGCGGGTCGGTGATGGCCCGTGACTGATGACGACCTTGCCCGGCAACTCTTCGCCCGGACCGGCTCCGGCAAGTCATCGGCGAAACGGAACAGGGGCACTCGGGCGCAGTACTCGACCGCCGGAAACGATGAACGAGATCCCCTGGCGGTGCAGGAGGTGCTCAGCCGTTGGATTCGTGACCAAGGGGTAGCCGCGGAAGTGGGAACAGGGTCGGTGCTGGCCCGCTGGGCGGAGATCGTCGGGACCGACGTGGCCGAGCGAGTCGTTCCGGATGGTGTTCACGAAAAGGATGGGCAGCGCGAACTGTGGTTGCGTGCCGAATCGACGGCCTGGGCGACCCAGGTGCGGTTGCTGAGCCCCCAAATCCTGGGCCGCATCCGTCAACTTCTGGGCTCCGGCGTGGTCGATTCGATCGTGGTGCGAGGCCCGGCCCCACCACGCGGAGCCGCCGGCCCTCGTCGGGTGCCGGGTCGAGGTCCCCGGGACACCTACGGCTGATAGTCAGCGACGGCTCAGGGGCTCGCAGCGTCCCGGGAGCCTTGGGCGCTACCAGGATATTGCGGACACCCCCCTTGATCCATTCTCGTTGTCCACAGCGGCGGCGCCGGGCATACATAACGCCCCCAAACCGTTAGGATGAACTGACGCTGGTCGGATGGCCCGTCAAGCCCGGGGTAAGCCCGGATCCTGCTGAATTGGAGGCGCCCGAGCCGTGTCATATGACGCTAGTGCGATCACCGTCCTTGAAGGACTTGATGCGGTGCGTAAGCGCCCCGGTATGTACATCGGATCCACCGGTGAGCGTGGCCTACACCACCTGGTCTACGAAGTTGTCGACAACGGTGTCGATGAGGTCATGGCGGGCTACGCCAACCGGATCGTCGTCGTCCTGCGTGGCGATGGCGGGGTCACGGTCGTAGACGACGGCCGCGGCATCCCGGTGGATGAGCATCCGGTGGAGAAGAAGCCCGCTGTTGAGGTTGTCCTGACCGTTCTGCATGCCGGTGGCAAGTTCGGCGGCGGGGGCTACTCGGTATCCGGTGGCCTCCACGGTGTTGGTGTTTCCGTCGTCAATGCGCTGTCGACCCGACTCGATGTTGAGATCAAGCGAGATGGTTACGTCTGGACCCAGTCGTATCTGCGGGGCGTGCCCACCGCACCACTCGAGCGCGGTGCGACGACCGATGAGCACGGCACAACAGTGACCTTTTGGGCAGACCCGGACATCTTCGAGACCACCTGGTACGACGCCGACACACTGGCTCGTCGCTTCCAGGAGATGGCCTTCCTCAACCGAGGCATGTCGATCACGCTTATCGACGAGCGTGTCCGTGAGGACGAGGTGGAGGACGATGACGTTGTTGCTCCACGAGAGTTCTCCTATCAGTACGACGGTGGCATTGCCGATTTCGTTCGTCACCTCAATGCGACCAAGGGCGTGGGCAACCCGTCGGTGATCGAACTCGCCGGCGCGGATACAGAGAAGTCGCTCGAGGCAGAGATCGCCCTGCAGTGGAACTCCGGCTTCGCCGAATCCGTGCATACCTTTGCCAACACGATCAACACCACAGAAGGAGGCACGCACGAGGAGGGCTTCCGTGCTGCGCTTACCTCCCTACTCAACAAGTTCGCCCGCGATTGGGGTGTGCTCAAGGAGAAGGACGCGAATCTCACTGGAGAGGATGTACGCGAGGGCATCACGGCCATCGTCAGCGTCAAACTTGGCGAGCCTCAGTTCGAAGGCCAGACCAAGGGCAAACTCGGCAACACCGAGATGAAGACCTTTGTGCAGAAGGTGGTCAACGACCAACTCGGTGAGTGGCTAGAGAAGAACCCCAATGAAGGCAAGGACATTGCCCGCAAGGCCGTTAACGCGGCCACCGCGCGCATCGCCGCTCGCAAAGCCCGAGATCTCGCCCGCAATCGCAAGGGTTTGCTTGGTGGCGCCGGCATGCCGGGCAAGCTCATTGACTGCTCAAGCCGTGAGCCGGAGGAGTGTGAAGTCTTCATCGTCGAGGGTGATTCGGCTGGCGGCAGCGCCCGTCAGGGTCGCGATCCGCGCACCCAGGCGATCTTGCCGATCCGCGGCAAGATCCTCAATGTTGAGAAGGCCCGCATCGACAAGGTGTTGCAGAACAACGAGGTACAGGCACTGGTCTCAGCACTGGGCACGGGCGTTCATGACGAGTTCGATCTGAACCGACTGCGCTACCACAAGCTAGTACTCATGGCCGACGCCGATGTTGACGGTCAGCACATTCGCACCCTCCTGCTCACCCTGATCTTCCGGTTCATGCCACAACTCATCACTGAAGGTCATGTCTTCCTGGCACAGCCGCCACTGTTCAAGTTGAAGTGGCAGCGCGAGGCTGCGGAGTATGCCTACTCAGACCGTGAGCGCGACGCGCTCGTCGAAGCCGGTGTTGCGGCGGGCAAGAAACTGCCCAAGGAAGAGGGCATTCAGCGCTACAAGGGCCTTGGCGAGATGAACGCCGACGAACTGTGGGAAACCACCATGGACCCCGAGCGTCGTGTGCTGCTTCAGGTGACCTTGGAAGACGCGGCGCTGGCTGACGAGACCTTCAGCGTGCTCATGGGTGAAGACGTCGAATCGCGCCGCAACTTCATCCAGCGCAACGCCCGCGACGTGCGCTTCCTCGACATTTGATCCCCGACAACATCACAACAGGAGTGCAACGTGCCTGACGAGACCACGATCCCCCCGGGTGGCCGGATCGAGCCGGTGGACCTCCAAACGGAGATGCAGCGGTCCTATCTCGACTATTCGATGAGCGTCATCGTCTCCCGAGCCCTACCCGATGTGCGCGATGGCCTAAAGCCCGTTCACCGCAGGGTGCTCTACGCGATGTATGACGGTGGTTACCGTCCAGACCGAAATTTCTCGAAGTCCGCTCGCGTGGTCGGCGACGTCATGGGCAATTACCACCCTCACGGCGACTCGGCGATTTATGACGCGCTTGTTCGTCTCGCCCAGCCGTGGTCGCTGCGCTACCCCCTCGTCCAAGGCCAGGGCAACTTCGGCTCCATGGGGAACGACCCACCGGCCGCCCAGCGTTACACCGAGTGCCGGATGGCTCCCCTCGCGATGCAGATGGTGCGAGACATCGACGAGGAAACCGTCGATTTCGCCCCCAACTACGACGGCCGGACCCTCGAGCCGGTCGTGTTGCCGAGCCGCTTCCCGAACCTTCTGGTCAACGGCAGCGCCGGTATCGCGGTGGGCATGGCGACGAACATTCCGCCACACAATCTGCGTGAGGTTGCCTCCGGGGCGCAGTGGATGCTGCAGAACCCCGAGGCCACCCGTGAGGAAGCACTCGAGGCGCTCTTGGAGCACGTGAGTGGTCCTGACTTCCCGACCGGGGGGCTCATTGTCGGCCGCCATGGCGTCGAGGCTGCACTTCGCACGGGCCGCGGCGCGATCACGATGCGCGCGGTGGTCACGGTAGACGAGGACGCCAAGGGTCGGCAGATCCTCGTCATTACCGAGTTGCCCTACCAGGTCAACCCGGACAACCTGCTGCTGCGCATCGCAGAACTGGTGAGTGACGGCAAGATCGGCGGCATCGCTGACGTGCGCGACGACTCTTCCTCGCGCACGGGCATGCGCCTGATCATCGAGTTGAAGCGCGATGCTGTGGCGCAGGTAGTGCTGAACAACCTGTACAAGCACACTCAACTCCAGGAGACCTTCGGCGCCAACATGCTCGCCCTCGTCGACGGCGTTCCTCGAACCTTGTCTATCGAGCAGTTCGTACGCTCATGGATCACCCATCAGATCGAGGTCATCCAGCGGCGTACTCGATATCGACTACGCAAGGCCGAGGAACGCGCGCACATTCTGCGCGGATATCTCAAGGCCCTCGATGCCCTCGATGAGGTGATCGCACTCATCCGCGCGTCCGCGACTGTTGAGGATGCTCGCGCCGGACTCATGGAACTCCTTGAAATCGACGAGGTCCAGGCCACGGCGATCCTCGACATGCAGTTGCGTCGACTTGCCGCACTCGAGCGGCAGAAGATCATCGACGAGTACGACGAACTCATGGCCCGCATCGCCGACTACAACGACATCCTCACATCCGAGGAGCGCCAGCGCTCCATTGTGAGTGAGGAGTTGTCCGAGGTCGTCAATGACTTTGGCGATGAGCGCCGCACCCAGTTCATCCCCTGGGACGGTGATGTCACCAATGAGGACCTCATCGCCGAAGAGGACGTGGTCATCACCATTACCGCCGGTGGCTACGCCAAGCGGACCAAGACTGATCTGTATCGCGAGCAGCGACGAGGTGGCCGCGGGGTTCGTGGGGCAGCGCTCCGCCAGGACGATGTTGTTGAACACTTCTTCGTCACGACAACCCACCATTGGATCCTGTTCTTCACCACGAAGGGTCGGGTCTATCGCGCCAAGGCATACCAACTCCCTGAGGCGGGCCGAGATGCCAAGGGCCAGCACGTCGCCAACCTGCTCGCCTTCCAGCCCGATGAGGAAATCGCGCAGGTTCTCTATCTGCGTGACTACGCACAGGCGCCGTACCTTGTCCTGGCCACTCGCAGCGGCATGGTCAAGAAGACCAAGCTCGAGGAGTATGACTCCAATCGCAGCGGTGGTGTGATCGCCATCAATCTCAAGGAAGACGACGAGGTCATTTCGGCACAGTTGGTGAGTGAGACCGACGACCTGATCTGCGTCTCCCGCAAGGGCATGTCGGTGCGCTTCCATGCCGACGATGCGCAGCTGAGGCCCATGGGCCGCGCAACGAGTGGCGTGATTGGTATGCGCTTCCGTGGCGATGATGCGCTTCTGTCGATGGATGTTGTCCGCCCCGATTCCTATGTCGTGACGGTGACAGATGGTGGATATGCCAAGCGCACGCCCGTCGATGACTGGAGCCCCAAGGGGCGCGGCATTCTTGGTGTACGGGCCATGCGACTGGTCGAGGAGCGTGGTGCGTTGGTGGGCGCGGTCGTCTGCGACCTCACCGATCAGATCTTTGCCGTGGCCAATGACGGCGTGGTCATCCGAACTGGCGTGGAGGGGATCCGCTCCTCCGGCCGAGACACGATGGGTGTTCGCCTCATGAACCTCGGTGATGACCGAAGCCTTGTGGCGGTCGCTCGATCCGGCGAGTCCGAGGACGAAGAGGATGTCGAAGACGCAGAAGTAGTTGAGGAGTCCTCACCCTCGGACCACAGTGACGAGTCGGTCACGATGACCGAAAGCAGCGGGCAAGAGGGCGAATAGCCGCCCATCGAGGGTTACTCTGGTGCCCTACCCCGTGCAGGGGTGCATCGGTTCGAGAGGGGACGGCACGTGTCGAGCACCACGGGAGCACCGACGCCGATCGGTCGCACCGTCGGCGAGGCCGCCCCTGTCGGCGCACGTGACGCCACTCCTGCGGTAGGGGTGCCGGTAGTTCCACCGGCCCCCACGCCGGCACCTCCGCGGTATGACGAGCCGGTCGCTGACCGTGACCCACGACGGATCGACGCGGGGCCCCGGCGTGCGCGTCTCTACCTGTACAAGGTCGATTCCTGGTCCATCGTCAAGGTCGCGTTCATGTTGGCGGTGGCCTTCGCGGTAGTCATCGTGGCGGCGTTCGCCGCAATTTGGTCTTTGCTGGACTACGCCGGAGTGTTCGCGACACTCGCGCGTAACGTCAATGAGGTCGTCGGTTCAGGAACCACGACATTCGATGTCGAGGCCGTTCTCGCATTCGATCGGGTTATGGGTATCGCCGTGGTTGTCGCGGCGATGGAGATCGCACTTGTCTCCATTCTCGCCGGCATTTTCACGATTCTGTACAACATCACGGTGGGAATCACCGGCGGAATCGAGCTCACCTTCACTGATTCGGTGTGACGCGCGGCTGAGCGGCGCACCATTTGGGTGATTTGGCTGAACTGGGACAGTGTCGCGACATAGTCCACAGGCGGAAGCCAACAACCTCCATTACGCTCAATTGATCTCTTGGTGGCAGCGACACGTTTTGGAGGTCTGATGCCGAAAATCGTTGATCATGACGAGCGTAGGCGGCACATCGTCGATGCCCTGTGGAGGGTGGTGAATCGCGATGGGGCTAGCGAGGTCTCCGTTCGACACGTCGCTGCTGAGGCGGGCATGCCCAAGTCGAGTATTGGCCACTACGTCGGGACGATGCCCCAGCTCCTCGGCCTCGCCGTGGATGAATTGATCGAGAAGGTCACCGAACGAGCGCTCGCGCTGGACCTGTTCACACTCGATCAGGACAAGGTCGTCGACGTGCTCATGACCCTCGTGCCTATGGCGAAAGATCGGCGCAGTCGGTCCGGTGTATGGCTGCTCGTGCTGTCACAGTCACCGGCCGACCCAGACATGGCGGCTGTGCTGCAGCGACTGAATGGGGCCGTCTACGAGGCCATCTGTGAATTGCTGACCATGATGAATCGCCAGGGTCTGCGCAGCGATGAACGGGAGATGGAGATCGACGCGCGCCGTCTGCACGCACTGATTGACGGCCTATCCGTACAGTCACTCACCGATGCCACCACCCGGTCAGTAGAGGACGTTCGGGCGGTCCTCCGGGACGAGGTCGCCGCATTGCGGTGGCCGGCTGCCTCAACGTCCGTCTAGGGGACCCCGCGAGGGGCAATCGTCGGGTCTCCTGTGTAACCTAGGCGGGCTGTTGAGGGCCTATAGCTCAGCTCGGTTAGAGCGCTTCCCTGATAAGGAAGAGGTCGGTGGTTCAAGTCCACCTAGGCCCACATGAAGAAACTACTGCTGCTCATCGCTCTGGCTGGAATTGGCTAC
>JALQUH010000065.1 GCA_023263845.1 Candidatus Nanopelagicales bacterium | reverse complement strand
TGACCACCGTGATTCGTGTGCCGATCCGCTCGGCTATGCGGGGGCTGAACAGGGACGCGATGAGCAACCCGCCCGCTCCGGGCAAGACGGCGATCCCGGACTGCAGTGGCGAGTTGCCCTGAACCAACTGCAGGAACTGCGGGAGGAAGAACATCACACCCATGAGGGCGCCGTACACAAGCGCGACCGAAATCACCGAAACAGTAAAGAGACGCTGGCCAAACAGGGACATCGGCAGCAAAGGTCGGGGAACCCGCCTCTCCCACCAGACAAACGCCGTGAGGAAGACGATGGCGGTAACGGCGGAGCCAATCGTCAGCGCCTCGATCCCCGCATCGGGCACCTCGATGACGGTGACGACGAAGGCGATGAGGCCCACAGCCGACAGTGCGGCACCGACGAGGTCCAGTCGGGGCTTGGTCGGGTCGCTCGACTCCGGGAGGATGCGGAAGGCCGCCACCAACACGATCAGTACGAGCGGCGGGTTCACCCAAAAGATGGCGTGCCACGTCGTGTGTTCCAGCAGTAGCCCGCCGACGATCGGTCCAAGGGCCACGGCGGCACCCGCCACCGCCGCCCAGATGCCGATCGCCTGCGCCCGCTCCCGTGGATCAGTAAAGACCTGCGCCAGAATCGACAGCGTCGACGGCATGATGAAGGCGCCACCGACGCCCATGATCGCTCGCCAGAAGATGAGTTGGCTGGCATCGGTCGCGAAGCCCGCCATAAGCGAACCCACTCCAAAGATGATGAGTCCGAGGACGAGAGCCTTGCGGCGGCCGAAGCGATCGCCGAGGGTACCGGCCAGCAGGAGCGACCCCGCGAAGAGAACCGAATAGGCATCGACCACCCACTGCAGCTCGGCGGTCGATGCCTTGAGGTCTTCCTGCAGCGACGGCAGAGCCACGTTGACGATCGTGTTGTCCAGAGAGATCAGGGCCAGGGCGCCAGACAGCACGACGAGGACGAGCCACCTGTGCGAATTCCCTGATACCACGGCAGCAGCCTAGGCGGACACGCAGGCGCCACCGCCCGGGCTACGCTTCGTGTTCCGGATCAACGAAGGAGCGGCCGTGGGTGAACTGACCGGACTGGTGCTGTCCGAAAGCGACTCCCTACAGCGGGAGATCTATTCGCTGCTGACCATTCTGGTAATCGCCGCGTTCACTCCCCTCATCGTCGGCCTCCTTCGCATCAAGGTGGCCGAAGTCGTCCTCCTCCTGGTCTTTGGCATCATCTTTGGCCCCAACCTCGTGGGCGCGATCTCGGTTGATTCCTCCATCGAGCTCTTCTCCGAATTGGGCTTGGGCTTCCTGTTCTTCCTGGCCGGGCTCGAACTTGCGCCAGCATCTATCAGGGGGCAGTCCGGTCGACTCGCGGTCAGCGGCTGGATCATCTCCCTGGCCATCGCCATGGCCGCAGCCTTCGCGCTGGAGCGAACCGGGGAGATCCAAGACTTCATCGGCTTTGCCATCGTGCTCACGAGTACCGCACTCGGCACCCTGCTCCCCATGCTCCGCGACTCAGGAGAACTCAAGACACCGTTCGGAAACTTCTTCATGGGCGCGGGAGCCTGGGGCGAGTTCGGCCCGGTACTCGCCATCGCCATCCTCCTGAGCACTCGGTCATCGTGGGCAGCGATCGCGCTGCTCATCGCCTTCGGCCTGATCGCGTACGTCGTCTCCAAGATCCCCGGACGCTTCTCGACCCGTCGAATCCACGACATCCTCGAGCGCGGCTACCACTCCTCCTCGCAGACCGGGGTCCGCTTGACGATCGTGCTCATCGTCCTCCTCCTCGCGATTGCGAGCAGCTTCGGCTTCGACGCAGTACTCGGTGCATTTGTCGCGGGCATCATCATGCGCCAGTACCTGCCGGAAGGAGTCGAGACCGAACTTCAACGTCGAGTCGAGGCGATCGCCTTCGGATTCTTCATCCCGCTCTTCTTCATTGTCTCCGGAGCCAACATCGACATTATGGCCATCATCGCCAAGCCCTGGCCGATGCTCATCGTATTCGTGATGCTGTTGCTGGTCCGCGGACTTCCGCAGTTCTTCCTCTACCGAAAAGCGATCCCCGACACCCGCGAACGCACACGATTCATGCTCCTCGTCGCAACGGGCCTACCCATCATCGTTGCCGTCACTACCGTCGAGGTCGCCGCGGGCCACATGACGCAGAACGACGCCTCCGAGCTCGTCGCCGCCGGCGCCCTCTCGGTGCTGTTCTTCCCCCTCATCGCCACCATGCTGCGCCGCAAGACGCCCGGATCAGGCGCGCCGGCACCGGTACACCAGGAGAGTTAGGCCCGCAGGGCAGCGACGGCGTACAGAGCAATGCCCGCCGCCACAGCGGCGTTGAGTGACTCGGCGGCTGAATCCATGGGGATCGACACGCGGTAGTCACACGCCTCACCGACGAGACGGCTGAGCCCGCGACCCTCACCACCGACCACGATGACGAGGGCATCTGCCGCGACATCGGCGCCGAGCGCCGTGAGTTCGAGATCGCCATCGGCGGCGAGTCCGATGATCGTGCAGCCCGCCTTCGCGTAGGACTGGAGCGCACGTGTGAGATTGGTCGCGCGCGCCACCGGGACGGTGGCGAGAGTTCCCGCGCTCGCCTTCCACGCCGAACCGGTCACTCCAGCAGCGCGGCGTTCGGGGATGAGCACTCCCTGGGCTCCGAAGGCGGCGGCCGACCGCACGATCGCACCGAGGTTGCGTGGATCGGTAACGCCATCCAGCGCGACCAGGAGCGGCGGCGCTCCGCTCTCGATGGCGCGAGCCAGCAGGTCATCGGGATCCAGATAGTCATAGGCGGGCACGGTAAGCAGCAGTCCCTGATGTACCGCTCCCACGGACATGCGGTCGAGTTCGGGTCGCGGAACCTCCATGAGCGGCAGACCCCGATCGGCGGCCAAGGTCAACGCCTCGCGTACGCGCTCATCGGTGTCGACGAACTGCTGCACGTAGAGCGCCGAGGCGGGAACGTTGGCGCGCAACGCCTCAACCACGGGGTTGCGACCCACGAGGACCTCGCGACCGTCGCTGCGCTTGCCGCCGCGCGGCGCTTGCCGGCCCGCGGACTTCTCCGCGGCGCGCGCGCGACGCGCTGCCGGGTGCTTGGTCCGGTCCTTGGCCTTCGGTGTCGGGCCTTTACCCTGCAGCCCCTTGCGTCGCTGACCACCGGATCCGACGGTCGCGCCCTTCTTGCTTCCAGGGTTGCGCATGGCGCCCTTGCGCTGGGAATTGCCGGCCATCAGGACTCCTCGGCCAGGGTCCACCGGGGGCCACTGGGCGTATCTTCGACGACCACGCCTGATGCCGCGAGCCCATCACGCAAGGCATCGGCCACCGCGAAGTCCTTACGTTCGCGAGCGGCCTGACGCTGAGCGAGCACGACATCAACCAGTGGACCGAGAGCCCGTCGTGCCGCACCATCGTCGCCACCCTCGCGCCACTGGTCGGCGAACGGATTCAGACCGAGGACCTCCGTCATCGCCACGACCGAGTCGAACGCCGACCGTGCCGCGGCCATATCGCCTGACGCCAGTGCGCCGTTGCCCTCGCGGACCGTGTCATGGATGACCGCGAGCGCCTGCGGAACACCGAGATCGTCATTCATGGCGTTGACGAAAGCGTCCGGCAGAGCCGCCCGCGCGACGGGTGCGCCCAGCTCCTCGGCCGCACGTCGGCAGAAACCTTCGATGCGCCGGTACGCCGAGGCCGCCTCGGCCATGGCCTCATCCGAGAACTCCAACATCGACCGGTAGTGAGCCGAGCCGAGGTAGTAGCGAAGTTCGACAGGGCGCACCCGCTGCACGACCTCGGAGACGAGGAGGGAGTTGCCGAGGGACTTGCTCAT
>JALQUH010000070.1 GCA_023263845.1 Candidatus Nanopelagicales bacterium | reverse complement strand
GTGAGCGTCCAGTCCTGGGACTGCACCTGCGGCACCACGACCGCGGTGTCGATGCGGTAGAAGTCCGCGTTGGGTGTGACGAAGGGCGGCATGCCAGCGACGGGTGCCTGGGCAGCAGCCGGGACGGGCGGTAGAGGTTGCGCCGGCGTCGGCAGCACCGCGGACAGACGCGACGCGACCGCGCTTGCTTGCGTGCCGAGCCAGCGAGCACTCGCGGTGGCGGCGGCAGCCAGCACCACAACACCCCCGACACCGAGAAGGAAGTTGCGGCGATCGACTGTGGGTTGGATCTCGATCGCCGGTGCCTCAACGTCGTCGAGGGGCAGGACCATCGTCGATGCGCGCGGCTCAGACAGCAGGATCAGCCCGGCTAGGGCGCCGGCCGCGACGATGCCGGCCACGATCGACGGCACCGGCGCAAATGCGGAGTCAACCGGTCGGATGAGGGCCGCCGTTGCTCCCACCAACCCCAGGATGAACATCGCCCAGACCCCGGTGGTGAGTCGGCGCCGCGCAGCGGAGCCGGCCCAGGCAGCGATCGCAATCACCGCGACAATGACGATCGCGACGACAACCGACTTGGCCGCCGTACCGAAGGTGGACGTCGCCCACTCCTTGATCGGGGCTGGTGGGATGTCGATGGCCGTCGAGGCGACCACTTCCACCGGCGCATACGCCGGACCGAGCCACACCGCCAACAGTGAACCCACGGCGATGCCGGCCCAGGCGGAAAGGACACCGAGCAGTGGGTCTACGAGGCGGCGCATTCCCCCACCGTATGTGCGAATCTCGCCGCTTGCCCCTCTAGGCGATCCGCTGGGGGAATCCGAAGGCCGTGTACACGCCCGGGGAGTACAGCGGTCGTAGCGTCGGTTGGTCAGCCACCACGATCCCGGCCTGAGCAACCAGGTCCTGGCGCAACTCCGCGACCTTGGTCGCCTGCAGCACCCAAGGGTCGTGCTCATTGGGCGTCCACCAGGTCGCCCCGAAGGCTTCGTGGTGCAATCCCCATCGCGCGGTCACGAACACCTCCAGATCGGTCGGCTCGATCTCCTCCCCCGTCTGGGCCTCCAGTCGCATCGAGCCACCGCCCAGGGGGTACCGCCGATCGGACCGCCACCACCAGTGGTCGCCGCGTTGGCGCACGTGCATGTTCGCCCAGGTATACGGCAGTCGATAACCCCAGCGGGCAGCCATGGAGGTGAAACTGCGGGTGGCCTCCAGGCTGCGGAAGACCACGCCATGTCGGCCCGCTTCGTCCACGGAGTACAGCCGAACATTGCACTCCAGGAAACTGCCGAAATACGGCGTCGCATGGTGTTGGCCCAGACCGGCGTCCACCATGCGGAAGGGCACGAGCCCGACGTACGTCACACCATCGAAGACGTCCGGGCGCACCCCGCGCGGCATGAAGGGCGCGACAGCAGCGGGATCAACCGCCCAGTGCAGGAAGAACAGATCGCGCCACGACTGGTCGAAAAGCGCGGGCCCCGTCAGTGGTGGGGCCGTTGGCGTCACGCCGCCATAGCGGTCCATGTCAGGCGGCGGTCACCGCGCACGCCGGCGTGGAACCCGGCAGCCGATAACGGTTCTTTGCGATCCACCGGTAGGCCCTGTCGGCGACGAACGCGATGCCGGGGAGGTCTCCGATCACTCCCACCAGCGGCCACGGCTGCGGTGCGGTTCGCAGCATCGCCATGACCGCTCGACTGCCAGAGGTCACACCCTCGGTCGCGTCGACGAACTGCACCGCCTCGGTGCAGTCCGCTTCTGTCAGCCCGAACGTCGTAATGTCGGTGCGCTGCCACGGCTCAATGTCGCATCGGGGACGGATGAAGCGTCGGATGACGTTGACCGACGCCGTACAAAATCCGCAGTCCCCGTCGAAGATCATCAGCGGCACCATGCCTCCACCATATGACGCGGAGATGGACAGCACCTATGCCGGCCAGATGTCGCCGATGGTGTAGCCCTCGGGGAAGGGATCGCTGTCGTCAAGTACCCACTCCGACTGTCCCGTCACCCAGCCGCGACCGGTGATCGTCGGCAGCACTGCGGCGTAATCCCCCACGGTCGTCTCGCCGACGAGCCGACCCGTGAACGTCGTATCGAGCATGCCCCGATGCACATACGGCTGATCGAGACCGAGTTCACCGCGCGCGTGCATGACCGACATCCGCGCGCACGTTCCGGTACCACAGGGTGAGCGGTCCAGAGCGCCGGTCCAGGTTGCCGGATCATCATCCCTGAGGCGATCTGTCGCCATCACCATGGCGTTGTTTCCATCCGCGCCGCGATCATCACCCGGCCCGGTGATCATCACCAGGTTCGTCGAATTGATCCCGGGGTTGAGGGGGTGGCTCACGGGATACTGACGATTGACCGCCAGCTTTAGCCGCGCACCGACACTTTGCAGAGCGGGTACGTCGGCTGGGGTCAGGCCGACGCCGAGGTCCTCGGCTCGGGCGAGCACGAAGAACTGACCACCGAAGGCCACGTCGACCGGCACGACGCGGGTCTGTCCCCACGTTGTCCCCTCCTCTGTCCGAGGATCGACCGGGATTTCCAGCGGCACGCCGACATGGACAGCGAAGGCTGGCACGTTCTCGATGGTGACGGATGTGACTTTGCCGTCGGCGCACTCGGCCTGAACCTGCACCAGGCCAACGGCCGTCTCCAGCGTCACCGTCGTCACCGGCTCGACCATGGGAATCCGGCCGGTCTCCAACAGTCCGGTGATGGAGCACATCGTGTTGCTGCCCGACATGGGCGTGAAGGCACCCTGCTCCATCACGATGATGGCGACGTCGGCGGACGGATCGCTCGGCGTGAGCGTCAGCACGGCGCACAATCCGGGATAGCCGCGCGGCTCATGTAGGACCAATCGCCGCAGCCAGTGCAGGTGCTGCTCGGCGTAGGCGAACCGCTGCGCGATGGAGTCGCCCGGGACGAGATGGTCCACATCGACCAGGACCCGCCCCGGCTCACCCTCGGCATGGGCCTCGATCGCGGTGAGGCGCAGTGTCACAGTTGCTGAGCCTGCCGTACAGCGGCACCGATCTCGTCGCGGACCTCAGCAGACACGGGCTGGATCGGCGCCCTGACCGGACCGGCTGACTCGCCGATCGCGTCAAGGCCGCCCTTGATCGCCGCCACGTAATTGTGTGATTCCAGCAGGGCATTGACCTTCCACAGTCCCTGCCACAGGCGACGTCCCTCCGCGAGATCGCCCGTGATAGCCATCGCCTCGAAGAGACGCACGGCCTGCTCGGGCAGGAGGTTCGCCATACCCCACACCGAGCCCTTGGCGCCGGTCGCCAGTGCCCCGAAGGTGAGCGTGTCCCAGCCATTGAACAAGGTGATGCGGTCGGCGTACCCGATCAGCATGGCCGTGACCGTGGAGAAGTCACCGCTGGTGTCCTTGATGTAGTCGACGTGGGGGATGTCGCCAAGGCCCGCGAGCTCCTGCGCGTTCAAGGTGATGCCGGTAGCGCCGGGAACGTTGTAGTACACGATCGGAATGTCGATGGCCTCGCCGACTGCACGCAGATGCGCGTGGAGTTCGTTGATTCGCAACGGGTCGTAGTACGGCGGCACGATCATGACACCGGTGGCACCTGAGTCCTGGGCGTGGCGAGAAAGTTCGATGGTCTCCGCGGTCGACTGTGCACCGGTATGCGGGAGCACCTTCGCACGGCCCGCAGCAGCATCGATAACCGTCTCGGTTACATGGCGGCGCTCGTCATGGGTCATCGTGGTGAATTCACCGGTGGTGCCCAGGGGGACCAGTCCGTGAATCCCGGCGTCGATCATCCGGTCCACGTGGTGCTTG
>JALQUH010000061.1 GCA_023263845.1 Candidatus Nanopelagicales bacterium | reverse complement strand
AGGCGCCGAGTTCCTTGGTGACCACGCCCGAAACGATTCGAGATGCTGCCGGGGTACCGAGGATCTCCTTGGTCTGACCCTCGAACTGCGGCTCGGGGACTCGGATAGCGACAACCCCGACCAGACCCTCAAGCGCGTCGTCCTTGGCAATCGCGTCATCACTGGCCTTGACCGCTCGCGCAGCCTTTGCTTGCTCATTCAGCACCTTCACCAAGGCCCGCTCGAATCCGGCGATATGCGTGCCTCCCTTGGGGGTGGCGATCACGTTGACGAACGATCGAACATCGGTGTCGTACCCGTTCATCCACCGCAGGGCGACATCGACACTGAGCTCTCGCTCAACCTCCTGTGAGGTCATGTGCCCCTGCCCATCGAGCACGGGAACGGTCTCGTGAAAGTGCCCCTTGCCCTGGAGTCGGATGATCCCGGTCACGGGATCCCCCGCCGAGAGATGCTCGACGTACTCTGCGACGCCGCCTTTGTGGGTGAAGGACTCAACGTCCTCGCCATCTCGCAGATCACGCAGGGTCACGGTCAATCCAGGAACGAGGAAGCTCGTCTGGATCAGGCGCTCGCGCAGGGCGGTGACGTCGTACTCCGCGTCCTGGGTGAAGACCTGCGGATCGGCCCACCAGCGCACCCGCGTGCCAGTCCGGGTGCGCGGGACGGTGCCGACCACACGTAGGCCGTGCTTGCGCTGGAACGGCGAGTCCGGTGATGCACCGTCGTACTCCCCCGCAACGCCGCGACGAAATCCTATGGCGTGCGTCTTTGCCCCGCGATCGACCTCGACGTCAAGACGAGAGGACAGGGCGTTGACGACAGATGCGCCCACGCCGTGAAGTCCACCGGACACCGCGTAGCTGCCCCCACCGAACTTGCCTCCCGCGTGCAACTTGGTCATCACGACCTCGACGCCGGACAACTTGGTCTTCGGTTCGATATCCACCGGGATCCCGCGGCCGTCATCCTTGACCTCAACCGAGCCATCGGGGTGCAGCACCACCTCGACCTTCTTGGCGTGGCCGGCCATCGCCTCGTCGACAGCGTTGTCGACGATCTCCCACAGGCAGTGCATGAGCCCGCGACCGTCGTTGGACCCGATGTACATTCCGGGCCGCTTGCGCACCGCGTCGAGGCCCTCGAGGACAGCGAGATCGCGCGCGTTGTAGTCGCCCGAGGCGCCGGCTTTCTTCTTCACCGCCACCCCCGAAGGTTATGCCGAAGGACCGACGGGACCCGGCCGGGGCACACGGCGAGTCGGGTCATTGTCGCCACCTGTGGACCTCCTGTGAATCACCTCACACCGGGCGTGTCGCCCCTCAAGCGGCTCGCCGTCAAGTTGCGCGGGAATACCCCGGGCATGTGAGAGTGTTACCGCACGCGCCACCGACGAAGGAGGTCCTAGATGTCCACCACAGTGACGGACGCCCCGACCCTCTCTCCCGCTGACCGTTGTGACGGTTGCGGTGCCCAGGCGTACGTACACGTGAAGCTCATCGGTGGCGGTGAACTCTTCTTCTGTGCCCACCATTGGGGACGGCACGCCGACAAGGTCAAGGAGCAGGCTGCTTCCGTTCGCGACGAGACCGGTCGTCTCGTTGACGCGGTCGCGACCCCCGAGGCCTGAGCGGCCCACCCCCCGGAGCCTGCGCGACGAACGTCGCATCACCCCGTCGGACGAAGGCGTCCGGCCAGCCCAGCGGATGCTCCCGCTCCTGCCGTGAGATTGGCGTGAGCCCGGCGCGCACCACCATCGAACCGACTTCGCTGTATCCGTAGAACGAGACCACGGGCGCGCCGATGTTGCTCCAGTAGCCCAAGACCGGTACACGTTCTGACGTCACGCTCGTCACCGTCCGTTTGAGCCAGAACAGAGCGTCATTCGGGGCAGCCAGGGATCCCAGCACCCCCTGCGGCGTGAAGACCGGTTCAAGGACGACGACCAGTCCGCCCGGCCGCGCCAGGCGCGCCGCTTCGCGCAGTCCGGCCTCGGCGTAGGCGCGGCTACTGGACCGGGTTCTTCCCACCAGATGGTGCAGGACCGCGGCCATGAGGACCACATCAAACTGACCGCGCAGGGGTGCCATGTCCGCCTCGTCCACCAGTGATCCGAGGCGGACGTCGGCGTGCGGCAGGCGCTCGCGTACACGATCGAGCGACGAATCGCTGGCGTCGAGGGCGGTGATGTCGGTGATCTTCAGCGCCCGGGATAGCCGGTCAAGATTTCCACCGGTTCCGCAGCCGACGTCGATCAGGCGCGCATCACCACCCACGTAGGGGCGAATGAGTCGGGCGACGCCCTTGATCCTGTTTCGGCCGTATTCGTGACAATGCCGATCGAAGTAGTCGACGGTGGCCCCATCAGCAACGCGGCCCTTGTCGGATTCGTCGCGCGCGCCCATCCGATGACCGTAGCCGTCTAGTCCAGGTAGTCGCGCAGGACCTGTGAGCGGCTCGGGTGACGCAACTTCGACATGGTCTTGGACTCGATCTGACGGATGCGCTCACGAGTGACGCCGTAGACCTTGCCAATCTCGTCCAGGGTCTTGGGCTGACCGTCGGTCAGGCCGAAGCGCATGCGCACGACCCCGGCCTCGCGGTCTGACAGGGTGTCGAGCACGGACTCAAGTTGCTCCTGCAGAAGGGTGAACGAGACCGCATCCGACGGGACGATCGCCTCGGAGTCCTCGATGAGATCGCCGAACTCCGAGTCACCATCCTCACCTAGCGGGGTGTGCAGGGAGATCGGCTCGCGGCCGTACTTCTGGACCTCGATGACCTTTTCTGGCGTCATGTCCAGTTCTTGCGCCAACTCTTCAGGCGTGGGCTCACGTCCGAGGTCCTGAAGCATTTGCCGCTGAACGCGGGCTAGCTTGTTGATGACCTCGACCATATGCACCGGGATACGAATCGTGCGGGCCTGGTCGGCCATGGCGCGCGTGATGGCTTGGCGGATCCACCAGGTGGCGTATGTCGAGAATTTGTATCCCTTGGTGTAGTCGAATTTCTCCACGGCGCGGATCAAACCGAGATTGCCCTCTTGGATCAGGTCCAAGAAGAGCATCCCGCGACCGGTGTAGCGCTTGGCCAGCGAGACCACCAGGCGCAGGTTGGCCTCGAGGAGGTGATTCTTGGCACGGCGACCGTCCTCGGCGATCCACTCAAGGTCCCGCCGAAGCTTCTCCGCGATCCGCGCACCGCTGTTCAGTCGCTCTTCAGCGAAGAGCCCGGCCTCGATGCGCTTGGCGAGTTCGACTTCCTGCTCGGCGTTAAGCAGGGGAACCTTGCCGATTTGCTTGAGGTAGTCCTTGACCGGGTCAGCAGTGGCGCCGGCCTGGGTGACCTGCTGGACCGGCTCATCAGTGTCGTCGACATCCGACAGCACGATCTCCTCGGACTCGCCTGCCTTGCCCGAACCTCCCTTGGCCTCGTCCTCCAGGCTGGCTAGGTCCTCAGCGAGCTCGGCCTCGAGTTCGGCCTCGAGTCCGGCCGCGTCCTTCAGGTCCGGCTCTTCGTCGCCGCTGGAGGATTCATCAAGCTCTGCGTCAGCGTCCTTGCCCGGAGTGGCGCCCTTGGCGTCCTTGGCCGCAGCCTTCTTCGTCGTCTTGCTCCCGCTCGCCTTGGGCGCCTCTGCGGGCACTGCCGCGGCCTTCTTCGCCGGTACGGCCTTCTTCGCCGGAGCCGCCTTCTTCGCGGGAGCCTTCTTCGCGGGCGCGGCCTTCTTGGCCGGAGCCTTCTTCGCGGGAGCCTTCTTCGCCGGAGCCGCCTTCTTCGCGGGAGCCTTCTTGGCCGGGGCCGCCTTCTTCGCTGGTGTCGCCTTCTTGGCGGCAGTCGCCTTCGATGCGGGC
>JALQUH010000023.1 GCA_023263845.1 Candidatus Nanopelagicales bacterium | reverse complement strand
CGCACGTGGGCTACCAGCGCCCCCGGACGCGCACTCCCTGATCAGCGGTCGCTTGTCTAGCCCTTGACCGTGATCGGCCGCTCGATGACCGCCTTCTGACCCGAAGATGTTGCAGCGATTTTGAGTGTTCCACTGCGCGTGGGCGCCACCTTGATCGTGTAACGCCCCTTGCTGTTGGTCCTTGTCACGCCCAACTCTTTGATCTTGCCCTTGTTCGACATCCACACGACACGAATCTTCGCGCTCTTGACCGGATCGTCACCGCGCAGGACCTTGCCGGTGACCTTGGTCGTCTCGCCCTTGCGGATCGTGTCATCGAACTTTGCCCGCAATTCCAGCGGGGGCGCGATCTTGCGAGCCATCTGGCTATAGAAGCCGTCGAGCACGAAGCCGAACTCCCAGACCGCGACACCGGCGATCGACTGGTCGCGAACGATGTTCGCCTTGACTTTGGCCGAGCGAGTGTCCGCGAACCACACTTCGCGTTCGGCCGAACAGGTGACGGCCGTGCCACCCGCGGTGCCGTCTGTGTCGATCCAGTAGCGGTAGGTGTACTCGCCGTACGTCGCGTCCCACGTCGGCGTGACCTGCTCGCGTTCGGCGATCTGGAGTGCCCGCTCGACGGACTGGCTGAGCATCCCGGGGACACTGCCCCCGCTTGGCTTCCAGCCCGTGGGGCAGTCGCCACGGGTGACGTAGGCGCCGGCCGAGTCCTGGCGAACCCAGTTGCGGGCATACTGCGGGATGCCGAGCCAGATCTTCTTGCGGTTGGCATTCCCAAGCTGGTCAAGTGCGGATGCCACCACCTGGTCAGCCCAGTTCAGCGGCCCGATCGGTCCCGGGCTGCTGTAGCTGTAGTCGTAGGCCATGAGTCGCAGTCGGTCAACCGATCCGATGATCTCGTCCCAGGCGTAAACGCAGTAGCCGGTGCTCGGGTTGGGTGCGCCAATCGGTCCGCGGTCGTTGCCGCAGGCGTTCTTCTCCGACATCCAAGCCTCGACGAAGGGGTACTCGCCGGCCGGGACGGTCACGGAGAGCAGGAGATCTGCATCGCGCAGGCGTGAGGACAGCGCGGTGATGAAGTCGACCCACCGTGGCTTAGTCGCTGCCCAGGTGCTCGAGCCGTCCGCGAAGGCGAACTTCTCCATGTCGAGATCGACACCGTCGACACCGGCCCTTTGCGCCCAATCAACGATCTGGTCGGCGTAGGCGTCACGGCGCTCGGCATCGGCGAGAAACTCGGAAAGTTCCTCGGCACCCGAGCCATCGACGATGGAGCCGAAGACCGGGATGCCCGCCGCCTGCATGACGTCGCGCTGTCCGGCGAGGTGGGCGTTGGTCCAGGGGGCATCCCCTGAGTCGCTGCAGCTGCTGTCGGGGTTGTAGGTGCACAGCGGCTTGTTTGGCCCGGCAAAACTCCACCAGAAGAGGTTGACCTCGGGCACCGTGGTGCGGCCTTGGCTGGCCAGCGCTTCAACGACGGAGTCTGGCTCCCAATAGCCGAACCAGCCGGACACGTAGGGGCCGGTGATGAGTTGGGGAGTCATGGCCTGGGCCGAGCTCGGGGCCAGCACGGCGATGGCGAGTCCAACGAGCATCATCAGCCGGAGAAGCGCCCTACGTCCCACTCTTTGACGATACGTCGCGAAAAGCCTTGAGGCGTGTGGTGGCGACGGAAGCGCCCTGATCCCAAGCGTGCGCCAAGACAAAAGTAGAACGGCCCCTCGGAGTATGAGTCCGAGGGGCCGTTCTCTTAGAGCCGTGTTCTCGCCTCCGGTTTCCCGGCGCCTTCGCGGTGTGCTCCCCGCTCTGGTCGCCCCCTGTTTCCAGCTGGCTGGCGTCACTTTCGACTCCTCGATCCGTACCTTGCGTCCGACCCGCTTGCACTCGGGTCTTCCAGGTCTGACCTGGTAGGCCGCCGGTTTTCGAACCGACCCGCACCTCGCGGTGCGTTGAGAGATTTCTACCCCTCTCGTCAAGGCAACACAAGGGGTTGTCGACAAGTTTTTTCGTCAATGTAGCCCCTCTCGTCACACCCCTAATTCCAGTAATTAATTGCCTCACCAGTTACGGCCAGAAGTGCTGGACAAGACCAACTGGAGCGCTGCCCTGACCGAGTTCGGATGGGTCCGAGTTCGGATGGGTGGCCGCCGTCTTAAGCCTGGCCCTCGGTGGGGGATTTGCCTGGTGGCATATCCGCACTGGTCGAGGCGCAAGGCTTGTGTCGTCGAGCGATTAGCCAGGTCGTACTCGGCACCTCATAAAAAGGGCCCGTTCGCCTCACGAAATGCGCCCGCCGTAGACCCAGAGTTCTCACACCCGTATCGCGGAGTTTACGAAAAGACGGCTCCTCCGCCTGGACTCACTGGAACACTGTCCGAACTAGGTGAGGAGGTCGTCATGGGTCGCGGCAATTTCGGTAGGTGGGGGAGTCGAGCGGCCCTCGGGGTCGCTGTCGCCGCGGTGGCCCTGACGGGGGGACTCGCAACGGCGACATCAGCGCAGGCTGAAGGTGGCACCACGCTGACTATCGGCACCACCGTCGCAATCGACAACCCGAACATTTGGGCGGTCAACTCCACCACGGAGTGGGAATCGGTGACGCTGCAGTACGACATGATGCTGAAGTTCTCCGACGAGGACCTCAGCGCGGCGCCAGGTCTGGCCACGGGGTGCGAACCCAACGCCGACTTCCGTGTCTGGACCTGCTCGATTCGCGACGACGTGAAGTGGAGCGACGGCACACCACTGACGGCCAAGGACATCGCGTTCACCTATCAATTTGTCATCGACCACGGGTTCGGCTACTTCACGAGTTACTTCCCGAAGGGCTCGACCTTCGAAACACCGGACGACTACACCCTGGTGTGGACAACTCCTAAGCCGATGCGTGGACCGCAATTGCCCCCGTGGGTCTACATCGTGCCGGAGCACATCTGGGCCCCGTACGCGGACAAGCCCAATAAGGAGATCAAGCAGGCGTCCATGTTCCCGACGGTGGCCTCCGGCCCCTACGTCATGACGGCAGCTGACCCGGGGCAGAGTTGGACCTTCGAGCGGAACCCCAATTTCTGGGGCGAGGCCCCGCACTACGACACCATCGTGTACCGCCTCTACACCAACCAAGAGGCCATGGTGCAGGCGCTGAAGAGCGGCGAAATCCAAATCGCCGAGAACCTTGAGAGTTCACTGCTGCCCGCCCTCGAATCCATCCCCAATGTGGCTGTTCAACGCGTGACCGCGGACACGTGGATCAACTTGGCTTTCAACTTCGGTGGTCAAGGTCCCGACTCCAACCCGCTGCCGGCACTACAGGATCTGCAGGTTCGCAAGGCCATCGCCATGGCGATCGACAAGCAGGCCATCGTCGACAAGGTCTACCTAGGCGCCGGTGCGCCGGGGGAGACGATCGTCAGGCCGCTGTCGGTCTACTGGCACCTCGACATCCCGGACGATCAGGTGATCCCGTACGACCCGGCGGCCGCCAACGCCATGCTCGATGAAGCGGGCTACACGATGGGTCCGGACGGCATACGCCTTGACCCGGCGACGGGCCAGCCGCTCATCCTTCGCCTACCAACGTCGAACGACACGCCCGGCAGTGAAGCCGCTGGGCGAATGATTGCGTCATTCCTCGAGCAGGTGGGCATCAAGGCCGAGGTTCAGCCGGTGAGTGCGGGCAAGGTCTACGACATGCAGCAGTCGGGTGACTTCGATGCCTACATCTGGTACTGGAGTGGCGACCCTGACCCGAACTATCAGTTGTCGGTGTTCACTTCGGATCAATGCGGGGACTTGAGCGACGGATGCTGGAAGGACGCGACCTACGACGCTTTGTATGCACAGCAGGGCGAGGAGATGAACCAGGACGCTCGCTTGGCACTGGTCAAGCAGGCACAGCAGTACGTCTACGACCAGGTGCCCGCCATCGTCATCGCTTACCCGAATTCGATCGCCGCTTACCGCACGGATCTTGTCACCGGCATCGTGCCGGTCCCCGCGGGAGACGGCTATCTCACGCCGATGTACTCGTACACCTCCCTCGTCACCGCGACGCCCGTGGGTGCGGAGGAGGCCACGGACAATGGCGGGGATTCGGCGTCAACACCGGCCGAGACCGACTCCGACTCCGCCGGTTCAGACCAGGCGGCCGGACAGGAGGCGTCAGCTGACACCGGCTCCGGCGGGGGCATTCCCGCTTGGGTCTGGATCGTCGTCATCGTCGCCATCGTCCTGGTGGTCGCGTTCGTCGTGATTCGCCGCCGCCCCGCAGCCGCCGATCGCCCGGACAGCGAATAGCGGGTCGCAGGCGGGTAAAGGCACGTCAGTGAGCCGCGGCGCCGGTCGGTTGACCTTTGTCGCGCGTAAGGCGGGGTGGGCGCTGCTCACCTTGGCCTTCATTCTCGCGGTGAACTTTTTCCTCTTCCGCATCATGCCCGGCGACCCTGCCGCACTACTGGCGCGCAGCCAACGCCTCTCGCCGGAGGCGCTGGCTGCGCAACGAGCCGAATTCGGCCTCGACCAACCCCTTCTAGCGCAGTTCGTCACCTACATGCGGGAGACCGTGAGTGGCAATCTCGGCGTCTCGCTCGTGTCCGGTCTCGATGTGACGCAGCTGATCGTTTCGCGGCTGTGGCCCACCATCCTGCTCCTCGGTGTTGGCACGGCGCTGGCGGCGGGGATCGGCGTCATCGGCGGTATCCGCGGCGGCTGGCGACGCGGTAGTTCCTTCGACTCCGGCAGTCTCTACACCTCTCTGGTTCTGTATTCCACGCCCGAGGGGTGGCTTGGGATGCTCCTGCTGTTGACGTTCGCAGGATTCTTGGGCTGGTTCCCGGCCGGGGGCTTTCGCAGTAGTGCGGATGGTGGCCCCGTCGACGTGCTCCAGCACTTGGCGCTGCCCGTTCTAGCCCTCTCCCTGGGCTATGTGGGTCAGTACCTACTTGTCATGCGTTCGAGCATGATTGAGGTCAAGTCCATGCCCTATATCGCGCTCGCCCGCGCGAAGGGATTGACCGACCCCGATGTGCGGCGCCGTCACGCGCTGCCGAACGCCGTCTTGCCCATCTTCACGCTTGTGGTGCTAAGTGCAGGGTTCATCCTCGGTGGCGCGATTGTCATTGAAACCGTCTTCTCTTGGCCCGGTCTCGGACTCTTGACGTACGAGGCCATCAACACGCTTGACTACCCGGTCCTTCAAGGGGTCTTCCTCGTCAGTAGTGGCGCTGTCATCTTCACTGCCTTCTTGGCCGACATCACCTACGGCCTTCTCGACCCGCGGGTGAGGTCGGCGTGACGAACCTCACCTGGACTCGCAGGCGTCGAGCTGCCGCTGCCACGTGGCGTGCCTTCCGGCGCGATCGGCGCGGCATGCTCGGGCTCTGCATCCTCGTGGTTTTCACGACTGCCGCGCTGCTGTCGTACGTGGTGGTCGAACCCACTGACCTCGATCCGGCGCTCGCTCCCGGGCTTCCCACGCAGTCACCAAGCGTCACTCCACCGCTCGGCACTGACCAGTTCGGTCGCGCGCTGCTCGACCTCCTCCTGGTGGGTACGCGCGTTTCGCTCACCGTGGGCATTGCCGCAACCTTGGGGGCGGTGCTACTCGGTGCGGCTATGGGGATCCTGGCGGGCTTCTACGCCGGGCGACCGATCGGGAGCGTGCTCACCGCACTGACTGACTGGTTCCTCGTCATCCCGTGGCTGGTGCTCGCCATCGTGCTCGCTGCAATTCTTGGACCAACGCTGCTCAACGTCATCATCGTCATTGCCGTGACCTCGTGGGCCCTCACCGCGCGGCTTGTCCGCGCTCAGACCCTGTCGATCCGCGAGCAGCCGTACATTGAACGCGCGCGCGCATTGGGGGCAAGCAACGCGCGACTGCTCACACGTCACATCCTGCCGGAGGTGGCCCCCGTGATCACTGCACAAGGAGTGCTCACCGTGGCCGTCGCCATCCTCTCGGAGACGACCCTAGCCCTGCTTGGACTGGGCGATCCAAACTCCATGTCTTGGGGCCGAATCATTGAAGAGGCATTCCAGGCAGGGGCCATGTCCAACGGTTACTGGTGGTGGATCCTGCCGCCGGGAATATGCGTGGTGTTGGTGACTGTGGCCTTTTCACTGGTGGGATATGCACTGGAAGAGATTGTTGATCCGCGGTTGAGAGGTGTTCGCTGATGTCGAATCCGTTCGAAGGCTCGGGGCGTTGGGTGAAGGCTGCCCTGCACACGCACTCCACACTGAGCGACGGCACGTTGGTGCCCGATCGTCTCGTCCAGGCCTATGCGGAGGTGGGCTTTGGGGTGGTTGCGATCACCGATCATTGGCGCTTAGCCAAGCCCCGTGAGCGTGACGACGTCGTACTCGTGCCGGCCGCGGAGCTTGGATTCGATATGCGCTACCCGAGGTATCCGCGCCAGTCGGCGGAGTTCCTGGCCTATGGCATTCATGACATCCCGGAGGACCCGGGGGGTGACCGTAGCAATTGGTACTCCAATGCTGAGGACAACTACGAGGTGCGGACCTTCCCGTCACTGGAGGCCGGTTGCGCCTGGACTGCCGAGCAAGGTGGCGTGGCGTATGTTGCCCACCCCTATTGGAACCAGTTGACAGAGGCCGAATTGGTGGAGGCCAGCGGCTTCGCCGGGATCGAGGTCTTCAATGGCTCAGCAGAGACCGAATGCGGGCGCGGCGACTCCTCACCGTGGTGGGATTCGTTGCTCGGAGATGGGCGGGCAGTCCTCGGGATCGCGACGGATGACCAGCACTATCCGCTCTTCGACCTTGGTCGAGCATGGACCATGTTGCACATGACCGAACCGACAGTCGAAGAGGCCCTGAGCGCGTTGCGTGACGGTGCGACCTATATGTCCGAGGGTCCCCTCATCCACGACGTCATCGTGCATCCGGACGGCATCGAGGTGCGTTGCTCCGGAGCGCGAGATGTGCGAGTGCAGACCGAGGAGGAGTGGGGAGCCGGAGTTGCCGTGGGTCACGGCGGGCGGCGCCAGGGCCGTGTTCTTGCTACGGATGACGCCGGGCTGATCACCGGAGCGTTCGTGGAGGCGGATCCGGGGCGCCGGTACCGACGGGTTGTTGTCGTGGATGCACAGGGACGGCGGGCGTGGACCAATCCCTTGTAGGACGGGTTCTTAGCGGGGAGCCCTGCTGGGAGGGTCCGTGACCACGCGTGAGCGGCTCGTGCTCAACCGACCGAACGACCTGGGCTGGGCCGACCTCACTGCGGTCACCGAGCAGGCAGCCGACTCGGTGGACGGAGAGCTGTTGGCGCGAATCATGCACGTCTCTGATGCGCACGTCTGCGATGCCGAGTCCCCTGCGCGAATGGAGTATCTCGACCG
>JALQUH010000019.1 GCA_023263845.1 Candidatus Nanopelagicales bacterium | reverse complement strand
CCCTCGTCGTCAACGACCGCAGCACTTATGCCGGGCAGTGGCCGCATGGCTGAGCCGGGCTTGCAGGCTGTCACGCCGGGAAGGGGAGAGATCATGATGGCGCCGGTCTCGGTCTGCCACCAGGTATCGACGATGGGACACGTACCGCCTCCGATCGTGTCGCGGTACCACATCCACGCTTCCGGATTGATTGGCTCGCCGACGCTGCCCAACAACCGCAGGGAGGATAGGTCGAACTGCGCGGGGATGTCGTCGCCCCACTTCATGAAGGTGCGGATCGCGGTGGGGGCGGTGTAGAAGAGCGTCACGCCATGCTTCTGCACGATCTCCCAGAAACGGCCCTTGTGTGGGGTGTCGGGGGTTCCTTCGTAGATCACCTGGGTGACACGGTTGGCGAGGGGGCCGTAGACGATGTAGCTATGACCGGTGACCCAACCGATGTCGGCCGTGCACCAGTAGACGTCGGAGTCTGGTTTGAGGTCGAAGACATTGCGGTGTGTGAAGGCGGTCTGGGTGAGGTAGCCGCCCGTCGTGTGCAGGATGCCCTTGGGCTTACCCGTCGTGCCCGATGTGTAGAGAATGAAGAGTGGATGCTCACTGTCGAATGCCTCGGCGGTGTGTTCGTCGGACTGCCGATCGACGAGGTCGTGCCACCAGACGTCGCGACCTTCGGTCATGTCGACGTCGCCACCTGTGCGTCGCACGACGAGGACGTGTTCGACACTCGGTGTTTGGGCGACAGCCTCGTCTACGGCGGGCTTGAGCGGCATCGGCGCACCGCGTCGGTTCTGACCGTCCGCCGTGATGACGAGACGGGCCTGCGCGTCGTCGATGCGTGAACGCAGGGCCTCCGCCGAGAATCCGGCAAAGACCACCGAGTGTGGGGCGCCAATGCGTGCGCACGCGAGCATCGCCACGACGGCCTCGGGGATCATGGGCATGTAGATGGCGACGCGGTCCCCCGCCGTGACACCGAGTTCGGTGAGGGCATTGGCCGCCTGGCACACCTCGCGCTGGAGTTCGGCATAGGTCACATCGCGGGTGTCGCCCGGCTCGCCTTCGAAGTGCAGTGCCACCTGGTCACCGTGGCCAGCTTCGACATGGCGATCGACACAGTTGTAGGCGACATTGAGTTTGCCGTCGACGAACCACTTGGCGAAGGGCGCGTCGCTCCAGTCGAGGACCTGCGACCACGGCTCGGCCCAGTCGAGTTTGCTCGCCTGCTCGGCCCAGAACGCGAGGCGGTCCGCGGCAGCCACCTCATACATATCGGCGCCGGCGTTGGCTTGGGCGGCGAACTCGGCACTGGGCGGGAATACCCGATCTTCGTGGAGCAGGTTCTCCAAGGCTTGTTCGTCAGCCACGTGTCCTCCCTCAGCGCCAAGTGGTGTGACCTCCGCCACGGTATCCGCCTCGGGGTGCGTTTGGGGACGGTTCCCGCGCGTCCTAGGGAGCCATCCGGGGGGTTCATGCGTCAGGATGGGAAAGGCCGCGTTTCCCGCGGCTCGGTGCACTGCGGAGGTGTGTGTTTCGTGCGTCCCCGGGTTCTTGTGCCGCTCCTGTTGGCTCTGGCGGCAGCCCTCGGCCTCATCCTGGGTGCCGTGCTGCCCTCCGGGACGCCGGTGGCCGATTCGCCGACCGCGGATCCGACGCAGAGCGGCACGACCGCTCCGCTGGATCCCACGCGGAGTCCTTCGGAGTCCACACCCGCGACGGACGGCGTGGACACGGTGACCGACGTGATGGGGGATGGCGGCGGTGTTTCCGCTGTCAACCTGCCACAGCCGGAGTTCGAGGTCACCAAGTTGGCCCCCGGTGAGAAGCCGCCGCAGTTCGTCACCATTTCCTTCGACGGCTCGTGCAGCAACGACATCATCAATCACTACATGGATACCGCCGAGCAGGTGGGCGCTCGCCTGACTTTCTTCGTCTCCGGTCTTTGCCTGCTTCCCGAGGAGCAGAAGTTCCTCTACGACACTCCCGGCCGTGATGCGGGCTCCAGTGCGATCGGTTTCGCCGACGACACCCCCGAGGTCGTCCAGCGCATCGCCAACTACAAGAAGGCCTACGAGGCCGGCCATGAGATCGGTACCCACTTTCTCGGGCACTGGTGCGAACCGAACGATGGCGCGGTCAACTCGTGGGGGGCGACTCAGTGGGATAGCGAGTTCGCGCAGGACGTCATGTTCATGGATGACTGGGCAGGCATCAACGGGGTGGCCAATCCCGATCCGCTGCCCTTCAACCACAGCGTGATGACGGGTGCGCGCACCCCGTGTCTGGAGGGTCAGCGCGATGTGATGTACCCGATCTTCGCTGCCAACGGTTTCACCTACGACGCATCCAACCCCGGCATGCTGCAGTGGCCGAGTGTGAATGACTACGGCCTGTGGGAGTTCCCGCTGCAGACGATGAAGGTGGTCGGCTACGACCGCAGCAACCTGTCAATGGACTACAACTTCCTGTGCGCTCAGAACGAGTGCAACCAGCAGGCTGATCAGGCGACCTGTGACCGGATTGAGCAGTCGACGTATGACTCGCTCATGGCGGTGGTCGATGCGCTCTACAACGGCAACCGCGCCCCGTTCTTCTTCGGCAACCACTTCAACACCTGGGTGTGCGGTGCCTACCAGAACGCGCTAACCCGCTTCATGTATGACGCCTCGGCGATGTACCCGGATCTGAAGTTCATCTCGAACGCCGATCTGGTGAAGTGGCTCGAGGCCCAGGACCCGGCGGTGCTGGCTCAGCTGCAGGCCCAGGGGGTGCAGGGCTACTGAGCGCCGACCCGCTGGGCACCCTGACTGAACTTCCCGGGGTAGCCGAGGCGTGCGCGGCGGCCCGCGACGAGGTCGATCAGTTGCTCTGGGATCGCGGCGTGCGAGCGCGCGCCGCGGAGGTAGCGGCGGAGTCGCGGATTCTCGGCGCCCGTGACTCGGCCGCTCTGGAAGGCGCTGATATTGCGCTCGAACTCCTCCGAAGCGGCCCGGAGGATTCGCCGCTTGGTCGATCGGTCGCCGCGGCCCTCCTGGTGACGGCGGAGGTGCCCTCGTTGGTCGATGTGTGGCAGCACTCGCCGGCGCAGGCTCTCGCTCGACTCCATGTAATCGCCGCCGCAGGCTTCGACGACCCGGAGCTGCTCGGTCGACCACGTCACGATGGCGAGGTCATCGACCCTCTCCATATAGGCTCGCCGCCTCCTGCCAACGAATTGGCCGGGCGGCTCGATGCCTTGGCTCAGGTCCTCACTCGCCCAACCCAGGCCCCGGCCGTCCTAGTTGCCGCTATCGCCCACGGCGAACTCCTGGCGCTGCGTCCCTTCCGCTGGGGCTCCGGGCTAGTCGCGCGGGCCTCGGTGCGGCTGGTCCTGGCGGGTCGTGGAGTCGATCCGGATCTGCTGTCCGTTCCCGAGGCGGGAATGCTGTCGCTGGGCCGCACGTCGTACGTCGCCGCCCTGCGCGGCTATCAGTCCGGCAGCGCGGACGGGATGAGCGAGTGGGTGCGCTGGAACTGCTCAGCCATTGGGTTCGGTGCGCAGCGGAGTCGCTGAGCGCAGCGCTGCGGGTGGCACGACCCGGATGATCCAGGGGTAGGCCCGGCCGTCGACGATGGTGATCGCTCGTACTAGGGCATCGAGTACCCCGTCGGTGTCTTCTGAGAGTGGTGCCACCGACCACATCAGGGTGATTTCGGGGCGCGCGGGCTTGCTGAAGGTGCCGATACCGCGTAGCCCCGGCCCGTCCAGTGGGTGGAGCAGGATGCGCTCGGACTCCGCATCGCCTTCCGCCGTCACCGTGAGGTCAAGCACCTGCCTGCGCCACGGCCCATCGAGTCGCGCATCCACCATCGTGATCTGCGGCGCGGAGCCAGCCGGGGCACACAGGTCGGACAGGATCTTTGCGAGGCTGTCCTGTGCACCGTCGGACACGGGAAGCGCGATTCCGTCGGTGGTTTCCAGCAGTTGTACGCCGGTGGCGCGCCGCCAGCGGTAGCCCGCTTTGTCCAAGGTGGTGTCGGTGACCGCGCAGTCCAACGGGGCGATGGTGACCCGGACTTCGACCGTTTCTCCGGCGGGAATCGTGGTCGGGGATACGGGCTCGACCGACAGTGCTCCACCGGACGTCGCATTGCGAATCTCCGTATCACGTCGCGGATCCCCGCTTACGCCAACAGTGACGATGGCGGCGGGCAGGTCGGCGCCTGCGGGCATGCCCACCTTGATCGGCCAGCCCGACCCCCGGGCGTTGGGATTCACCGTGGTCGTCTGGGTCATCTCAACGGAGTCCACCTGCAGAACGCTGGCGGTTGGCCCGTTCAGCAGCACGGTGCGAGCGGCGCCGACGACAAGAACCGCTACGGCGACGACGATGATGGCGATCCAGAGCCGGCGGGTGTGTCGGCGTTCGGGGGCTCCGGACTCCAGCACCTCATCGCTCATCGGACAAGGCTAGGTGGTGGGCTCCCGGTGCGCGCGTTCCCAGACAGTGATTCCAGCCTTGATGGCGAGCGTGATCACGATGACCACCGCGACTCCGACGAGGGTCGCTTCCATTCGGTCGATCTCCATACGTGCCCGGTCGCCGACGGTCGAGTCCATCAACACGATGCCGACGGTGAGTGGAGTGACGTACTGCCAGTAGGGGCGCTTCATCGCGTAGCGGACGATGAGAGCCAGGGTCAAGAAGACGACGCCGACCACGAGCCCGGCGAAATCGCCAAGGGGGAGCAGGATCACCGGGATCGCGAGAAGGCCGCCGAGGAGCGTTCCGCCGAGGCGCTGCCAGGTCTTGACCCAACTGTCGTGTGGGTCGGGTTGGAGCAGGACAAGGAGGGTCACGAGGAGCCACGCACCACCCTGTGACGAGTCCACGCCCAGGATGAGCCACGCCGCAGCCCCGACGACTACGCCCGCAACGCCCGCGTACACGGCCGAGGTGCGTGGCCCGACGGGTTGCACCGGCATGGATGGCAATTCGCTGCCGAGCACAACGCGCCAGACGAGGACCACCCACAGCCCTCCCAAGGCAATTGCGGTGCCGACGAGTGCTGCCCCGACGACGGGTGACTGGACTCCACTGACGCTCGGGGGAGATGCCAGGACGATGGATAAGAAGATGGGCACGAGCATGGCGGCGCTGTGCAGGCCACGCCGTGCGGTGTAGGCCGCGACTGCCGTGATGAGACCGAAGGTGATCCCACCGAGCAGCGGGTAGGGACTGACGAGGGTGAGAGCGAAGGCCGCGACACCGGCCGCCAGGGCCAACGTCACGCCGAGACGCACGCTGATGAGCGTGCCGACGACGGCGACGATCGCACCGGAGATGGTCGGGGACGCCAAGCCTGGCTGACCAAACATCGTCAGCAGCACGGCGGGGATCAATGCTGCGAGGTTGAGCAGGCTGAGGATGACGATCTTGCGGACGGTCTTCTTGTTCATGCGCGTCGATGCCGTGCATACCAGGCGAGACCGAGTGCAGCGGCACCGATGGCAACACCGGCACCGGCCGCGACCTTCTGACTGGTGCGAACCTGCGATCGCATCGACACCGGCTTCTCAAAGTCCATGATCGGCCAGTCGCGTTCGGTCGCGATGGCCCGCAGTTCATCGTCGGGATTGACCGCGGTGGGGTGACCGACCACGTCGAGCATGGGCAAATCGGTGATCGAATCGCTGTAGGCGTAGGACTCGGCGAGGTCGTAGCCACGCTCAGCGGCTAGTTCCCGCATGGCCTCAGCCTTGCTCTCGCCGTAGGCGTAGAAAAGTATCTCGCCGGTGTAATGACCGTCTTCGATCGCCATTTGGGTACCGATCGCGATATCAACGCCGAGGCGATCACCGATGGGTTCGACGACCTCCGTTCCAGAGGACGAGATGATGATGACGTCGTGTCCGGCGTCGTGGTGCTCATCGATCAGTGCCACGGCTTCCGCGTAGATCGTGGGGTCGATGATGTCGTCCATCGTCTCCGCCACGATTTCCCTCACCTTCGCGACATCCCACCCGTTCACGAGGTCTGACATGTACGTGCGCATCGACTCCATCTGCGCATGGTCAGCTCCGGAGGCCAGGAAGAGGAACTGCGCGTAGGCACTGCGGATGACATCGGAGCGGCCGATGAGTCCGCCCTTGTAGAACGGCTTGGCGAAGGCGAGGGCGCTCGATCGCGCGAGGATGGTCTTGTCAAGGTCGAAGAACGCCGCTGCGGCTCCGCCACTCACGAGGTCACGGTATCGCGCTGTCGTCCACAGGGACGGCGACGCGCGATTATCCCCAGGTCGCGTTGCGGGGTTCGGGCGCGGACCGGGCCGGCGTGAGATCTTCGGGTGCGCCGGCGAGGAGTACGTCCAGAAGGCGCACCGCACCAACCTTGTCGAGGGGGTTGTTGCCATTGCCGCACTTCGGCGACTGCACGCAGGATGGGCAGCCATCCGGGCAGGGACAACGCGCGATGAGATCGCGGGTCGCGGACAGCCAGGTCGTCGCCGCGGCAAAGCCGCGGTCGGCAAATCCGGCACCCCCGGCGTGACCGTCGTAGACGACCACAGTGCAGCGATCGGTATCTGGATGTCGCGGCGTCGAAACGCCGCCGATGTCCCACCGATCACAGGTCGCGATCAGCGGCATGAGGCCGATGGAAGCGTGCTCAGCGGCGTGGGCCGCACCCGCAATGTCGATGTCGGCGCCGGAAAGCAGCTCGGACACCTGCGCGTCGCTGACGGTCCACCACACACCACGGGTGCGCAAAGTGCGCTCAGGCATGTCGAGAGTCTCTTGACCGATGATCTCGCCGGTGATGAGACGACGTCGGAGGAACCCGGTGACCTGCGAGGTCACCTCAACCTCACCGAGGCATAGGTGCGCGGCGCCCCAGGGGATCTGCTGTTCGACGGTGAGGATGCGGTAGTCGGCAATCTCAGTGGCTGTCGTCGTGTAACTCACGTCCTCCGCGTGGGCGAAAGCCACGGACTCGTCGAGGTCAAGCTCGGTCACCACATGGGCAACGCCCTGGTGGATATAGACCGCGTGCGGATGGATGGTTGCCGGCGCGCGTGAGGCTTCAACCGTGCCGAGGAGTCGGCCGGTGCCCTCCTCCACGATCCGCACGGGAGCTGCCGCGTCACCGCGCAGGTCGATGCGCGTCGCGGGTGAGTCCTTCTGCGTCCAGTAGTAGCCGGTACGTCGTTTGCGTAGAAGGCCCTCGTCGACCAGGTGGTCCAATGCGGCGACTGCACTGGCGCCGAACCAAGCCGCTGCGCTCTCGGGTGTCAGCGGCGTCTCCGCGCACGCCGCGAGTAGGTGCGGGCGCAGGATGTAGGGATTGGCCGGGTCAAACACGACTGCCTCAACCGGCTCGTCGAAGATCACGCCCGGGTGGTCCAGGACGTAGCGGTCCAGTGGATCCTCGCGAGCAACCAGAATGGCCGTCGCATGTCCGCCGCGTCGACCGGCGCGCCCCCACTGCTGCCACAGGGAGGCGCGAGTCCCCGGCCAACCAGCGACGACGACGGCATCCAATCCGCTGATATCGATGCCGAGCTCAAGCGCGTTGGTGGTCGCTACCGCGCGCAAATGTCCTTCGCGAAGACCCCGCTCAAGATCGCGTCGCTCCTCGGGGAGGTAGCCGCCTCGGTAGGCGGCCACACGCTCAGCGAGTTCGGGATCGACTTCAGACACGGCCTCGCGGGCCATCTGTGCGACGGCTTCAGCGCCTCGACGGGATGAGATGAACGCCAGCGAACTGCTGTTGTCGCACGTCAGGTCGGCGAGGAGGTCAGCGGTCTCGGCGAGGGACGACCGCCGAGGCTTCGGCAGGTCGGGGTCATAGTGGGCGATGCCCACCGCCTCGGGGGGTTCCCACAGTGCCGCTGTGACGGCCCCGTGTG
>JALQUH010000279.1 GCA_023263845.1 Candidatus Nanopelagicales bacterium | reverse complement strand
AGGTCACCGATGAGCCCGAGGAGACACTCGTAGCGGAGTTGATTCGCGAGGCGGCGCTCGAAGGTGTCACCGATGAGGTGCCGCACTCCCTCGCCGTGGTGGTCGAAGAGATGTCCCTGCGCGAGGATCGGCCGGAGGATCGACCGCTGCTCGACATCTACGCCAACGTCTTCGTGGAGCGCGATTCGCAAAAGGCCATCGTGATCGGCAAAGGGGGAAGTCGACTGAAGCAGGTTGGCACCAAGGCTCGCCGCGGCATTGAGGCACTTCTCGGTGTACCGGTCTACCTCGACCTTCGGGTCAAGGTCGCCAAGGATTGGCAGCGCGACCCGAAGCAGTTGCGACGTTTGGGCTTTTGATCCTGCAAGGATGGGGTAGTGCCGACCTACCGTGACGAAGCAATCGTCCTGCGAACCCAGCGCCTGGGTGAAGCGGACCGGATCGTCACGTTGCTCACCCGAGCGAACGGGCGCGTGCGGGGCGTGGCCAAGGGCGTGCGTCGCACGGGGAGTCGGTTCGGTGCGCGGCTGGAGCCCTTCTCGCACATCGACGTGCAGCTCTATGAGGGTCGATCGCTGGATACCGTGACACAGGTGGAATCGATCGCCAGCCATGGTGCGCGACTGGCCGGAGACTATCCGCGATGGACGTCGGGGACAGCCATGCTCGAGGCCGCGGAGCGCTTGACGCCGATCGAGAAGGAGTCGGCTACGCAGCAGTTCCTGCTTCTCGTCGGTGGCCTGCGCACCCTGGTATCGGGGACCCACGATGCGTCGCTAGTGCTGGATGCATTCCTGTTGCGCTCGCTCGCCATCGCCGGCTGGTCGCCATCCTTCGATGACTGCGCGAGATGCGGTCGTATCGGTCCGCACCGGGCATTCTCGATTTCCGGAGGCGGCGCCCTGTGTCCGGACTGCCGAGGATCGGGTGCCACCAGCCCTGCTCCGGAGACGCTGGCGCTCATGGGGGCGCTGCTGTCGGGCGACTGGGCCGCGGCCGATGCCAGCGACATGCGATGTCGCCGTGAGTCCAGCGGGCTCACGGCCGCCCTGGTGACCTGGCACCTCGAACGAGGCCTGCGCTCGCTGCCCCTCGTCGAACGCACGTAGGCGGCCCCTGATTCGGGGTGTGAACAAGGATGGATGCGCCTTCAGGGATGACAGGATGGGGGCGTGCCAACCGCTCCGACGCCCCACCCCAGCGGTGCGACGCCGCCCGCCATTCCCCGTGACCTGGTGCCGCAGCATGTCGCCGTTGTCATGGATGGCAATGGCCGTTGGGCCAAGGAGCGGGGCCTGCCCCGAACGGCGGGCCACGAGGCGGGTGAATTCGCCCTCCTCGACGTCGTTCACGGCGCCATCGAGCTCGGCGTCACCTGGTTGTCGGCGTACGCATTCTCGACCGAGAACTGGAAGCGATCGCCCGAAGAGGTGCGTTTCCTCATGGGCTTCAACCGCGATGTCGTGCACCGCCGCCGCGACGAGATGAATGACCTCGGTGTCCGCGTGCGTTGGGCGGGTCGGCCCAAGCGTCTGTGGAAGAGCGTTATCAGTGAATTGCAGACAGCCGAGGAGATGACCAAGGGCAACTCGGTGCTCAATTTGACCATGTGTGTCAACTACGGGGGCCGCGCCGAGATCGCGGACGCGATGACGTCGATCGCCGAGGGGGTCGCTGCCGGACGCATTGATCCGGCCAAGATCGATGAGCGCATGATCGCTCGCCATCTGTACCTCCCGGACATGCCCAATGTTGACCTCTTCGTACGGTCCTCGGGCGAACAGCGGACCAGCAACTTCCTGCTGTGGGAGTCGGCGTACGCCGAGATGGTGTTCGACGACGCACTCTGGCCCGACTTCGACCGACGCAATCTGTGGCGTGCTTGTGACACTTACGCCCGACGCGATCGCCGATATGGCGGAGCTGTTCCCAATCCGGTGGCCCGACCGTGACACAGTCCGCCCCGGAGCGCTCGGGCTATCGCCCCGGCAGTCTGGAGGTCCTCGCCGCCGGCCTGCTGCTGCTCGTTGTGGGTCAGCGTTGGATCGTCGGCTTCTTTGATGACCCCGCGCTGCAGACAGGCGCGACGATCTTCGTCTCCATCATCGTTCAGGCGCTGCCCTTCCTGGTTCTGGGCGTGGTGCTGTCCGGTGCCATCGCCGCATTCGTCCCAGCGTCTTTCTGGCGTCGGGCTCTGCCGAAGAACCCCGCGCTCGCCGTACCCGTCGCGAGTTGCGCGGGAGTGGTCCTGCCCGGCTGCGAATGTGCGTCGGTCCCGGTCACCAACGGGCTCATCGCACGCGGTGTCACGCCAGCCGCGGCCCTGGCCTTCCTCCTGTCGGCACCGGCCATCAACCCGGTCGTGCTGGCTTCGACTTTCGTCGCCTTCCCGGGTGAGCCGATGATGGTCGTCGCGCGTTTCGTCGCTTCGCTCGCCACGGCAATGATCATGGGCTGGCTGTGGCTTCGATTTGGCAAGGCTGACTGGTTACGGATTGGACCCCGCGGCCACCTCGTCGGGAGCAACTCCTGGCACACGTTCCGACTCACCGCGACACACGACTTCCTGCATGCCGGTGGATTCCTCGTCATCGGTGGTCTTACGGCCGCAGCACTCAACGTCGTGGTGCCGCAGACCTGGATGGACTCGGTCGCAGCTCAACCCTTGCTGGCGATCCTCGCAATGGCGTTGCTCGCTGTTGTGCTCAGTATTTGCTCCGAGGCGGATGCCTTCGTGGCCGCAAGTCTGAGCGAGTTCTCGCTGACGTCCAAGCTCGCGTTTCTCGTCGTCGGGCCGATGGTCGACATCAAACTCGTGTCGTTGCAGGCGGGCACCTTCGGCCGACGCTTCGCGGTGCGTTTCGCGCCCGCAACATTTGTGCTCGCTGTACTCACGAGCATCCTCGTCGGGTGGTGGTTATTCCGATGAGGCGTGACGTGCAAGCCATCGTGCTCATCCTCATCGGTGGGGCCATTCTGCGGATCTCCATCGGCGACGCGTATCTGAACTACGTCAAGGCCAATATGCGCATATGGCTCATCCTGTCCGGCGCTCTCCTGGTGCTCCTCGGCGTGCTAGCGCTCGTTGACGTCCTTCGCAAAGGGCGTGCCGCTGATGAGCCAACCCCGCATGACGAGCCGCATGAGCATGACGACGGGCACGGACACGGACACGGCGGTCCACGCTCGGCCTGGTTGTTACTCCTGCCTGTTCTGGCGATCTTCCTCATCGCTCCACCGCCGTTGGGCGCCTACGCCGCCGCGCGGGACACCACGAACGGCGTACAGCCGCGGGAGGCGAAAGCGCCTCCGCTGCCGGAGGGTGATCCGGTGTCCGTGACCGTCTCGGACTACGTCGGTCGCGCAGTATGGGATGACGGTGCCTCTCTGGAGGGACGGACCGTGCAAATGACCGGCTTCGCCACGCCCAATCCTGAGGGGAGCTGGTGGCTGACTCGACTGGCAATTTCCTGTTGCGCCGCCGATGCCATCAGCTACAAGGTTCAGCCGCTCGAGGTCGAGGATCTTGCGGCCAACACGTGGGTCACCGTGACCGGTCACTGGGTTCCCGGTGGGGGTACCAGGTCCGATACCGCGATTCCTCTGCTGGTGGTCGACAGCATCGAGCAAGTCGCGCAACCGGAGAATCCCTACGAGTAAAGCGGCCCTTGGTCGGCGCAGTCAGGGCAGACACCGAACACCTCGACCGTGTGCGCGACGTCGGTGAATCCGTGTCGGGTGGCGACGTCCTCGGCCCACGCTTCGACCGCCGGCGCTTCCACTTCGATCGTGGCCCGGCATCGGCGGCAAACCAGATGGTGGTGGTGATGTTCACTGCAGCTGCGATAGACGGACTCGCCATCATCGCGGACGATCACATCGACGAGGCCGTCATCACACATGGCTTGCAGTGCTCGATAGACCGTGGTGAGGCCGACGTGATCACCGCGCTGACGTACGACATCGTGGATCTCCTGTGCGGAGAGGAAGCCACTGGCTTCGCCGAGAACGTCGCTCACGGCTGCCCGCTGACGCGTCTGTCGACGTGGCGACGTCTCAGACATGGTCGTGCACCTCTGCGGGTGAGTCCGCGTGCGGATGCTGGTTACGGCGGCGACGAAGCGGAATGGCGACGAGTGCCGCGACGACAAATGCCGCGAGGGCGAGAAGAACGATCGACGGTCCCGGTGGCACATCGAGTTGGAAGGACGTAGCAAGCCCAGCAACCGAGCAGACCAGGCCTACGACAACGGCACCGATCGCGGTGCCCCGAAAGGATCCAGCGACCTGCTGGGCCGCGGCGACGGGGACGATCATGATTGCGCTGACTAACAGCAGACCGACCGTGCGCATGCCGATGACGACCGTCACCGCGGCGAGGACGGTCAGGAGTACGCCGAGTCGCGTCGTACGAATCCCCTGCACGTGGGCGACATCAGGGTCGAGCGTCATCGCGAACATCTCACGGCCGAAGAGCGCCAGAACGAGGACCACCAGAACGCTGGCACCGACGAGCCATGCGATGTCCTCGACGGCCACGGTGGACAGCGAACCGAAGAGGTACTGATTCAGGGCGGTACTGGACTTTCCCGACGCCAGGGCCGTAAGCATGACGCCGCCCGCAATCCCGCCGTAGAAGACCAGGGCCAGGGCGAGGTCACCGGCCGTTCGGCTGCGGGCCCTGATGATCTCGAGCACGAGTGCGCCGAGGGCGGCCACGACGAGGGCGGTCGGCACAGGTGCGGACCCGACGAGGAAGGCGAGGCCCACTCCGGTCAGGGCGACATGGCCCATGCCGTCGCCGAGCAGGGCGAGTCGTCGTTGGACGAGGAAGATGCCGATCAGGGGGGCGATGACGCCGATGAGCGCCGCGGCGATGAGCGCTCGCTGCATGAAGTCGTAGGCCAGCAGGCTCATGCGGAGGTCCCTGGCTCGAGCAAACCGGAGTCCGTGCCGCGCAGAACGACGTCCTCGCTGTGGTGCCAGTGCCGCTCACTGAGATGTTCCGGGACGGGAGGGGGTCCGTCGTAGAGCACCTTGGAGCCGACACCGGTACGAGACCCCAGCACGATGATGCGGGTGGCGAGTGAGGAGAAGGCACCGAGTTCATGTGTTACCAGCAGGACCGTGCGCCCTTCACCCTGCAAGTGCCGGAACGTGTCGGTGATCCGCTCCTGGCTCTCTGCGTCCACGCCGGCGGTGGGTTCATCCAGGATGTACACATCGGCGTTCTTCGCCAGTGCCGCCGCGATCATCACTCGCCGCTGCTGGCCGCCGGAGAGCGAGTCGAAACGATCCTTCCGTCGATGCGCGAGACCGACCAGATCAAGGGCATTCGCCACCGTCGTCCGGTCGCCGCGGCGCGGCCAGCGGTGGCGCGGCGAGATGAGGCTCGCACCAACGACCTCATGCACCGACACCGGTACGGCGCCGGCGGAGTGCAGGCGCTGCGGCACGTAGGCCAGACGCTGCCAGTCGCGGAAGCGAGGAAGGTCCGTGCCGTAGACACGGACGTCACCGCTCGTGAGGGGGATGAGACCAAGCATGGCCCGCATGAGGGTCGTCTTGCCTGAGCCGTTGACCCCGAGGATGGCAGCGAAGTCTCCGGCGTAGATGTCCAGATCGATGTTCGATAGGACGCACGAGGACTCGAAATCAACACACACGTCATCGCAGCAAATGACGGGGGTCGAGGCGTCCATGCCGGCAGCCTAGGCGCAGCCCTGGCCGGCCTGGACGGCGGCGAGATTGGCCTGCATGAGCGTGACGTAGTCCTGCGTGGAGCCCTCGGCGAGTCCCTCGATGGGATCGAGTACCGCGGTGGCAGCACCGGTCTCCTCGGCTACCGTCTGCGCGACCTTCGGATCGACGAGCGTTTCGTAGTAGATCGTCGTGACGTCGTTCGCGCGGACGAAGTCGGCGATGTCGGCCAGGCGAGCGGGGGAGGGCTCTGCTTCTGGGGAGATGCCGGCGATGCCGACCTGCACGAAGTTGTATTGGGCTGCGAGGTAGGCGAAGGCTTCATGACTGACCACGAGGTCACGGCTTCGGCAGGTTGCCGTGCCCACGAGCCATTCGGTGTTGAGCGCTGCCATGGATGCGTCCAGTTCAGCGCTTCCTGAGGCGAACGCGTCGGCACCGGTTTTGTCAATCGCCGAAAGACGATCGCGAATCTCTTGACCAATGATCGACATGTTCAGCGGATTGAGCCAGACGTGTGGATCTCCGGACAGTTCCTCGTCGGCATGCTCGTCACCATCTTCGATGTGCTCTTCGGCCGGCAGGAGCGGGATCTGGGCCGTGACGTCGAGTGCGTGATCGGAAGCGACCTGGGTGATGGCCTCGTCGATAGCGGGTTGGAGCCCGGGGATGTAGAGCACGAGGTCGGCCTCGGCAATCTGGGCGACCTGCGAGGGACTCAATTCCAGGTCGTGCGGCTCCGCACCGGGCGGTGTCAGGTCGACGACAAAGATCTGGTCGCCACCGATCCGCTCAGCGGCGTAGGCCAGGGGGTAGAACGCCGCGACGACGGTCGGGCCATCGGAGTCGGTCGAATCGGCGCCGTCGCCGGAGCCTGCGCACGCGGCGAGGACCAGGCCGGTGAGCGCGGTCAGGGCGACGAAGGCGGCGGGGCGCACCCGGGAAGTGTGCTCTTAATGGAAATGATTGTCAATTCCATGACAGTGGGCTAGATCGAGCCCATCGCCTTGAGCACCGTGAGGCCGCCGAGGGCGACGACCACCAGCAGTCGCAGCAGCCGTCCGGACGCCGGCACCGCCGGCCAGGACAGGGCCAGCAGCCAGGCGAAGAAGATCGTGAGGAATCCCAGGATGAGCGCTCCTAGCCAGGCCAGGGATCCGGTCTGCACCATGCCCAGCACGAGCAGGACCGCCAGGATGATCACGATGAGCCATCGGGGAGTGCGGCTCAGGCGCGTGACGAGCGGAAGGCTGATGCGTTGCAGCGCGGTGGGTTCGCCTGCCGTACGGGGCCGCGGGTTGGGGGTGCCTCCGCTGGGTGCGGGTCCGCGGGGGCCGCGTACGCCGGGTCGTTCGTCCTTCATGCCACACCTTCCGCCGTCGGGCTCCTGCCCCGGTTCGGCCAAGACCGTTCTGGGAATACGGTGTCCCCATGGTGCCAGTGATGGGCCCGGAGCCCACCCCGGGGTTCGTGACGGCCCTGCGCTTTCGCGCCACCGACCCAGTGGCGTTGCTCGGACACCTGCGATCGGCGATCGACCTGCTCGCCACATTTGACGGCTTCGTCGATGCCCGTCTAGCGCGTGCCGTGGACGAAGGCGACCTCATCTCCCTGACCCTGGGCTGGACGACCGTGGGCGCCTACCGTCGTGCACTGTCGTCGTACGACGTCAAGGTTTCGGTAGTCCCGCTGCTGTCGCTCGCCGTTGACGAGCCGACTGCCTATGAGGTCCTTCAGGTCACCGATGAGCACGGCACGATCACGGCGTCAGGAACGTTGGCCGCTGATGCCGGGACGGTCTCACTCGGACATGCTGCAGCGGAACGTGTCGCGCCGGAGCCATCATGACGCGCTTTGACAACCTCGCCGACGCCGGCGAGCGCCTTGCGCAAGCCCTCTCGCCTGATCCTGACTCCGTCGTTCTTGCCATCCTCCCGAACGGCGTGCCGGGCGCGCTCTCGATCGCCCAGCGACATGGACTGCCCGTCTTTGGTGTGCGCCTTGAGCGCGGCTACCTGGTGCAGGTAGCAGACCTGGCGGTGTCAGGCGACGGCACTTCGGCCGATGTCTCGCTGGCTGATCGCCCCGTCATCGTCGTGGACGACGGGGTGGAGACAGGCAGTGCGGCACTGGTGGTGGGCAAGGCTCTGCGCGATTTCGGGGCCGGTCCGCTGACCCTCGCGGTCCCCGTCTGTCCCCGGGAGGGCGAGGCCACACTCACTCCCCTGTACGACGCCATCGTGGCGATTGAGCGGCCGATGGTTCGTCGTAGCCTGCGCTGGCACTACACCGACTTCGACGTTCTGGATGAGTCCGAGGCACTCCGCCGCCTTGCGGCGCATCCGTCGTCGTTAGGCTGAAGCTTCCATCCCCTCGTCCAGGGCACACGCCACGTGCCCGGAAGCCGGAGTAGCCGTCATGGCCGACCGCATCGATTCCGTCGTCAACCTGTGCAAGCGTCGCGGGTTCGTCTTCCCCTCTTCTGAGATTTACGGCGGTACGCGTTCCGCATGGGATTACGGTCCACTCGGCGTCGAACTGAAAGAAAACATCCGCCGTCAGTGGTGGCAGTCCGTCGTTCGCGGCCGAGACGACGTCGTCGGCATCGATTCCTCGATCATCCTGGCGCCGCAGGTCTGGGAGGCATCCGGCCACGTCGCGGCGTTCGTCGATCCGTTGACCGAGTGCAAGCAGTGCCACAAGCGCTGGCGTGCCGACCAACTCATCGAGGCTTACGAGGAGAAGCACGGTGGTGCGCCGGCCGGCGGCCTCGCCGACATTGTTTGCGCGAACTGCGGGACGAAGGGTGAGTTCACCGAGCCCAAGGATTTTAATGGCATGTTGCGCACCGCCGTCGGACCGGTCGAGGACGCTGGCGCCATTCACTACCTGCGGCCCGAAACCGCCCAGGGAATCTTCGTGAACTACCTCAATGTCTTGAACTCCGGTCGCAAGAAGCCGCCGTTCGGCATCGGCCAGACCGGCAAAAGCTTCCGCAACGAGATCACGCCCGGCAACTTCATTTTCCGCACACGCGAGTTCGAGCAGATGGAGATGGAGTTTTTCGTCAAGCCCGGCACCGATGAGGAGTGGCACGAGTACTGGCTGCAGCAGCGCTGGGACTGGTACGTCGATCTGGGGATGAACCCCGACAACATGCGCCGATTCGAGCATCCTCAGGAAAAGCTCAGCCACTACTCCAAGCGCACAGTCGATATCGAGTACCGCTTCATGTTCGCCGGCTCGGAGTGGGCGGAGCTCGAGGGCATCGCCAATCGCACGGACTACGACCTCAAGACCCACTCCGAGCACTCCGGCACCGACCTGACCTATTTCGAGCAGGACACCGAGGAGCGGTGGATTCCCTACGTCATCGAGCCCGCTGCGGGCCTGACCCGATGTGTGTTGGCCTTCCTGCTCGACGCCTACGACGAGGACGAGGCTCCCAACGCCAAGGGTGGTGTGGACAAGCGCACGGTGCTGCGCTTCGACCCGCGACTGGCCCCGGTCAAGGCCGCGGTGCTGCCGCTGTCCCGCAATGCTGACCTGTCACCCAAGGCCCGTGATCTGGCGGCGCAGCTGCGTCGACGCTGGAATGTCGACTTCGACGATGCCGGCGCCATCGGCCGCCGTTACCGACGCCAGGACGAGATCGGCACGCCGTTCTGCATCACCGTTGACTTCGACACCCTTGACGATGACGCGGTGACCGTTCGCGAGCGCGATTCGATGGCCCAGGAGCGTATCCCGCTGGCCGGTATCGAGACCTGGCTTGCTGAGCGCCTGCCCTCCTGCTGAGCCCTGTCGCTAGGGTTACGGGCCCCACCATCCTCAGGAGTTCGGCGTGCTGATCGGGATCGACTGGGGCGGCACCAAGATCGAGGGTGTCGCCATGGAGCGTGACGGTCGCGAACTCTTGCGCATCCGAGAAGCGACGCCGCGCGGCGACTACGACGGCTGCTTGCGACTTGTCGCCGACGTTGTACGCCGCCTTGAGGTCGAGACTGGGCAGAACGGTTCGGTCGGAATCGGTATCCCAGGCTCGTTGGAGCCGCAGTCCCGCCGAGGCAAGGGCGGAAGTTCGACCTGGATCAACGGAAGGCCAGTGGAGGCCGACCTGCGCGCCACGCTCGGTCGAGAACTGCGCATCGAGAACGATGCTGACTGCTTTGCGGTGTCGGAGGCGATTGATGGGGCGGGGGTAGGTCACCGGGTGGTCTTCGGCGTGATCATCGCCAGCGGCTCCGGTGCGGGGATTGCCGTGGATGGCCGCGCCCATCACGGCCCGAACAACAGCGCGGGGGACTGGGGCCACAACCCGTTGCCCTATCCGCAGACCGACGAGGTCCCCGGCACCGAGTGCTATTGCGGAAAGTACGGCTGCATGGAGACGTGGATCTCGGGCTACTCCTTCACCCGCGACTTCATCCGACACGGCGGAGATGACATTCCACCCGCGCAGATCATGGACATGCGACGCAGCGGTGACGAGAGGGCCGACCTCGCCTATCGGCGCTGGGTCGATCGCGTGGCGCGCGGATTGGCGATCGTCGTCAATACCGTGGACCCGGATGTGTTTGTCATGGGCGGAGGGATGAGCAATATTGACGAGATGTACGACGACCTACCCGACCTCGTGCGCGAATACGCTTTCAGCACCGTGTTCGCTACGCCTATTCAGCGAGCCATACATGGAGACTCGAGCGGCGTGCGCGGTGCTGCCTGGCTGTGGGGGGAGCGAGCATGACCGAAAGTTGGCTGGAGGAGCGTTACGCGGTCGCCTGCGAGGTACTGGCGGAAGCGGCCGACATTGCCCTGCGCTTTTCGCGCGAGCGCTCATCGCTGACCATTGAGGCGAAGGGCCCGCAGGACCTTGTCTCGCAGGCCGACCGCGAGGTCGAGGCGCATATCCGCCGCCGCTTGGTCGATGCCTTTCCCGAGGACGCTTTCGTCGGGGAGGAGACCGGCGCGGGGGGCGCCGAGGGGGCCTCGGGTGCGTGGGTCGTCGATCCCATCGACGGGACGCAGCCGTTCCTGCTGGGGTTGCCCTTTTGGTGCGTGTCCATTGCGTACGTGCGTGATGGTGAGCCGGTCATTGGAGTGATTAAGAATCCGACAACCGGGGATGTCTATGCCGCCTACCGCGGCGGCGGCGCGACTCTCAACGGTGTTCGCACGTCGGTGCTCGCGGCGGATCGGCTTGATGAGGGCGTGACCGGCGTTGGCTGCTCGAGCTCCACCAAGGCTGGGGACCTCGCAGAGATCATGCGACGGCTGCGCGAGCAGCACGGCATGTACCTGCGCGTGGGGTCCGGTGCCCTAAACATCGCTTACGTGGCTGCGGGTCAACTCATCGGGTATGTCGAGATGCATATCAATGGCTGGGACTGTCTCGCCGCACTGTGCCTGTGTCGCGAAGCGGGGGCCATGTGCAGTGACTTCATCGGCTCCTATGGAATTGCTGGAGGCGGGAGCGTCGTCGTGGGCGCTCCCGGCGTCTATGACGCGCTCGTTGACCTTCTGCCACCGGGGAGCATTCGAGGCTGAGCTGTAACGCTCGTCGATCTCCTACCCACGCAGCTCAGGGATGGCGTAGGGTATGAATCATCAAGCAAGCATGAATATTCATGCAGCGATGAGGTCGTGGGAGGTGCCCTGTGCCGGAGGCGATCGTCGCGATCGATGCGGGTACGTCGTCGGTTAAGGCGCTGCTCGTCGAGGTGCCCACCGGTGCGGTCCTCGCGCGGGCGTCGGCTCCGCTGTCCTTGCACACGCCTCGACCCGGCTGGGTCGAGCAGGATGCACGTGAACTGATCGATGCGGTCGGTGTGGCCGCGGGTGAGGTCCTGCAGCGCAGTCCGGGGGTCACCGTCAGCGGCATCGCCATCAGCAACCAACGCGAGTCCGTAGTCGCGTGGGACACGGCCACCGGCAAGTCCGTCGGTCCACTGCTCAGTTGGCAGGACGCACGCATGGCTGACTTCGTGGCTGGCTTCGATGACGACGTACGACACCTCGTGCGCCAACGAACCGGACTGACCCTCGACGCGATGTTCTCGGCGCCCAAGATGAGGTGGCTGCTCGACAGTGTCGCAGGACATGACGTGCGACTTGGCACGGTGGACTCCTGGATCGTCCACAACCTGACCGCGTCGTGGTCCATCGAGGCCGGCAATGCTTCGCGAACCCTGCTACTCGATGTGGCGACGGGCACATGGGATGACGAACTGCTTGAGGTGTTTGGTATTCCGCGCAGCGCGCTGCCCGAGGTGTCACCGTCAGATGCGGACCTCGGCGTCACGCGCGGCCAGCCCGGCATCCCCGATGGCATTCCGGTTCTCTCGGTACTCGCCGATTCCCATGCTGCGCTCTACGCCCAGGGCACGGATACGCCAGGCGTGGGCAAGGCGACCTACGGGACCGGGACGTCGGTGATGATTCCCCTCGCCGCGCTGGTGCCCTCTGCACACGGGATTGATACGACGATCGCCTGGTGGACAACGGGACCGACCTACGCGCGCGAGGGCAACATCGTGGCGACGGGTCAGGCGCTGGACTGGACCGCGCGCTTGCTCGCCGCCGGAGATGACCGCTCCGGAGGCCAAATCCTCGGGGAACTTGCGCGCGGCGCGCAGGACTCCGGTGGGGTCGCCCTCGTGCCCGCCTTTACCGGTCTGGGCGCTCCGCATTGGGATCGCTCGGCTACGGCGATCCTGAGCGGTATGTCGGCCACGACGTCACCGGCACAGGTGGCCCGCGCGGCGTTCGAATGTGTGGCCCATCAGGTGACGGACCTTGTGGAGGCGATGACGGCCGATGGGCACGTCACCGTGCAGCAGGTGCATGCCGACGGCGGTGCGTCGACCTCCGACCTACTCATGTCCGTGCAGGCGGACCTTCTCGGGTTGCCCGTGGCCCGCGCCCGCGAATCTGCTCTGTCGGCCCTCGGGGCGGCACATCTAGCTGCCCGTCGACTCGGTGCGGCGCTGCCACCCATTGACCGTGATGAGCCCACGACCCCCACGATGTCGCCCACCGAGCGCGAACAGGCACGGGCCAACTGGCGTGTGGCCGTCGCTCGTTCTCGATTTGCCCCCACCCACCCCGAGGAGAACGCATGACCGACTACCCGCCCTTCGGTGCTGGCCTTTGGCACTTCGCCAGTTACGTCGACCGCTATGCCACCGACGGCTATGCGCCACCGGTCAGCACCGTGGAAATGATCGAACGCGCCGGTCAGGTGGGGGAGTTGGCTGCCGTTGACGTTCCCTATCCCTTCACGGCCGGGATCACCATCGACGAGGTGCGCGATGCGCTGCGGGCCAACAACCTCTTTGTCACCGGGGTCACCCCCGAGATCTACCTTCGCCGCTTCAGCAAGGGCGCGTTTACCAACCCGAACCCTGGCGTTCGCGCGGAGGCCCTCGAGTTCATGAACGAGGCCGCGGAGATCGTGCGCGCACTCGACGGGCAGTACCTCAAGATCTGGCCCGGGCAGGATGGCTGGGACTACCCCTTCCAGGTCAACCATCACGATCTGTGGGCTCTCGCAGTCGATGGCATGCGCGATCTGGCGTCTGCCAACCCTGATTTGCGCATCGCGATCGAATACAAGCCGCGCGAGCCACGCGTGAAGATGACGTGGGACTCGGCTGCTCGATCGATTCTCGGTATCCAGCAGATCGGACTCGACAATGTGGGCGTGCTGCTGGACTTCGGGCATTCCCTGTACGGCGGCGAGTCTCCGGCGGACGCAGCCCAGTTGCTCATCGACCATGGCGTGCTCTACGGCATGGATGTCAACGACAATCTACGTTCGTGGGATGACGATCTCGTCGTCGGCACGGTGCATTTGACTGAGATCTTTGAGTACTTCTACACACTGCGCATCAATGACTGGCAGGGCGTGTGGCAGCTGGACCAGTTCCCCTTCCGAGAGGACACGGTGGAGGCGGCGCGCCTGTCGATTCGCACCCTGAAGGCGCTCTATCGCGCCCTTGACGACCTTGACATGCCGGCGCTGCAGGACGCGCAGGCGCGTCATGATGCCTTGGCCGCGCAGCGGATCGTGCAGACGGCACTGCTCTCCTCCATGGCCGGTCACGAGTGACGGCGACCCCGACCGAACTCGCTGACGCGGCCCGCCGGGTGCGTTTGCGCGACCTGCAGATGGTCGCCGACGCGGGCATGGGGCACATCGGCGGCGAATTCTCCGTCACCGACATTCTTGTCACGCTGTACCTCGGCGTGCTCAATCTCGAAGGCGGTAGCGAACGGGATCGACTGATCCTGTCCAAGGGGCATGCGGCGGCTGCCCTCTACGCGACCTTGGCGGAGGCCGGTCTTCTTGAGGAGGCCGAACTCGCGTCCTTCACCGGGCCGGATTCCCGCCTGAACGGCCACCCGGCCAACACGAAGGTGGAGTGGGTCGAGGCCAGCACCGGCCCGCTCGGTCACGGCTTGCCGATTGCGGTCGGGATGGCGCTCGGAGCTCGCCTTGATCATTCCGACCGTCGCACGTTTGTCATCACCGGCGATGGGGAGATGCAGGAGGGGTCCAACTGGGAGGCGCTCATGATTGCGGCCCATCACGGTCTGGATCGCCTGACCTTAATCATCGACCGCAATGGTCTGCAGCAGGGCGCCCGGGTCGTCGACACCAGTGATCTGGAGCCGCTTGCGGACAAGTTGCGAGCGTTTGGCTGCGCGGTGGTTGAGGTCGATGGGCACAACCATGGTGAACTGCTCGAGGTGCTGGCAGCCGTACCCCATGAGGCCGGTAAGCCGACGGCTGTCATCGCGCACACGCACAAGGGCCACCCGGTCTCCTTCATGTCCGACGACCCCGGGTGGCATCACCGAGTACCGTCCACCGACCAGGTCGATCTGGCGAGGATGGAGATCGATCGATGAGCACACTGCATGACTGCCGTGATGCGTTCGCGGGCGCGCTGATCGCGCTCGCGGACGAGGACGACCGGATCGTGGCGGTGGTCAACGACTCGGTGGGTTCGAGCAAACTCGGTGAGTTCGGCAAGAGGTTCCCCGAACGCCTTATCAATGTCGGCATCGCCGAACAGGCCATGGTCGGTGTGGGCGCCGGATTGGCGGCTAGTGGCAAGGTTCCGTTCGTCTCCGCCGCTTCCTGCTTCCTCACCGCTCGGGCGTTGGAGCAGGTCAAGATCGACGTCGCCTACTCCGATCGCCACGTGGTCTTGTGCGGGCAGAGCCCGGGAGTCGCGTACGGCGAACTCGGGTCCACGCACCATTCGCCAGAAGATCTCAGCTGGCTGCGTGCGATACCCGGGATAACCGTGGTGGCGCCAACGGACCCGGCACAGACCGCGGCCGCGGTGCGCTGGGCTGCGTCTCACGACGGTCCGGTCTACCTGCGCATCAGCCGTATGGGTGTGCCGGATATCCCCGGACTCGACGTTCCCTTCGTGCCGGGACGAGCCACGCGACTGCGTGAGGGGAGCGATGTCACGATCATCGCCACGGGTACGACGGTTGCGCCCTCGCTGATGGCGGCGGGGCAACTGGCCGACGAGGGCATCGCGGCCCGCGTGCTCGCGATGTCCACGATCTCCCCGGTCGATCGCGAGACAGTCGTTGAGGCGGCGGTCGAGACGGGGGCCATCGTCACGGTGGAGGAGGCTTATGTCTGCGGACTGGGCGGCGCCGTGGCCGAGATCGTCGTAGAAGCATGCCCCGTGCCGATGCGACGCGTCGGTCTGCGCGGATTTGCCCCCACAGGATCGACTCACTGGCTGTTCGAACGTGCCGGCCTCACGGAGGGCGGGATCGCCGCGGCAGTACGTGAGGTCGTCGCGATGTCGGGGCGGTGACGATGGACGACTGGGCCCAGTCACAACTCATGACCAAGGTGGCGCGTCTTTATCACGAGCAGGGTGTCACCCAGGTGGAAATCGGTCGACGCCTGAATCTGTCTCAGGCCAAGGTTTCTCGTCTGCTGGCCCGTGCTCGCGACGCCGGCATCGTGCGCACCGTGGTGACTCCGCCACTCGGTCTGTCGGTCGATCTCGAGGATGCGCTGCAGGCGCGCTACGGGCTGTCCGATGCCGTGGTGGTTGAGGATCCCGGGCCTGGGGTGGATCCGGACCCTGACCTGGGCGCCCGCGCGGCACCGTATCTGGAGGCCACCCTGGGCGGCAGTGGTGCACTCGGGGTCTCCTCCTGGTCGGCGACATTGCTAGCCGCGGCCCAGGCCATGGGTCGCACCCCCGGGGGCCTGTCGCACGTCGTCCAACTGGTGGGCGGACATGGCGACCCGGCGACCCAGATGAGGGCGATGCGTTTGCTCACCCTGCTCGCTGGCGCGACCGGTGCCGATCCCGTGGCGCTGCCCGCACCCGGCACGTTGTCCTCCGCCACGTCGCGGGACGCTCTGCTCGCCGATGGCGCCATCACGCCGGTGGTTGGTCGCTGGGCAGACCTGACGGCCGCTCTGGTCGGCATTGGCTCGGTCGATCCCTCGCCGATGCTCCGGGAGAGCGGCAATGCCTGGAGCGAGAACGACGTTCGCGAACTCACACGGGCCGGCGCCATCGGGGACATCTGCCTGCGCTTCTTCAGCGCCTCGGGTCAGCCCGTGGCGTCTTCGGTGGATGACAGAGTCGTCGGAATCGACCTCGACACCTTCGGCCGCATCCCCCGACGCATAGCCGTCGCGGGAGGGGCGAACAAGGTTGCGGCGATTCGTGGTGCTCTGCTCGGTGGCTGGATCAACGTGCTTGTCACCAACCGGGGTACGGCCGAGCAGTTGGTGGACTAGTCCAGTCCGATGACGTCACTGATCTCGAGGCCGAAACCGTCAAGTGCGTAGGTGCGGTCTGGGGAGCCGGTGAGTAGGCGCATGCTGCGCACCCCTAGATCGGCCAGGATCTGTGAGCCCAGCCCGTAGGAAAGCGGATCGCTTCCGCCCGCGCCATGTCGGCTGAGTACCTGGGTCGGGTCGCTCACTGGCCGCAGATACAGAACGACACCGCGACCCGCGTCGGCCACGCGGCGTAGCGATTCGCGCAGGCGCGATCCACACGAGCACTGCACAGAATGCAGGGCATCCCCGGTGAGGCACTCCACATGCACTCGAACGAGCACGTCCGTGCCGTCGCCGATGTCCCCAGTGACGAGGGCGGCGTGCTCGGTGTCGTCGACAAGGCTGCGGAAACCGATGGCGGTGAAGTCTCCGAAGTCGGTCGGTAGGTTCGTGGTCGCGACGCGCTCGACGTGCTTCTCAAAACGCATGCGGTATCGGATGAGGTCGGCGATGGAGACCAGCAGGATCCCGTGCTGGTCGGCGAAGGCCCGGCACTGGGCGGCGTCCATCATCGTGCCGTCGTCGTTGACCATCTCGCACAGGGCACCGGAGGGATGGAGGCCGGCCAGTGTTGAGAGGTCGACCGCCGCCTCGGTGTGACCGGGCCGTTGCAGGACTCCCCCCGGTACGGCGCGCAGCGGTGTGACATGACCTGGGCGAGTGAGGTCGTGCGGGTCGGTGGCGTGCGAACCCAGGGTGCGGATCGTGATCGCCCTGTCCTGTGCAGAGATTCCGGTGGACGTGACGTCGCGCGCGTCGACGGTCACCGCATACGCGGTGCCTTTGCGGTCCTCATTGACGGCGGTCATCGGCGGCAGATGTAGGCGGTCGAGGTCCGGGCCGGTCATGCCGACGCAGATATAGCCGCTCGTATGCCGGATCATGAAGGCGGTGTTCTCGGTGGTGGCCTTCTCCGCCGCGAAGATGAGATCGCCCTCGTTCTCCCGGCCCTCGTCGTCGACGGCGATGATGGACTCACCGCGGCCGATGGCCGCGATGGCGTCCTCAATGGAGTCCATGCGGACGGCCTCGCCGGTCATGTGGCTCCTTTGGTGACCTGCTGTTCCCTTGACCTGGAAATTGCGTGACGACCGAGACTACTCGCTATCCGGCGGGGCGTATCCCTCGGATTCGACGCGTGCGGCGTTCGCCGGGAGTAGGAATGTGGCGATCAAGCCCAGCAGGACGAAGGCGGCCGCAACCCACGCGACCCAGGTCGTTGCCTGGGCGAAGCCTTCAGAGGCTCCGGTGACGAGGACGTCGCCACCCGGTTGGCTGGCCAAACTCGGAATCACGGTTCCCGCGGAGGACTGCACCGCCTCGGTGACCTGTTCGGCCTCCGTGGTCGGTACGCCGGAGTTCTCCAGTTGTTGCGCCACGTTGGCGCCAAGTCCGATGAGCAGGGTGGTGCCGAGGATCGCCGTACCAATAGCGGCACCGACCTGGCGAGCGGTGGACTGCATCGCCGACGCCTGCCCGGACTGTGCGACCGGCGTCTCGGAGAGGATGACTCCGGTGAGCTGGGCAGTCGCAAAACCCACTCCCATGCCATAGAGGAAGAGCCACGGTGCGAGGCCCCAACCGGTCACGCTGGTGGAGATGA
>JALQUH010000118.1 GCA_023263845.1 Candidatus Nanopelagicales bacterium | reverse complement strand
CCGTCGACGTCCCGAACGGACATCAGGTGACGCCTGCGCGACTGGTCTCGCTGGACTACCGCGCACCACTTGCTCCGCTGCTGGCCGAGGGCCTGAGCGTCATCGCTATCGACATGCCGATCGGATTGGGCACGACCTCTTCCCGTGACTGCGACGTCGCGGCGCGAAAACTCCTACGTCCTCACGGGTCACGCGTGTTTCCCGCTCCCCCACGCACTGCGCTCCCCCACGTGGATGACTACGACGCGGCGTGTCGGGCCGCCACCGATGCGACGGGCAAATCCCTGTCGAAGCAAACCTGGAATCTCTTCCGCTCCATCGCAGAGGTCGACGAACTAGCCGACGATGAGCGTCTCGTTGAGTGCCACCCCGAAGTCGCCTTCGCACTCATGCAGGGGCATCCGGTCGATGAGCGCAAGAAGACCGCGGAGGGCCGTGCCCGCCGCTTGGACCTCCTACGCCGATGGCTGCCGGAGTTGACCGATCCGGCGTACGGCGACGACGGCCTCGACGCGCTGGCCTGCGCGTGGTCGGCAGCACGAATCGCCCATGGCGTCAGCATCACGCTTCCAGCCGGCGAGGTACCCCGTGACAGCCGGGACCGCCCCATGCGCATCTGCGCCTAATCCACTAGTTGAACTCAGGTCAAGCCACTCAACGAACTCACGTGAAGATGGGGTCACGGTCCCTGGTGCGCTTCAACTCAAAGAAGCCTGGGGTGCCCGCCACCAGCAAGGTGCCATCCCACAATCGCCCCGCCGCCTCACCACGCGGGGCGGGAGTCACAACCGGGCCGAATATGGCGACCCGCTCCCCGTCCGGTCCGGGGACAGCGATGATCGGAGTTCCCACATCTGTACCGACCAACTCGATGCCCTCAGCATGACTAGCCCGCAGTTCGGAGTCGAAGCGATCCGTCTGCGCCATCTCCACGTAGGTCTGGGGCAGGTCGAGGGCGTCCAGTGCTTCGCCCACGGCGACCGGCCAGTCCTCCTGGCCACCGGGATGGATCCGGATGCCGATCTCGGTGTAGAGCTTGCCGACGATCTCATCGCCACAGTCCTGCTGCACGGCAATGATGGCGCGAACAGGTAGCCATGCGCGGTCCATCATTGCGGCGTAGCTCGGGGACAGTTCGCGCCCCTCGTTGAGCACTGCCAGGGACATGACGTGCCAGCGCACCGCGACCGGCCGGACCTTCTCGACTTCAAGGATCCAGCGGGAGGTGAGCCAAGCCCAGGGGCATAGGGGGTCGAACCAGAAGTCGACGGGGATGCGATCAGTCACGGCGGCGACGCTAGCGGTTGATTTGCTCCTCCGCGCGACGGGCTCGCCGCCCGTCGGGGCGGCCTCTCCGGTGCTGACGATTTGCTCGGTCTGCCAGGATGGCAAGGTGCCAGCGAATCTCAATGTGACCCGCGCAGAGGCTGCCGAGCGCAGCGCCCTCATCACGGTCGACGGCTACGACGTCGACCTCGACCTGACGGTCGGTCCAGACACTTTCCGGTCCGTGACGACAGTCGCCTTCCGTTGCGCTGAACCGGGGGCCAATACCTGGATCGACATCGTGGCCCCCACCCTCATAAGCGCCAACCTCAACGGCCGAGAAGTCGACCCGAAGACGGCATTCGATGGTGCGCGGCTCCAACTGACCGACCTCGAGGCCGAGAACGTCCTGATCGTGCGCGCCGACTGCGCCTACATGCGTACCGGCGAGGGGCTGCACCGCTTCGTCGATCCGGTCGATGACGAGGTCTACCTCTACACCCAGTTCGAATCCGCAGATGCGCGGCGCATGTACGCCTGCTTCGAGCAACCGGATCTCAAGGCGCCCTTCACCCTCCATGTGGTGGCCCCCGATCACTGGCAGGTGGTCAGCAACGCCCCGACACCGCA
>JALQUH010000207.1 GCA_023263845.1 Candidatus Nanopelagicales bacterium | reverse complement strand
CACTGCGCTCGTACCCGCTGGGGCATCTGAGCAAGACCTTGCGGGTGTCGAAGGGCTCCACCGTGATCCGATTCCACACCAGCACATGAGCATCCGAATCCCCCGACCGTGGGATGACCCGCTTACGCTCGGCCGGGGATGGATTGTGGGTGTAACGCAACGCGGGCGAGCCATGCGCCGCAGCGGATGTCGACCCTGAATAAGTCCCGTAGGGCTGGACGCCTACGGATTGCGCTTCGAGGCAGGCCAGGGCGTACTGGGCAGTTTTGGTGCTGAACAGATCAGGGTTTCCGAACGCCATGATGCCGGTGCCCCACTCGACGGAGCCAGCCAGGTTTCCATCCCAGTTTCCGTAGAACGGTTTGATTTCCTCCGAAATGTCAGAGTCGATGTCGTTGCCTTGCCAGGCGATTCCGGCGCCGGGGAAATCGACGCTTACCGACTCGTTCATTGTGGCGCCGTTGTACCAAGCCTGGCCGGAAAATACCCACTGGGGCTCATCGGTATTGGCCCAGGAGGGGTATAGCGACGACAAAGGATAAGGGCCGTCCAACGTGTCCTCACACGTCGGCGTCGCGTTGTAGATGGTCCATGGTTTGACCGAGACCCAGCCCGACAGTGACTGTGCGCAGGCTCCGAATGACTGGTCTGCAAACTCGGAGGTATTGAGGCTCGTGCACGCGCCGAAGCCGTTGCTTCCCCAGTTCTCCGAGCCGGCCTGTGCCGATCCGGTCGCCGCACCCATGCTGGCCACAGCGAGTGCTATCGATGCTCCCCAAGCGGACAATCTCCCAATGCGTGTCATAGGCGAAACGTAGGGCCTGACACAGTTCCTGTCCTGTTATGTGCACTTCCTGTCCTGTTATGTGCACTGTTGTCGCCTAGTAAGGCATGTCCACGAAGGCGGCGGTACGTCGGTCACTGTCCCGCGAAGGCGGACAGGTGCTATGCGCTTTGAGTGGTAAGTCCAACAAAGTTGAGATGACAAGGCGCCTGGCGGCGCGTCGTCATCTACCGTCTACGCCGTAGCGATGCACCATCACCGCGTTGACCATGGCGTCGAGATGTCTCCCTTCCAGGAGGGGGCCGTCGGCGAGGGGTCTTCCCATGAGTCGCAGGCGGACCAACTCTCCGGTGGATCCGTGGTCCGGTGGCGCATAGTCGGGCACGGTCAGCAGACGGACACCGTTGCGCTCGTAGAACCGAATGCGGTGAACGTGCTCCGAGTTGTCGGGTTCGCCGTCCGGGTCCTCGACGTCGAGCAGGAGTGCGATAGCGCCGCTCGCCGTGAGGTGCTCCACGAGACGCTCCATGAGCAGGCTCCCATGACCCTGGCCTCGGAGATCGCCGTCGATAGCGAAGTAGCGAATGAAGACAGCGCCGGTGTCACCGAGATGCCGAATCAGAGTGAATCCGAGTACCTGCCTGCTGGTCAGGACGAGAAGTTCTTCGTCGTCGCGATGCTGTGCGATGGCGTTCCAGTCTGCTCGCAAGGCCGCGGGGAATGCGGACTCGTAGATCTGGCGAACCGCGGCCTCGTGCATGGTCGAGTCGTACGGCGCGAGGGCGATCGGAGACATGTCTATGAAGACCTCGTCAGAAGAATCCCAGGTCATCCCGGGCACGAGGCGCTGTTTGGCCACGCGTTCGGAGGGGGTGCGGGGGAGATCATTGCGAAACTCCCAGTAGCGCGGGACCTTGAAACGTGCCAGCCGCTCCCGGCAGTGCTCGCTCAGTTCGCGAGCGGCCGCCGCGACATCGTGGTCGCCAATGAGTTGTACGTACGCCTTGATCTCCTCGCCGCGCAATTCATCAGGTACGCCGACAACCGCCGCGAGACGGACATCGGGGTGAGTGACGAGCGTGTCCTCGACCTCGCGCGCGGCGATGTTCTCGCCCGCGCGACGGATCATGTCCTTCACGCGGCCAACGATCCACAGATATCCGCGCTCATCCTGGCGGGCGAGGTCGCCGGTGTGCAGCCAGCCGCCGCGGAAGATGTCCGACGTTGCCTCCGGATCGTCGTCGTACCCCGTCATCATTCCGGGCCCACGGAGTAGGAGCTCGCCCATTTGTCCGACAGCGACGTCGACGTCGCTTGAGTCGACGACGCGCACCTCGCGGCCCGGCTTCGCTCGACCAATCGTCCCCGTCCCGACGCACTCGTCGTGGTCTTCGTCCGTCACGTGAATGTCGCCACCGGTCTCGGTCATGCCAAAAATCTCAAACCATGGAACACCCCAACGTTCCTCGAGTTCGGCGTGGCGACCGGGGGGAATGGCCGAGCACTGGATCACTCGCAGGCGATGATTCCGGTCCTCGGGAGAAGGCGGAGCGCTCAGCATGAGGATCGGCATGGACGCGACGCAGTAGAAGTGCGTCACGTCATGCTCGCGTAGTCGATCCCAAATGGTCGAGGGGTGGAATCCATCGAGAACGACGACGCCGGCTCCGCTCACCAGTCCGGCGGCGATCGTCCACTGCGGGTCCATGTAGGACATGGATTGGGCGGTGAGCAGGCGATCCTCGGGGGTCAGGTGGGGGAAGCCGGTCACAAGGCTGCTGACCAGGTAGAGCCAGTAGTGGTGGGAGAGAAGGCAGCCTTTCGGGCGTCCTGTGGTGCCGGAGGTGAACTGCACGTTGACGATGTCGCTCGGCGATGGGGTATCCGGGAGCGGGGAGTCGTCGCATGGTGCGAGCAGTTCGCCCAACTCGATCACGGAAGTGCTCACCGGTGCGATGTTGGAGATGAGTTCCGCAGTTGACACAACAGCGGCCGCCTGTGAGCGGTCGAGAATCCACGAGGCGTCGTCATGTCGACTCTTAACGCTGATCGGCACCATCGCGGCACCGAGGCGAGCGAGGGCGAGCCAGATGAGGGAGTAGTCGGATCTGTTGTGCAGCATCACAGCGACGCGCTGTCCTGCACGGATTCCGCGATGGTGCAGGTGATGGGCGACTCGGTCTACTCCGGCCGCCACCTCAGCAAACGTCATGGATATTAACGCGTCCGGCTCCGGTCCCTCACGGAGGTCGAAGATCCACGCTGTGCGGTCCGGCCACTTCTTCGCGGCTCGGCGCACTGCCTCATCGAGCGTGCTGGGGAATTCGATCATCGCGTCAGCGTTCTTTGAAGCGGGCGGCAGCCTCGGCGTTCTCATCGGTGTTGAGAGTGTCGAGCGCGGCCTCCACCTCCGCGTCGAGCGCCTGCGCCAGAGTTGACTGCTGACCCTGGTCGAGGAGTTTCTTGGCCAGTCGCAGGGCAACGGGTGGCTTGGCCGCAAATTCCTCGGCAAGCTGGAAGGCCGCCGCTTCATGTGCGCCCGCTGGGACGACGCGCATGACGAGCCCCATGGCGTGGGCGCGTTCGGCATCGAAGCGCTGGCCGAGGAAGGCGAGTTCCTTGGCTCGGGCAAGTCCGACGGCCCTGGGCAGGAGGTACGACATGCCGTTGGTACCGCTGAGGCCGACACCGACCTCAGGGAATCCGAAGATGGCATCGGCTCCGGCGACCACGAGATCGGCAGACAGCGCGAACTCGGCGCCGGCACCGATTGCGTAACCCTGCACGGCGGCGATCACGGGACCGGGGAAGGCGATGATTCTTCGCGTGACGTCTTGCAGACGTTGAAGTCGTGCTCGCGCTTCGTCGCCGGACTCCTCGATGGGCGGCTCTTTCAGATCCCAGCCAGCGCAGAAGGAGGAGCCGTTTCCGGTGAGGACGACGACCTGGGCGTCGCCAGCCCGCGCTTGATCGAGTGCTGCGAGCAGGTCGTCAACCAGCGCGGGTGTGACGGCGTTGAGTCGCTCGGGACGATTCAGGCGAATGCAACCGATGCCGCGGGCGAGTGCGTAGTCGACGCTCGGTGACATGGCCGAAGGGTAGTGGAGGCAAGCGGCCCGTCCCTAGGGCGTCCGTCGGAAGGTCACCCGCATCGGATCCTTGAGCCCATTGATGATGGATACCGAGTGTCGTGGGCTGGGCGCGGTGTAGCGGACTCCTGGCGTTGGGTTGTTGCCGGGTCCGCCGTCGTTGTAGAGAGGTGAGTAGCCGTTGCCCTGAGCCGGGATCTGCAGGATTGCGATCCGCTTGGCTGCTTTCGCGCTACCCGAAAGAATCACGTCGATCTGGTTTTCGCTGTCTTCCTGGTAGCACTGGTCGTAGGTGTCTTGCTTCACTCCGAGATCGGCCAATCCTTCGACGCGAATGGGGTGCCCATCGATCCGGTAGGTCTTGCCCGCGTCCGTCAGGGGCACGCGGGTGCCGTCCTTTTCGATTGCCACGAGACGGAAGTGCTTGCGGAAATCGCCAGGGTGCAGTCCAAAGATTCCGTCGGGCGAAAAGGCACCGCCGACGGTCAACATCCGGAGGCGGAACTGAGCCTTGTCCTCTCCGTACATCGAGATTCCATCATTGGGTAGGAGGTTCTTCTTCAGGGGTGCGGGTCCGTTCTCGCCGAGGGTGGACATGCGCGTCAGCTTGGCGGCGATGATCTTGGGGCCGGTCCATTTTCTCGGATCAGCCGGCTGATCGTCGTAGGGAGTCTTGTCGTTCGTGATGGACATGCCGACTGCGCTTACCAGCGTTCCCTTGGGGCCCACGAGTTGTAGTGGAGTGGCGTCCTTGACGATCTCGACCTTCACCGGGTAGCGAACCCTCGGATCGCTCTTGGGAAAGCGGTTGCCGAATTCGCCATTGAGGATGAGGACTGACCGTTCGTTGTATTCGAAGTTGGGGACGATCATCGCTGCCACCGGCTCAGCGATCGTGCCATCGTTCAAGGTGACCCTAAAATCCGCGCCGTCCAGCGTGCTCGGGCGGACCGGCCACGACGTTTGCACCTGCACCACGTCAAGAAATTCGCCGTACACGCCACTCACGGAGTAGTACTGCTCCGGGGACACCGCCGTGGTGTGCGAGATCGTGGTGGGGGTGGAACTGCACTCGGTGAGTGTGTTCCAAGCTCCTCCGGCCGCGATGACAGCGGCGCTGGCGATATCAAAATCGGGATCATCCGCTTGGGGGATGCCGATGATCCCCTCAAAGTTCAACGTCAGTGACATCAGGCGGGGAACGGTGTCCCACATGTCCGCACCGACCAGGATGTCTCGCTTCAGGATGGGCGCGATGGTGGGGCCGTCGGGGCTGGCGTTCGAAGGCATCGCGAGCGCATCGTTCGTCGGCGCAGCGTTTGCGCCGCTTCCCGCGCCTGCCCAGACGAGCAGGCTGGCTGCCAAGGCTCCCGCCGAGAGGACGGGGAGGATCTTGAGAGACCTGCGCGTGGCTGTCACGTCGCGATGCTCCCACATGACGTCATGCGTAGCCGCTTTTTGTTCGCCGGGTGCCCTCGATACCGGTCTCCGACAGGGGAGGACGGGCCCCCTGACACACCCATCCGCGTAGTTGGGATCCGATCCACAGTGATGCACACCCGTGAAGAGCGGATCCTTTAGCGTTGCCATATGGTGCCCGGCGAACCAGTCCCTTCTCGCCTACGCGCCAGCGCTTTCCTTGCTCTGGGGGGCCTTGCAGTCGCCGGGACGATCATTGGTCAGTTGGGAGCCACATCCGCAACGACCCTTGCTTCGGACGGCAATGGCGGTCTCGAGACAGGCATCTTCTTGTCCGTGATGTTGGCTTTCGCCGGGATCGGAACCATGAGCGTTAATCGGCTGACCTCGCGATGGGGAAGACTGCGTGTATTCGCGGTGGCTCAGGCAGGTGTTGCCGTCGCGTGGGCCATCGTCGGTCTTATCGAGATGTTCACAACAAGTAGCCTCCTCGTCCTCTGGCTTTCCGCACCCCTATTTGGGGTTCTTTCCGGGATCACTGTGGTCCTGACACCCTTCATTGCTCGTCAGTTCATCGACCCGTCCTCTTTGGCCACTTCCTTGGCCAGACGCGGTGTGGCGGTCGGCATCGCAACGATTCTTGGGGCATCACTCGGTGGCTACATCATTCACCGGACGGATCCAGGGGTTGGGATCCTCGCTAACGGTGTCTTGACCATGCCACTCGCGATCCTTCTCCTTCGCAGCTCACATCAATCCATTGATGTGACGGCAGTGGCCAAGTCCCCCAAGGTCCGTGAGCTTGTCGCAGCGTTATGGTCGAATACCACGCTTCGTCACTTTGCCGTCTTGACTGTCTTCTCCATGGTCATCATGAGCCCGATGTTCAACATGGTTGTTCCCCTGCTCAACAGCATCGACCACGACCCGCTCCCCTCAGGCGCCGGTTTGATGCTTGCCGGTATCGCGGGTGGCCGACTTCTGGTGCCTACGATCGTCAAGAGGATTCTTCGTCGGCAGACTGAACTTGGTGGAGCCTTGTGGGCATCCATCGGGGTGACAAGTTGCATGCTCATCTTCGCCGCAACCACTGCCATACCCTTCACACAAGTCGATCTTGTGGTGTGGACCATCATTGGTATCTGTCTCGGCGCCAGCCGTTTCACTCTTCGCACGTTGACTATCGCCGGAGTTGCGCACTCCGCCGCTCCCGGAGGGGAGCAGTCCGGAGTAGCAGGCATCGCGCTCCTCGCAACGATCTCGCTGCCCATCGGCACCCTGCTGTGGGGATTGTCGCTTGACTACCTCGCCGCAACCGCGACCGTGGCAATATCGGCATTGACCATGACAGCAGTGGTTGGGGGGCTCGCGTACACGGTGCGTCGGAACCGCAGAGCCGCCTCGGGGATTTGAACCCCGGACCTACGCATTACGAGTGCGTTGCTCTACCCCTGAGCTAAGGCGGCCTGTCCCCGTTGAGGACCGGGCAATGCTACCGGGCAGCGGTCGCTCCCCGTGCCCAGGGCTGGAGGGTCCTCGGCGTCCGGGAAGGAAGGAGAGAGCCACGACGTGATGTCGCGGTCGATCATCGACTTGCTGGGGGCGCCGTGTTGCCGAGTGCTTGTGGAGATTCCGATCCGGTTATGAACCCAGCGCCTTCATCCGTGAGCGTGTGAACATGGCAGCGGCGCCGACCCCGACGGTCACGAGTGCGAGAAGGATCGTCACCAGGTCGACGCCCACGGCGACGGCGCGGACGAACGTCGCGACGGCAAACATGACCGCGCCAGCCACCTGCAGGAAGAAGGAGAAGCGCAACTGCCGCCTCAGGATCTCATCGCCATTCATGGCTTGACCGTATCGATCGGTTCAAGAAGTGCCACGCATTCGACGTGGTGCGTCATGGGGAACAGATCGAAGGCCCGTAGTGACGCAAGATGCCAGCCTTCATCGCGGGCGATCGCGACATCACGCGCAAGCGCTGCCGGGTCGCAGGCGACATACGCGACTCCCCGAGGCTTGAGGCGGAAGATCCGATGAAGTACTTCGCGACCCGCCCCGGCGCGCGGTGGATCGAGGATGACCAGGTCGCAACGTCGAAGGGGAGTGTCGCGGAGCCATCGGTCCACGCGGGCTTCATGCAAATGCACCTGTTCGGCCTCGTGGAGCGAACGTCGAGCGCCTTTGACCGCGACGGCACTGGACTCCACCGCGTCGATGCGGCCACCAGGACCGATCGCCGACAGAACCGCCCCGGCAAAGAGCCCGACGCCGGAGTAAAGGTCGACAACGTGTTCGCCCGGACGAGGCTCGATGAGATCGAGGACGGACGTTGCCAGGGTCTCGGCCGCACCAGGATGGACCTGCCAAAAGGCAGTGGCGTCGAGCGTCCAAGTACGACCGAGTGCTGTCTCGGTGAGTTTCGCCATGCCCGGGCGGGGATCAGGGAGCGCGAGCGACTCCTCATCACCGGTGACGGCGAGAATCTCGGAGACACCGGGCCAAGATCGGCCGAGCACGTCCAGATCCTCGACGTCAGGCGCGGCGAGCAGGCACTGATCGATCGGCAAGATGTCGTGCGAGTGGTGCGGCCGCAGCCCGGCGCGTCCCTGCCCGTCTACGGCATACCGCATGCGCGTGCGCCAGCGAAGCCCGTCGACGTCGCCCGGCACTGCCTCGACCAAGAGGTCGGCCCAACGGTCGGCCGGTTCCCCGCCGAGGCGCTGCAGTTGCTCGCGGACGACGCGCGCCTTCAACTCGCGCTGGGCAGGGACCGCGGCGAATTGCCAGTCGCATCCACCGCATCGATCGGCGTAGCGGCAAGGCGGCTGCACCCGATCGGGGGAGGGCTGGAGCACCTCCTCGACGACGCCGCGCCGGAAGCGACCGTGTGCGGGTGCGTCGGTGATGCGGACACGCACCCTTTCGTCGGGCAGAGCGCCGCGCACGAAGATCACCCGACCCTCGTGGCGCGCGACGGCTTCGCCGCCGTGGGCGATTCCCGTCGTCTCGACGTCCACCCACTCGGTCATCCGGCGATCCTCTCGAACAACAGATCAGTGGACTCGCGCCCGGCTGCCATCCCGCGCCGCTCATACCTGGTCACCGGTCGCGCAGCGGGCCGCGTGATCCTTCCGCCGACCCATCGCGCACAGCCGCCGACCACCTCATCCATCTGGTCGGCGTACTCGGCCCAGTCGGTGGCCAGATGCCAGAAGCCGGTGACGCGGGTGCGGTCGGCGAGGGCGTGAGCGAGATCACTCGTAACGAGTCGGCGACGGTGGTGGCGCTTCTTGGGCCAGGGGTCGGGGAAGAAGGTGCGTACGCCGGTCAGTCGGCCGGGCGGGATGACGTCGAGAATCAGTCGTACGTCGGCTTCGACCACACGGACATTCGCAAGGTCCAACTCGTCAACGGTGGCCAGCAGGTCACCGATGCCCGGGGTGTGCATGTCGACGCCGACGATCAAGGTGTCCGGGTCGTCCTGCGCCATCGCGACCACCGTCTCGCCCGTGCCGAAGCCGATATCGAGCACGATCGGCCGGTCTCCCGCCATGACCTCCGCCAGGCTCTCCCTGGACAGCAGGGCAGGTCCGGGGTTGGCCAGGGCACGCTCCTGCCGGGGCGTTCGACGACCGCGACGGTGCTTGGTCGTGGGGAGCAGTGGTTCCATGACCGTGCTCCCCTCTGGACTTCAGTGAATGGCCGCGCGTCAGCGGCCAGGTATGCCTAGTCTCCCCTTATGACTGATGAGACGTCGAATGCCGGTCTAGACCGCCGCTCCTTCCTCGCCCTCGGCGCTGCCGCCACCGGCGCAGCCGCTCTCGGCACCGCACCCGCCGTGGCTCAGGCGGACGGACGCAAGAAAAAGCCGTCGCCCAAGGATCCATTCACCCTGGGCATTGCGTCGGGTGATCCCACGGACACGAGCGTCATCTTGTGGACGCGCCTGGCACCGGTGCCCCTCAGTCTCGACGGCGGTATGGGCAAGAAGGGTGACAAGGACGTCAAGTACGAGATCGCGCGCGATGAGAAGTTCTCTTCGATCGTGCAGCAGGGCTCGGCGCCGGCACCGGCGGCTCATGGGCACAGCGTTCACCTCGACGTCCAGAACTTGGAGCCAAACACCGAGTACTTCTACCGATTCAAGTTAGGCCGACACGTCACGGAAACTGGGCGCACCCGCACGACACCCGCGCCGGGCCAGTCCGTCGACTCCTTCGTCTTCGGGCAGACGTCGTGTGCGAACTGGCAATCAGGCACCTATCAGTTGTACGACGACCTTGCTGCACAAGCGCCGGACTACTGGCTGGCGCTCGGTGACTACATCTACGAGTACGCCAACAAGGGCTACCTGCGGCCTGACCAGACCAAGCCGTCACGGAAGATCCCGTGGAAGAAGGAGCCGCAGACGCTCCAGGAGTACCGTCGCCAATACGGGCTCTACCGCAGTGATCCCAGCCTGCAGCGACTTCACCTCACCGCGCCCTACTCCGTCATTTGGGATGACCACGAGGTGGACAACAATTTCACCGGCAACAAGGGTGGCGGGGACGGGCAAAAGGACCGGGTCGATTTTGCAAAGCGGCGCGCAGCCGGGTTCCAGGCGTTCTGGGAGAACCATGCGATTCGTCTACCGGACGGTCCGCCGCAAGCGGGAGCCTCGTCCATGCGGATCTATCGACGGGTCGACTGGGGGAGTCTGGCGTCCTTCCTGCTCCTGGATGGCCGTCAGTACCGCACTGATCAGCCGGGGGACGACACTCCGCAGGACTTCGGCCGTTGGGTCGAAGGAATGTTCGACCCAGCGGGCACCATGCTCGGCCAGGAGCAGGAGGCCTGGCTGGAAGCCGAATTCGCCCGAGACCCCGCCCGGTGGACCTACATCGCGCAGCAGACTGTTGTGTCGAGTCTCAACGGCTCTGTCGGGGCCCTTGTCCCGTCCATCTCACCGGTGCTCGCCAACGGCGTTTTCAACTACGACGCCTGGGACGGGTATTGGCCGGCCCGTACGCGCCTGACGACCGCCATACGGAATGCGCAGCTGCGCAACACCGTGGTTCTCACCGGCGACTTCCATACCAACCTCGCCTTCCATCTTCTCGACGATTGGCCTGACCCGCGTGATGCCACCTCCCCGGAGAACATGAACGAAGCCGTCGTCAACTGGCAAGGCACCAAGATTGGTACTGAAGTGTGCGCCGGCGCTATCTCCTCGCCCACGTTCTTTGGCGATCCGCTTCTCGGAGCGCTGGCGCCCCTGGTGCGTGAACGAACTCCCTGGGTCGAGTACGCGGAATATGACAACAATGGCTATGTCCTGCACACCGTGACTCCGGACCAGGATCGCGCGGAGTACCGCGTCTGCCTTGCGGGCGTGTCACCGAAGCAGGCTGCCGGCGCCCCGCGAACGGATTCCACCGTTGTCATCAACGACGGCGTACCCGGCGTCAGCGACATCATCCCGATCATCCCGGGCTGACGTCACCGGCGGTCGCGGGAGCGTTCGGCAATATCCAATTGCTCGCGCGTGTCCTTGTTGAGATCGGCCTGCATGAAAGCTTCGGTCTCGGGGATCGCGAGATGAATGTCGCTCACCTGATGAACGTCGGCAGCGACTGAGGCAGCCGTGGCTCCGAGTACGTGCCCACCATGTTGATGGTCGTCGCTGAGGAAGTGCAGGTGATAGCCGGCGATGCTGATGGCCTGCGCGTATTCCGGGCTCCAGAAGCCCAGCATGGTGCCGGCGATGTTGGTGAAGTCGAAGAGTCCCTGATCTGCTGTCGCCTCGACGAGCCCGGTCCCGGACTCGTGCTTGCAGGCGGCGCGCAGCGCGAGTGTGTCGAAAGTCCCGGTGATTTTGAAGGCCGCGATCGTGTTGTCCGAGGTCCGAAGTTGATCAAGTTGGGCGGTCAGGTCATCCAGGCTCGTGATCGGACCGATCGGGGACGTCGTGTCGGCGATGAACGACACGACGGTGGCGAACGGTGTCAGGGCCTCGTCGGGCGCCTCCACCACGCTGCCGTCGGCGCGCGCCTGGAAGCAGTGGCCATCCAGCAGGATCATCTCGCCGTCGAGGTCTTCGAACGTGCCCAGGCCGAGATCGCCATGGCGGCGTAAATCGGCCACCGAGACGCACCCTTCGAAAAGCCCCTGCACGATCGCTCCCGACGTGGACACCTGAAAAATCGAATGGTGTTGAACGTCGAGTGCCTCGGCGAGCGCCGCCTGGACAATGTGGTTGATGCTCTGTCCGCTCGTCTCGGCGCGGTCGTGCAGTGCCGCCCACAGCGAATCGGATAGCCGGATATCGAGGGAACGGGCCACGGGGTCAGCCTAGGCTGTGATGGCGAGCGTCGGCGAGCCTCGCAGGTATGGAGGAGGCAGATGAACCTCACGGTGGAGGACATCGTGGCGTCACCTGAGTTCGCCGCGCGCGTGGCCGCGCTCGCCGAGTCGACC
>JALQUH010000106.1 GCA_023263845.1 Candidatus Nanopelagicales bacterium | reverse complement strand
GCCCATCCGGCCGTCGATCGCCGCCCTGTCGCCGGCGCCGCCGATGATGGTCGTCGTGTCCTTGTCGACCACCACGCGCTTGGCGCGCCCGAGCTGCTCGAGGGCAGCATCCTCGAGCTTGAGACCGAGCTCCTCGGCGATGACCTGGCCACCCGTGAGGATCGCCATGTCCTGGAGCATCGCCTTGCGGCGCTCGCCGAAACCGGGCGCCTTGACCGCGGCCGACTTGAAGGTGCCGCGGATTTTGTTGACGACGAGGGTGGCGAGGGCCTCGCCCTCGATGTCCTCGGCGATGATCACCAGCGGACGCGAGCTCTGCATGACCTTCTCAAGGAGCGGCACGAGGTCGCGGACGTTCGTGATCTTCGACGACACGAGCAGCACATAGGGATCGTCGAGCGACGCCTCCATGCGGTCGGTGTCGGTCACGAAGTAGGGGGAGATGTAGCCCTTGTCGAAGCGCATGCCCTCCACGAGGTCCATGTCCATGCCGAAGGTCTGGCTCTCCTCGACGGTGATCACGCCGTCCTTGCCGACCTTGTCGATCGCGTCGGAAATCATCGAGCCGATCTCGTTGTCAGCGGCCGAGATGGACGCGACCTGCGCGATCTGATCCTTCGAGTCGACGTCCTTGGCGAGGGAGCGGATCGAGCCGACCGCCGCCTCGACAGCCGCCTCGATGCCGCGCTTCAGACCCATCGGATTGGCGCCGGCGGTCACGTTGCGCAGACCGTGCGACACCATCGACTGAGCAATCACCGTGGCCGTGGTGGTTCCGTCACCGGCGACGTCATTCGTCTTGGTGGCGACTTCCTTGACCAACTGCGCACCCATGTTCTCGAAGGCATCTTCGAGTTCGATTTCCTTCGCGATCGACACTCCGTCGTTCGTGATGGTGGGGGCGCCGAACTTCTTGTCCAGGACGACGTTGCGGCCCTTGGGGCCGAGGGTCACCTTGACGGCGTCGGCGAGCACGTTCATGCCCCGCTCGAGCGACCGACGGGCCTCTTCATCGAATGCAATGATCTTTGCCATGGGGTGAAGTTCCTCCCAGGAACAACGTGAGGAGGGGTGAGCCTCCTGCGGGGGCGACCGATGCCCGCGACGGACGGGGCCGAATCCGAACGGCCCCTCATCGGTCAGGTCTGTCACTCGAGGTCGTCGAGTGCTAAAACAGTTTTAGCACTCTCCCCCCGAGAGTGCAAACCGATCGGACCCGCTCCCCGTCGGATCGGCGGGGAGGGCAGACTGTGTCCGTGGACCGCGTTGCCCGATCCTGGCTCGAAACTCACACGAGCGCCGCCCGGGATTGGCCGGTCGTGCAGGTGGTGGCCGCCAAGGGGCAGGTTCGCATCGTGGTGGTCATCCCGGCCCGGGACGAGGAATCGACCGTGGGGCACCTGGTGCGTCAGATTCACGACCACGCGATGGCCGGGGATCACCGCCTCGTCGACGACCTGCTGGTGGTTGACTCCGACAGCACCGACGGCACCGCCGCCGTAGCGCGCGCGGCCGGCGCCCGGGTCCTGGCCACCAGCGAGATCTTGCCCCACCTGCCGACCCTGCCCGGCAAGGGCGAGGCCATGTGGCGTGGCGTGGCTGCCACCGACGCCGACATCATCGTCTTCCTCGACGCCGACCTGGAGTCGTTCGAGCCGCACCACATCGCCGCCCTCGTCGGTCCCCTCCTGGCCCACCCCGAGGTCGAACTCGTCAAAGCGGCCTACGCCCGAGACCTGGCTGGCGTACCGCAGGCGGGGGGCCGAGTCACGGAACTCGTTGCGCGGCCACTGATCAATCTGCACTGGCCCGAACTCGCCGGCATCGTGCAGCCACTCGCAGGTGAGTACGCCGTGCGCCGCTCGCTCTTTGAAGCGCTACCCATCCCCTGCGGCTACGGCGTCGAGATCGGGATGCTCTTGGACACGCTGCGCCTGCGGGGCATGACCGCCATCTCGCAGGTCGATCTCGGCGAACGCCGCCATCGCCATCATGGCGAGGCCTACCTCGGGCGCATGGCCGCCGAGATCTGGCAGACCGCACTTGCCCGGCTGGACGCGCCGTTGCGCGCCGACCGAGGCGAGTTCGATGGCAGCATCGTGCAATTCCGACGTGAGGGAACGGCCTTGGTCCCCGTCGAGCACGAGGTCGAAGCCCTGGAGCGTCCGGCTCTCGTGACGCTGGCTGAGTACGCCGACCGCAGGACGAGCGCGCCCTAGCGGTGGCTGCGGCCGTCGATCAGTTCACGCAGGATGTCGGCCTGGCCGTTGTGCCGCGCGTATTCCTCAATCATGTGCAGGTAGACCCAGCGCAGATCCAGTCGAGCCTGCCGCTTTTCGTTGACAAAAGTGTCGTCGAGGGACAACTCGGCCACCGCGGCATCCGCCGACGCGCACTCAGACCAGTACGTCGCAAAGACCTCCTCGGCCGTCACCGAGTCCAGATCGCGGAAGTCGCTGTCGTCGAGTTTGGGGTCGTAACGGAAGTCCAGTTCTTCCCCCGCCACGTTCATCCGGAACCACCAGCGCTCGACATCGGTGATGTGACGAACGATGCCCAGGAGGGAGATCAAGGACGTAGGGATCGGGCGGATGGAGAGTTGCGCGTGATCGAGGCCTGCGCAGTTCTCCTGTAGGGATTCGCGCTGGCAGCGAAGCTGTGCAACCAGGGCCTGCCGTTCGTCCAGGAGTCCAGCAGGCTCGCTCGGCGTGACCTCTGGGACGCGCCACACCACCGGACTAGCGCGATTCGAGATCGATGCCGAGGCGTCGCGCCGAGCGCACGCGCTGCCGCGCGGCGCGCATGCGACGCAGACGCTTCACCAACATGGGGTCGGCCGCCAACGCCTCCGGGGTGTCGATCAAAGAGTTCAGTATCTGGTAGTAGCGCGTCGAACTCATATCGAACAGGTCACGGATAGCCTGCTCCTTGGCGCCGGCGTACTTCCACCACTGTCGCTCGAACTCCAGGACACGCCGGTCGCGCTCGGTGAGCGCAGCAGCCGCATCACTCGGATCGAGGTGGGCGGCATGCGAATCCATCGAGTTGGCTCCTTCAGCGGTTGCGTATGGTCTCGTTATCGTAGGAGACCAATTGGGCAGTGTCATTTACCCGGGGCCTGCGCGTCGCGACCGGCCATCTGACGACCGAGTTCCTCGAGACTGCTTTGAAGTGCCGCGATACGCGCCAACAACTCGTCGTCGGACCTCGACCCGCTAACTCGGTGACCCTCGTGAGACTCCTGTGAAGAGTGAGTCTCCTGTGTCGAATGAGTTTTTTGCGCTTCTTGGGGTTCGGGTGACGTGTCCCCATCCTCGCCGTCGCCGGAGGATCGATTGCCCGTGATGAAACGTGAGGCGACCGCAGCGGTTACCGCGCCGACGGCCGCCGCACCGGTGAACATGATGCCGATCGCGATGACACGGCCACCGATCGTGATCGGCGTGAAATCGCCATAGCCGACCGTGGTCACCGTGACGAACCCCCACCACACGGCATCGCCGAACGACGTGATGTTGGCCCCAGGTGCATTGATCTCGAACATGAGAGTGAACAGTGCGCCGAAGAGCACGACGAAGAGAACGGCGTAGGCCGCGTACAGCCCGACCATCTTCGTCAGCCCGTTACGATCGTGCGTGATGCGAAGCACCGCCGCGATGACGAGCAGGATGCGCAGCGGAGGGAAGAGCAGCGCGATGAGGAAGGGCCAATTGCGCTTGAGGAAGTTGCCTTTGTGATTGTCGAGAATGAAGCGGGTCCCAAAATCAAGGGCGAAGATGATCCACGTGTAGAGGCTGAGTTTCAGACCCTCCCAACCGTAGATCGGCTGAAGCGACGGCGCCCATGTGAAGAAGCTCGAGACCAGCCACACCATGGCCACAACGAACATCGGCAATGACGAATATGTGTCGTACCAGCGCTGCGCCGGATTCATCTCGTCGCGCGGAATGGGTGGTGCGACGAAACGTCGCCAGAACCCGAGCTTCTTCTTCGCATCAGCCGTGACCTTGGCTTCTTCAGTACTCACGAGCACCCTCTCGACAATCTATTTCCTACGTCGGCTCCGAAAGCGGATGATGGTCCAGGAGAAGAAATAACCCATCCCATTAGTTGCCCAGTGCAGCCCCATCGGTGCAAGCACGCTACCGGACACCAGGCGCAGGCCGGCGAAAACAACCCCTGCGATCGACGTCGTGAGCACAGAGAGTGCCACGGCAAGAATGTTGCCGCGTCGCCCCTCCCCCACCACCGATCCGAGGGCCGCGCTCTGCTCATGTGTGCCGATCGACGGCAGGATGTGCCACAGACCAAAGAGGATCGAAGAGATGATGATGGCTGGCACGACACCAAAACGGCGCGCGAGCATGGAGAACAGCACCGCGCGGAACGCGATCTCTTCGAACAACACGGTGCCGAAGGGGACCTCGACAAGAGCCTGGAACATCAACCGCGGTCCGCTCAGTGACGCCACTCTCTCATCGTGCATGGCATCTCGGCCCTTGCGGAACGTGGCCGCGAGGACATACCCGGTGGTCACCACCGCAACGCTGCCGACCCCCCAGATAAGTCCAGGGATGATGTAGCCCCAACCCAGTCCCATGTCGGTCCAACTGTTCCCATCGAGCACACCGATGGCGAGCAGACCAAACGACCCACCGAACGCCCACAGGAGGTAATGACCCTGCGGCGCCACACGATTGTTGACGACGTTGAAGGCGATGAGGGCGACGACGACCAGGACGAGTGGCCACCAGGCGAGCCCGGAGACCTGCTCGGGCGCGTTGATGGACAGCACGCCCCGAGCCTACGGGCTACCGTGCCCCCCATGACGCCGTACGCCGCCCTGATGCACCGGGTGCGCGCCAACCCTGCCCAACCACTGCTGACGTACATCGTCCCGGCGCAGGGCGAGCGCATGGAACTGTCGGCCGCCAGTTTCCTGAATGCTGCCGCCAAAGCCGCCGGCCTGTTGCGCGACGACCTCGACGTGGCACCCGGGGATCGAGTGGGCATGCGCTTGCCGTGTCACTGGCAACGACCAGTGTGGTGGGCAGCGTGCACGTTCGTGGGCGCAGTCTGCGTGCCCGACGCGACCGAGTCGGTCACCGTGACATCTCGTGATTGCCTTGACCAATGCGCCGACGCCACCGAGATTGTGCTCGTTTCGCTGGCCCCCTTCGGCCTTCCCGATGGTGAGCACGTACCACCCGGTGTCACCGAGGCCGCCGTCGCTGCCCGCGCGCATCCCGATGATTTCATGCCCTATGCACCGCCCCAGGATGACTGGCTGATCACGTCAGACCAGACAGCTGCGGAGCTCATGTCGACAGCCGCAGAGTTCGCAAGGGCGCGCGGCGCTACGAGCGACTCCCGGTTCGCGGTGCTGTGCGGCGACGCCGAGGCTGCCTCGCTAGCCCTGCCGATGGCTCTGGTCACCGGCGGTTCGGTCGTCATCATTGACGACAGTGCGGAGATCGGCGTTGCGGTGGATATCACCGCAACGCTGCAGACAGAGGGAGCACTATTGATTAGGGGAGCGCCATGAGTTCGTCATCACGTTGGAGCATCGGTTCAACGAATTCGCTCCTGTCGATCGGCAGTCGCAATTCGGTGCTCTGCATCGGCTCTGTCGGGTCTGTGCTGTCAATCGGCTCCGTTGGCTCGGCCATCAGCGTGCTGTCGATCGGATCGTTCGCGAGTGCCGCGTCGATCATGTCGAGTCGGTCACTGCTCTCGGTGATGGCGTCGAATGCCGTGCGGGCATTCGCGCCGATCCGCTCCCGCTGAACCATGCGACTACAGCACCGTTGACGTGCGGGTACCGCTGCGCGCGATCGGAGTGCCGCCGTCCATCACCAAGACGCGCCAGGTGTAGGTGTTGCCGACGCCGGTGACGGAGACGGAGAGAGCGAAGCGACCGTCCGCGGTGGCAACCACGGAATTGCGGTCCTGCCACTCCCCGCCGTTCACCTGTACCTGACGCTGAACGACGAGCCCGGGGGTCGGGTTCTTGATGACGCCTGACAACGTCACGACGGTGCCGTCCTTGACGTCCCCTTTCGGGTTGGCAACCAAGGTGACGCCGCCCTTTGGCAGAGGGACATCGCCAGCGACCTCCTGCTCGGTGATGTCCGTGATGTACGTCGACCGCATCGACAGAGCGGAGCGCAAACTGGACGCGGAGATCGAACTACGTTGTCCGTTCAGGCTGCGAGCCGTGACCTCCTTGGCGCCACCGGAGGCCATCGTCTTGCTCACCTCGATGGTCATGACGTCAGGAAGGCCGAACAGCTCCTCGGCCTGGGCCTGGCTGACGACGACGTCCCAGCGCCGGTAGGGGTTGCCCGGCGCCTGCAGGCTCCAGTGATCATCGACCGGCGTCGCCCAGGGATAACCGGACCCGCCCCAGACCTCTTGCGCGGAGTTGGTCATGCCACCGGTGGCCGCGGTGTAGAACGCGGGGATCGGTACCCCCTGGTAGGTCACGGTGCGCCCCTGTTCACCGGAGCGTGTCGCATCGACGGCCTTTACCCAGTTGCCACCGCCGTATCCGGACTCGACGACGTACCCCTTGAAGGTCTGGTCGTAGTACGGGCCGTCGCCATCGTCCATGTGGCACTGGCAATCCTTGCGGGTACCGGCCTGCAGTTTGGAAAGCGCATAGGCGCGCGAGGCGATCACCTGGGATTGCAGAGCCGCCTGTGGCCATGTCGGAACAACCTCGGCGATGCCCTTGAGGTACTCATCGCCCAGGCGCAGGACGTTGACCACCGCGAGTCGTCGACCACCGTCGGCCTTCACGGGCGTGATCTCTACCGAGCCATACCGGTAACGGTGCCCCTCATCGACATAGTTCTCATCCGGGCCCGCAACGTTGAGGACCGCGGGCGTCGAACCGGCCGCACCCGGATCGCGGGTCCCGGACCATCGAAGGGTGATGACGCGCGCACGGCCAACCTTGGTCGTCTTACCGTCCACGGTCTGGCGGACGCTCACGTACTTCTTCTCGTTCTTGAAGGTCAGGCTTACCCCAGCGTCGACGACCACCTTCTTGCGTGGGCCAAGAGAGATCTCGATCTGCGCGGCTGAGCCACTCAGGCTCTCGACGCGTGCGTGCGCCGCGGGCTTTTGGTAGAGCAGGCCGATTCTGACGTCGGACTGGTCATCCAGGGATTTCACCTTGGTGCCCGGGTAGTAGTACTGGACGATGCGATCCGCGCTCCAGCCCTGCTCGGCCATGGCGTAGGCGCCCCACTGCGACAGTCCGACCCCGTGGCCGTAGCCGGTCCCGGCGATAGTGAATTGCTCAGGCGGCGTGCACGGGTCCGGCGGGGAGTCGGCCGTTGCGGCGATTCGGGCGGTGCCCTCCCAGGGGAAGAGTTCCTTGCCGTTGCTCGTCGCATCAATGCGGAACGTGTACAGGCCGGGCGGCACCTGCTTGCCCTTCTCGTCGAGTTGATCCCACGTGAAGGTCAAGGTCGCCGCCTCGGGAGTCGAGGCACTCATGGTCCGAACGGGATCGCCACAGGCGTTCGACACGGTGAGGGTGGCATCCATCGGTCCATTGGACTTCGGGTCGAGGATGATCGAACCGCCACCACCCCAGGGGGTCTTGTCGCCCTTGATGGACGGCGGGTAGAAGTTGCGGCCCTGCCGGGCCGAGACGGCCAGACGCAGATGGGGCATCGTCGGTCGAAGGAATTCGCCCGGACATGAGGTACTCCCGATGTCGCCGTGGCCGGAGATGGTCTCTATGGAGACCTTCTCTCCCGGCCAGTACATCGACGTGGTGCCTTGGCCCGGACCCGGGCCCGCAGAGGTGAGAGTTGCCTTGCCGAGGGGGTTGATGTCGAAGAGTTCGAACTTCCACGCGATGAGGTCGCTGATGGCGTCGAGGATCTTCTCCTTCGTCAACTGCTTGGGATCCAAGGTGTCGGCATTGCCGAGGAACGACACCGCGAAGGTCTCCGCATTGAATCCGGAGGTATGGGCACCGATGACCGCCTTGTCGACGCCACCGGCCCGACCCTCATAGAGCCGACCGAAACGGTCCACCATGAAGTTGTAGCCAAAGTCATTGACCTGGATGCCCTCGGTGAACCAGCTGTAGACGTTGCGCATCTGCTGGGCGGCCTGCGCCGCGGTGTAGTCGTTCGATGACACGACGTGGTGAACCCACGCGACCTTGATCGTGTCGGAGTACTGCGTCGTGCCGCGGCGCAGCGACTCGTCCGCGCCCCACTGCTCACGTGTGATGATCGTCGGCTTACTTATGCCGTTGCGCGCCGCAGCGGACATCGGCTGCCCGACGAGTTCGGCATCCGAAGCACGCTCGGGGTTGTCGATCATCACCAATTGCGTATCCGCGGGCATCTGCCCGGTTGGCGTATCGACGCGCACCTGGACGCCGTCAGCCTCGTTGGTGACCACCGGTTCGGTAGAGAAGCGCGCGCGCTCCCCCTCATCGGTACCCGGATCGGGCAGGTGGTCTGACGTCGGCACCTCCATCCAGGGCAGCCACTGGCCGCCTTGGCGCACGCGCATGACCACGCGCGTGCCCTCGACGAAGGGCTCCTCGGCGGTGAGGCCGACCAGTCCAAAGGGCTTCGTCGCGGTCGCAGGAATCGCAGCCGCCGGTCGAAGTCCGGCCGTGGCCGCGCGGGCGTGCTCGGCATCAACATGGTCCTCGCCAGCCAGGGCGACCGGCGTCGAGGCGGCCGGCGACGTCACCAGAGCGCCCTGATCGAGCCCGCTCAACGGGACCGATCTGACTGTTGCGCGAATCGGCTGCGCCTCCGAGGCGGCCGTGCCCGGGGCCGCTGTTGCGGGGAGGACGGTGAGGACTCCGGTCACTAGGGTGAAGGCGCCCAGGGCAGCCGTCATCGCATGGAGTCTCCTCACCATAGGAGGGTGCCGTATCGAGGGCCTTCAGTGTCAAGGCGACTCACCCTTCTCAAAGGTCACTCTGATCACATTCACAGAGACCCACGGGTCGCCCCGTGGGAACCCGGCCGGGTCAACCGGCGTCGGAGCCCTGGTCGGCTCTACTCTGGGACCACCAGCATCGAAGGGAGCAGCGTGTCCAGTTTGCCCGCTGCATCCCCTCCTGTCCCGCCCCGCTCGCGTCGTTGGCCCCGGGTCATCGCGGCTATCGCGGCCAGCGCGGTACTAGTGCTCACCCTCGCCGGCGTAGGCATCGACGTCGCGTCGTCCAAACTCGAGGGCAACATCACCGCGGTGGACATCAGCGAGACCACCGGCCGCGAATTCGTCCCGACGCCGGTAGTCGATGAGGAGGGGAACTATTCCGCGGTCAACGTCCTGCTGATGGGCAGCGACAGCCGCGCGGGAGAGACCTCCAAGAAGTACGGCGACCCCGATGTCTACACCGGTGAGCGGTCTGACACGACGATCTTGCTGCACCTGTCCAAGGATCGTTCTTTCGCTACGGCAGTGAGCATCCCCCGCGACACCTGGGTGATGCTCCCAGAGTGCACGATTGATGGACAGACCGTGGGCGCCTTCGAGGCAAAGTTCAACACCGCCTTCGAGATCGCCGGACCCGGCTGCACGGTGAAACTGGTCGAGCAGATGACCGGCCTGACCATCGACAACTTCGCCGTGATCGACTTCACCGGATTCAAGGAAGTCGTAGACGCCATGGGTGGCGTCGAGGTGTGTCTCACCGAACCGGCGCTTGATCCCGCCAGCGATCTGGATCTGCCCGCGGGCACAAGCATCGTCGACGGTGAGCAGGCGCTGAGCTTCGTGCGCGCGCGCAAGACCCTCAGCGATGGCAGTGACCTCAGCCGCATCAAGCGACAGCAGGCGTTCCTGTCCTCCATGATTCGTGAAGCGTCGTCTACCGGCCTCCTTCTCAATCCGGTGAAGCTCTACTCCACGCTGGATGCTGCGACGCGTGGCCTGACCACCGACCCTGGCCTGGCCAACATTGACGTCCTGCGCGATCTGGCACTGAGTGTCAAGGGAATGGCGCCGGGGGATATCGCCTTCCTCACGATGCCGTGGGTCGAGCGTGGCGACGGCGAGAACGTCCTCGTCAACGCGGAGCAGGCCGCCCTCGTATGGCAGTCCATGGCCAACGACGAGCCGTGGATCAAGCCCAAGAAGTCCGCATCGGCGAGCAAGTCGAAGGACACGGTCGGCAACGGGTTGACGGTCGTCCCGGAGGACATCACGGTACGAGTCTTGAATGGCAGCGGCGTCGCCGGACGCGCGGCGGAGGTGGCGGCCGCCCTGGAGGCAGAGGGGTACATCGTCGTCGAGATCGGTGACGCGCCGAGTTCGGACTACGTGCAGACCGAAATCCACCACGATGCCCCGTCGGCGGAGGCTGCCCGCACCGTGCTGGCCGCCTTCACCGGCTCCACGACCGTGGCCGATGAGACGGCGACAACGATCACCATCGTCGTCGGCTCGACCTATGCCGGTGTTGAGAGTGTGGTCATCGGCGCCCAGGTGAATGAGAACCAACAGTCCGGTGGGGGCGAGCAGACGAACGCCGAACGAGAGAGTGACGTCATCACCGATCCGACCACCGCCGACAAGGTCCGCTGCGCGTAGCCCCGCTACGGCGCGGTGAAGACCGCTGCGCCCTTCTCAAACGCATGGTTGACGCGAGTCAACTCCGGATAGCGTGCGTGCCAATCATCGGCAATAGCCTGCTCATCGACCCGGATCATGTCGTCGAGTACCACGGCCGCACCGGGAGCGAGACGATCGCGCAGCAGGGGTAGCGCGGGCCAGCGCGCCTCCGGATTGCCCTTGCCCGGAGGGCCATCAATCGACAGCAGGTTGATGCCGTCGAGTCCGTCGAGGACCGACGGGTCGTACCAGGTGCACGACCGGCCATCGATGGTCTGAGGCAACAGCTCGACGCAGCGCACATCCAGCCAGTCGCTCACGCCCTGTCGTCGCGCCAGAGCCCGCGTCCCCTCGGCGAATTCCGGCTCGTGATCGATCGCTACGACCTTGCCCGCATAGCCCGCGGTGCGCATGGCCCCGGCCATCCACACGCTCGACTGACCACTGCCCACATCGACCACGAGGGCCGGCCGATGCTCGAGGACGAAGCCAGCGAGCCACAGCAGGTAGTCCTCGGAGGCGGCCCAGGTCCCGGGCCGAGGCATCGGCAACGGCATGGGAACCAGGCGCATGAGCTGCTGGTAGTCCTCCAGCAGGACCACCTGATCGTCGAGCTTCTGCGTGAGGTTGTGACGAAGTTCCCGAAGTTCTTGAGGGACGTTCTTAAGTTGTGCCTCCACCTTGGCGAGCTGTTCGCGGTTGTCCGCGCGGCGCGCGGCCGCAGCCGCCTCACCGACGACTCTGCTCTGCTCGCGGAAGGAACGCACCATGATTTCGTGGCGACGATCTCCCGTAGCCCGCATGGCTTCCAGGCGGTTGTCGATGCGCGCCACGCGGCTGGCCGTGCTCCGCAGCCACAACAGGGCCTGCATGGCTGCCGCACCGCCGCCGAGACCAACCAGCGCCACGATGACGATGGCGGAGGCTGGCCACGCAAGTACCCATCCCAGGGCGGCGAGCAGCCCGGCCGCTACGACGGCCGCGACCGCGATCATTGCTCGACTACGCACCGCACCTCCACGGATCCCGTCTTGCGGATGCTTGAGGCTACCCTTGACCGCTGTGTCGCCTCTCACCCCCGCATCGCTACCGGGCGTGTCCGTGATCATGCCCGTACTCAACGAGGAGCAGCATCTCGCCGAGGCCGTCACAGCGATCCTCGGTTCGCAGTACGACGGACCCCTCGAGGTGGTCCTCGCCCTCGGCCCGTCGCATGATCGGACCGACGCGATCGCGGCACAGTTGGCGTCACGTGATGATCGAGTCACGCTCACCAGCAATCCCAGCGGACGCACGGCTGCGGCACTCAATGCGGCCATCGACGCCGCAGCCCACGACATCATCGTTCGCGTCGACGGCCACGCGGTGATACCCACCGACTACATCGCCGTCGCTGTCGAGACGCTTGAGGCGACCGGAGCTGACAATGTCGGCGGCATCATGGGCGCGGAGGGCGTCACCGACTTCGAACAAGCGGTCGCCGCGGCCATGACCTCCTGGTTCGGTGTCGGCGGTGCGGCGTTCCATATCGGGGGCGAGGAGGGCCCTGCTCTTACCGTCTACCTTGGCTGCTTCCGCAAGTCGGCGCTCAGCCGCGTCGGTGGATTCGATGAGTCGATGGTGAGGGCGCAGGACTGGGAACTCAATCATCGGATTCGGCAGACCGGCGGCCAGGTGTGGTTCACGCCGAGGATGCGCGTGACCTATCGGCCGCGCAATTCGGTCAAGGCTCTCGCCCGGCAGTATTTCCAGTACGGACGGTGGCGCCGCGAGGTCGCTCGTCGCCATCCGGAGACGGTTTCACTGCGCTACCTTGCGCCGCCGGTGACGCTGCTCGCCGTTGGCACTGGGGCGCTCCTCGCAGTAGGTGGCGTGCTGGCACGCCGGCCCGGGCTCGCGGCGTTGGGCGCAAGTCAGCCGGTGATCTATCTCGTCGCCGATGCGATCGCATCGTCGTCTGCAGCCCGCGGGCTCGGCACATCGGCGGCACGCTGGCTACCGATCGTGTTTCCCACGATGCATTTCGCGTGGGGGGCCGGATTCCTGCTCGGCGCTCCCCGAAATTCTGGCGAGGACGACCGGTGAGCGCGAGAGAAGCCGTCGCCTACTCGGCGCCGTGACGGCGTAGTTCCTCGATCGCCTGGCGGCGACCAAGGCGCGAGGCGCGGCGAATCTCCGCCTCGGCGAAACGGCGGCGATCTTCATCGTCCTCGGCGCGCACCGGCGGTACCTTGCGGGGCTCGCCGTCTGCGTCAATGGCGACGTAGACCAGGTACGCCGTTCCCACGTGGATTTCGCCTTCGACCCCGCTGCGTTCGACGGTGATCCGGACGCCGACCTCCATGCTGGTGTTTCCGGTCCAGTTGACCTGAGCGCGCGTGGTCAGCAGATCACCGAGCTTGACCGGTTCGCGGAAGGCCATCTGGTCGATCAGCGCCGTGACGGCGGGACCATGGGAGTGCTTCACCGCCGAGACGGCGCCCGCCTCGTCGACCGCTCGAAGGATCACGCCGCCATGCACGTTGCCGTAGTTGTTGGCGTCGATGACGCCCATGACACGAGCGAGCGTCGCCCGGGATTGGCTGGCCGGGACGGGCTCAAGGGACGGGTGCTCCGGAACCGGATCGAGTGCCACGTCAGCCGCGCAGGAGGGCTCGGGCCATGACCAGGCGCTGAATCTCGTTGGTGCCCTCGTAGATCTGGGTGATCTTGGCGTCACGCATGTAGCGCTCGACCGGGAAATCCCGGGTGTAGCCATTTCCACCGAAGATCTGTACGGCATCCGTCGTGACCTGCATCGCGACGTCGGACGCGTAACACTTTGCCGCGGCGCCGTAGAAGGACAGGTCGCTATCGCACCGCTCGCTCATGGCCGCAGCCTTGTAGACAAGCGCCCGCGCGGCCTCGAGCTTCATGGCCATGTCCGCCACCATGAACTGAATACCCTGGAAGGAAGCGATCGGCTTGCCGAATTGCTCGCGCTCCTTTGCGTAGTCGACAGCGGCATCGAGGGCCCCCTGCGCGATGCCGAGGGCCTGAGCGCCGATGGTGATACGGGTGTGGTCGAGCGTGGTCATCGCCGTGCGGAAGCCCGTGCCCGGATCTCCCACCATGCGGCCACCCGGGATAGGCACGTGATCGAACAAGACTTCGCGTGTCGGCGATCCGTGGACACCGAGCTTGCGCTCCGGTGCTCCGAAGGACACGCCCTCATCGTCAGCGTGGACGACGAATGCCGAGATGCCCTTTGCCCCGGCATCAGGATCGGTGACCGCCAGGACGGTGTAGTAGTCCGAGACCCCGGCATTGGTGATCCAACTCTTCTGCCCGTTGATGATCCAGCCGTCGCCGTCTGCCTTCGCGGTAGTCCGCATTGCGGCCGAATCGCTACCGGATTCTCGCTCGGACAGGCAGTAGGAGAACATCGCTTCACCCGAGGCCACCTGAGGCAGATAGCGCTGCAGCAGGTCGTCGTCGCCAGCGACCATCAGGGGCAACGTGCCGAGCTTGTTGACGGCGGGAATGAGCGAACTCGACGCACACACCCGCGCCACCTCCTCGATCACCAGGCAAGCGGCGAGCGCGTCACCTCCCTGACCGCCGTACTCCTGCGGAATGTGGATGGCATGGAACTCCCCGGCCACCAGAGCGTCGTAGACATCGTGGGGAAACTCGCCGGACTCATCGATTTCCGCCGCTCGCGGCGCGATCTTGTCCTCAGCGAGCGCACGCACAGCGGCACGTAGCTCGCGATGCTCCTCCGGCAACTCGTAGACCGAGAAATCCGGGTTGGCCGACAGCGCCACAGGTCCTCCCTCGTATTGATCCCACCGGGTGGGGGGCAACCCACCAGAGTGGGAGCAACCTCGAGCCTACGCCCCGCTCTCCCCTAGGCTCCACACATGCGGTTGAGCGTGATCGGCACCGGATACCTGGGGGCGACCCATGCCGCGTGCATGGCGCAACTCGGCCACGAGGTGGTCGGGATCGATACCGATGCGGCCAAGATCGCGGCGCTGGCGGCCGGACAGGTGCCGTTCTTTGAGCCTGGTCTGCCGGAGGTGCTGCAGCAGGCGCTGGCATCGGGTCGGCTGACCTTCACCACGGATGTGTCGGCTGCTGCCGGGGCCGATGTGCACTTCATCTGCGTGGGAACTCCGCAGCGGGCGAGTTCGTACGCCGCGGACATGGGTCAGGTGTGGGGAGCCGTGGACGCCCTCGTCCCGCATGCCGCCGCTGGCTCGCTGGTGGTGGGCAAGTCGACGGTTCCTGTCGGTACGGCCGCGAACATGCGCGATCGCTTCGCTGGGTCCGGTGCGCATGTGGCGTGGAATCCGGAGTTCCTGCGCGAGGGCCACGCGGTCGAGGACACGCTGCGCCCCGACCGCCTCGTCTTCGGCGTGCGCGACCCGCAGGACGAAACCGTGTTGCGGGAGGTCTACGCCTCCCTCCTCGCGTCTGGCACGCCGCTGCTGGTCACGGATTTCGCGACCGCCGAGTTGGTCAAGGTGGCCGCCAATGCCTTC
>JALQUH010000120.1 GCA_023263845.1 Candidatus Nanopelagicales bacterium | reverse complement strand
GGCACGGCGGCATCCACCGACGCATCATTCACGATCAGCAGCTCCCTGATCCCCGTATCCGGCTCGGCGATCAGCGTCTACGCCCAGTACGCCTACCCCTTCACGTTCTACAAGGGGCCTGGTGCGACCTTCGGGTACGGCAACGTCATCGCCTCGAACCAGTACGCGAGCGTCAACACGCCGGGGTATCCGGACCAGCCGATCGTTCCGTCGGTCACCGCACCTACGGTCGCAGGTTACAGTTTCGTCGGGTGGACGACGGACGCGAGCAAGTCGGGCACCAGTTGGACTGCGAGTGACACCGCCTACTCCTCGGGGGACCTGTTCACCTTCCCCGCGGGCAGCACGGCGCTGAGCGCCAGCGGCACGCGAGTGGCTCAGAGCCTTTACGCGATGTACGCGGCCAACTCCTACCTCGTCACATTCGACACGCAGGGTGGGTCCAGCGTGAGCCCGTTGGAGTTCCAGACAGGCGGCTCGGTAACCATCCCGGCCGCACCGACGAAGTCGGGCTATGAGTTCAGGGGATGGACAACGGACCTCGCCTGCGCGAGCGTCGTCGACTGGACCTCGAACTCCGGATACTGTGCAATCGAGGCTGGCAAGGTCGATGTCGGTGACTCATACGCCCCCGGAACCACTGCCAGCGTCATCGTCTACGCCACCTGGAAGTTCACCCAGACTCTGACGCTTGCGGACCCCGCTGACGTCACACTCGGATCTGGCTCGAACACCGCGACCCTGTCAGCAACCTCGGCAGCGGCATCACCCGGCGGCGCGGTGACGGCCTCCGGTATCGCCATCACCTACTCGGCCAGCCCGAGCTCAGTCTGCACCGTGAGTGGAAACGAGGTGACCTATCTCACGTGGGGAACCTGCACCGTGACCGCCAGCCAGGCCGGCAATGGCACCTACGCCGCCGCGGCGGACGTGTCACAGACCGTCACGGTGACCGGACAGCCGCAGACCGTCACGTTGGAATCGGCGCAAAGCCCCAACCCACCCCAGGCGCCCACGTCCTACACGATGACAGCGCGGTCGTCCATCACGGATCCATCCGTTGATGTAGCCATCACCTTCGCCACCTCAACGCCTTCGGTCTGCTCGCTGACCACCACCTCGGATGCGAAGCTCGATGCAAGGGTGACGATCACGAAGCTCACTCGTGGAACCTGCAGCGTCACTGCTTCACAAGACGGGTACGACCGATCGGGCACTAGGACCGCGTACGACGCTGCCACCTCATCTGCCCAGACCGTCACCTTCAAGGACAGCCAGACCGTCACCTACGACAACGCGGGCGTGATCCCGTACCGCAACGTGAACGACACCTTCACCCTAGACGTCACCAAGAGCTCCACGGGCTCGGCAACGTACAGTGCCATCGAGGTGGCGAGCTCGGGAACGTGGTCCCCGACGGGATACCCATTCTCCGCCTCGTCCCAGTGCTCAGTCTCGGGCACCACCGTCACCGTGCTCGCAGCAGGCAGATGCGCAATCGACGGCTCTGTGCAGGCCGATGCGGACTACTACGCCTGGTCGATCTCCTCGCCAGCGGATCTCGGCCAGTACACCCTCGTGCAGGGATTCGATCTCACACTGGACGCCAACGGCGGTTCGGTGTCTCCCACCACCGTCCTTGCAGCCAACGATGCGCGCATCACCCTGCCGACGCCGACCCGCACGGGCTACACCTTCGTGAACTGGAAGGACTCCTCGAACAACACCTACTCCGCTGGGTCCCAGACCTGGAGCCGATCATCAGCGGAGACGCTGACAGCGCAGTGGCAGGCGATCGGGTTCACAGTCACCTACAACACCGGGACGGCTGACAGCGGCTCGGCGCCGTCGGACTCGAACCTGTACCAGTCGGGCGAGCCAGCCACGATCTTGAGCAACTCCGGATCGCTGGCCCGCGGCGGCTACACCTTCGCCGGCTGGAACACCGCTGCAGATGGCTCGGGAACCGACTACTCGCCAGGTGCTGCTCCGTCGATCACCTCATCGCTGAACCTCTACCCGAAGTGGGCTGCCGAGTCGTACTCGGTCA
>JALQUH010000024.1 GCA_023263845.1 Candidatus Nanopelagicales bacterium | reverse complement strand
GGGCGCATCATTGCCGTCGCGTCCACCGAAGAGAAGCGGGCGCAGGCGTTGGCGTCCGGGGCGGACGTCGCCATCGACGCCAACGCATCGGACCTTGCCGGCACTATCCGTCAGGCCAATGACGGCAAGCGCGTCGATATCGTGCTGGAAATGGTGGGTGGCATCACAACCGATGCTTCGCTGGCGGTGCTGGGACCGTTTGGCCGGCTCGTCGTCTACGGGATGGCATCGCGCACTCCGGCCACCCCGATTCCACCCGCCTCGCTCATGGTGGGGTCCCACAGTGTCATCGGCTTCTGGCTTGTGGACTGCCTGCGAGCCGACCCGATGCGACTCGTCGCTGAGCCGCTGCGCGAACTCGTTGGACTGGTTGTGTCCGGTGCTCTGGAGCCGATGGAAGGACCCTCCTATCCCTTGGCCGAAGCGGCACGGGCCCACCGTGATCTTCGCGAGCGGCGGACCTTTGGCAAGGTCACTCTCACCGTGCCGTGAGGCCCCTGGGAATCGCCCCGGGAATTCAGCGCGGGCCCTCGTGCACGGTACCTTCGGTGGATGCGGCGCCCGCTGTCTCTGGCTCTCGGTGCCGGCCTCGCGGCCGGTCTCGTTGCCGTCCCGGGAATCGCCGCGGCTGACCTAGGCCTTGGGCCGGTAGAACAGGTCTCCGCGCCAGGAATCCCCAGCGGAACGCCGCGCATCGCGGCCGGTGCCGATGGTCAGGCGTGGGCGGCCTTTACTTCGGTGGACTCATCAACCGGTGAGACGACCGTCCAGGTCACCGAGCGGCGCGGTGCGTTGGGCTGGGCGGCTCCGACCATCCTGTCGCGCCGCGGTGTCGAAGCCAGCGCGCCGACCGTTGCGGCGAATGGCCAGGGCGACGCCTGCGTGAGTTGGGTCGAGGAGTCCTGGGCACATCGACGCCTCCAGGTGTCCTGTCACACGAGCACGGGCTGGGCCTCAGCAACAGCGCTCGGCCCGCTGGCCGCCCGCATCGACGAGGTGGCACTCGTGGTGGCCGACTCCGGTGATGCGGTGGTCGCCTTCACCGCCGTGAGCGCGGGTCTGTCCGCCGAGCTACTACACGCGGCACGTTCGACGGGTGGGCGGTGGAGCACTTCATCCGCCATTGATGTGGCGAACCTTGAACTGGACTCGATCCGTGACGTGCACGTAGCGATCACCGGCGATGACGTCGCCGGAGTCGTGTGGTGCCGCGATGCGAGTGTTCTGTCATCGACCGCGGGCCCGAGTGACGTCTGGACTCCCACCGAGGTGGAGTACGCCGGCGAGGCCACAGCGGTCGCTGCCGGGTCGATCGACGACCGATTGGTCGTGGCGTGGGCTGCGGATAACGCGGTCGCCTTCAATGAACTTGGCCCGGCCTCGAGAGCGCCCACGTCGGCGACATTGTCGGCCGACGTCGAGAAGTTGGCGCTCGTGCCGCTTGAATCCGGGGTCGTTGTCTTCGCGTTGGATACGGAAGGCTATGCGCGGGCGATGGCTGTCGATGCGAGCGGTGCGGCCAGTCGCCTCGACCTCGGTGCTGCCTCGGCCGGGCTGGTGCTGAGTCGCTCTGGTTCGGGGATTGATGTAGCCCTTCTTGATGACAACTTCGGCGTCGTCCTGACCACGCTCATGGTCGATGGATTTCCGTCACTTGGTGACATGGAAGCCGTATCCACGGACAGGTCGGCCGAGGTTGCCCTCAGCAATTCGCAGGCCCACCTCGTGTGGGTCGACGAGGAGTCGCCCTCCTCGGTTCGTGCCGCATCGACCGTTGACGACCGGCCGGATCTCGAGCGGTGACGACGGCGTCCCCGGAAGGACTTGATCTCGACCGGGTCACTCCGTGGTTGATCGACCGTGGGCTCCTCATCGGCTCCGTCCCGGTTCATGCCGAGCGCCTGTCGGGGGGACTGTCCAACGTCACCTATCTCGTCCATCAGGGCGATCGTCGGTTCGTCGTCCGCCGCCCGCCGCTGGGGCACGTCATGCCGACCGCGCACGATATGGCCCGCGAATACGCTGTCCTTGGCGGTGTGACGCGTGGCGGCTTCCGCGCGCCGACGCCGCTGGCTCTTTGCGAAGACGCGGAGGTCAACGGCGCGCCGTTCCTCGTCATGGAGTTCGTGCCCGGACGCATCCTGTCCAGCGATCAGGCCGCTGCGGAGCTGGCACCGCACGATGCGTCAACGCTGTCGACTGAACTCATTGATGTACTGGCCCAGTTGCATGAGGTCAATGCGGTCGAGGTTGGACTGGCAGATCTTGGTCGACCCGAGGGCTTCCTCGCTCGGCAGGTGGCGCGCTGGGGCAAGCAGTGGGAGTTGTCCAAGACCCGTGAACTCCCAGCCATCGACTCACTCTTCACTTGGCTTGATGATCGGGTAGCGACACTGCCATCTGACATGCCGTGGTCGATCGTGCACGGCGACTATCGACTCGACAACTGCATCGTCGCGGCCGATACCCCGCAGATTGACGCCGTACTGGATTGGGAGATGGCGACCCTGGGGGATCCACTCATGGACCTCGCGACACTGCTGGTGTACTGGTCCCGTCCCGGTGATCAGCGGCGGCACCAGATTCGATTTGCCGCATTCGTTACCGATCGCGATGGATTTTGGGACCGCACTGCACTCGTCGATCGCTACGCCGGCGTGAGTGGTCGCGATCTCGGTCACCTCGATGTCTGCCTCGCGCTCTCGGCCGTGAAGCTCGCGGTCATCATGGAGTCAATCCGCAAGCGCACCCTGGCCGGCCAGCAGCTCGGGGCCGGGACCGAGCTTGCGGACGGTATGGCCCTCGCGACCGATGCTCTGGTCGAGATCGGTGTGGCCGTGGCTGATGGTGGCGGGGTGGAGGCCTTGTCCTCCTAGGGATTCCCCGCGCCGATTGGCTGATGTGATGCCAGGCTAGGGCCCATGGCTCTGGGGAACAGTCCTGATACTGACCTGTCCACCCGTACACGCACTGGCCGCAAGGCGATCTGGCTCGCCGTGGCTGTGGCGATCGTCTGGCTCCTCATCGGCAGCGTCGCAGGACCGCTCGCCGGCAAGCTGAGCGAGGTGCAGGAGAACGACAACGCCACATTCCTCCCGGCGTCAGCGGAGTCGACCCTGGTCTCGGATGAGGTGGCGAACTTCAACGAGGACAACGCACTGCCGTTGCTCGTGGTCGTTACGCGACCCGACGGGGGAGTTCTCACCCCGGAGGACTTCGCGCAGGCGCAGCAGTTCGTTGAGTCGATCCCCTCTTTGCCGGTCGGCGAGGACGGCACCGTTCAGGACTACCTCGCACCGGAACCGATCGTGCCGATCCCGTCCGAAGACGGTGCCGCGCTGCTGATCAGCATTCCACTGGACGCCGAGCGCGCGACGGAACGCCTCGGCGAGAGCGGCCTGGCGCTGCGCGCTGTCACGGAATCCGTTCGCGACGCCGCCACGGCCTACCCCGACCTTCAGATCAATGCGACAGGTCCGGCCGGTCTGCTCACCGACCTCATCGCCGTGTTCGGCGCGATCGACACCACCCTGCTCGGGGCGACCGCCCTTGTCGTCGCCATCATCTTGATCCTCGTCTACCGCAGTCCGTTCCTGTGGCTCATTCCGCTGGTAGCAGCGGCGATGGCGTTGTCGGCGGCCAGTGCGGTGGTCTACTACCTGGCCAAGTCAGATGTGCTGGTCCTCAACGGTCAGAGCCAGGGCATTCTCACGGTCCTCGTCTTCGGCGCAGGGACGGACTATGCCCTCTTGCTGGTCGCCCGATATCGAGAAGAACTGCATCGACACGAGTTGCACACCGATGCGATGAAGTCCGCCCTGCGTGGTGTCGCCGAGCCGATCATCGCGAGCGCAGCAACCGTCAGCGTGGGCTTGATGTGCCTGCTACTCAGTGAACTCAATTCCAACCGATCAACCGGACCCGTGGGGGCGGCCGGTATTGCGGCTGCGCTGGTCGTCATGCTGACCTTCTTGCCGGCGCTTTTGGTCATCCCCAGCGTCGTGCTGCCGATTCTCGCCTTCGTCGTGCCGACGGTCATCGGCCTGGGACTGAGCTTCGTCACGGACCTGTCGATCCTGCCGTTCGTGGCGATCGGTGGCGTTCTCGCACTCACCACGATCATCGGGTGGATCGTCTTCGGGATCCTGCGCATAGTGCGGCCGGCCTGGGGGCCATTCAATCGGCAGCGTTTCCCGTCTGGTCGATGGGCCTTCTGGCCCAAGGTGCCGCGCAATGACGAGGCCGATGAGCGGATGTCCGGGGTGTGGTCAAAGGTTGCTTCCGGTGTGGGGCGCCGTCCCCGGATCACCTGGGTCATTACCGCCGGGCTCATGGTGGTTCTCGCCGGATTTTCCGTGACCCTCAAGGCCGATGGCATCACCACAAGCGACTCGTTCGTCAATGAGACCGACTCTGTGATCGGCCAGGAGGCACTCGCCCAGCACTTCCCGGGGGGCCTCGGCACGCCGGCCATCATCATCGCGAACGCCGACTCCCTCGATGAGGTGGAGCAGGTCGTTGCGGACACCCCCGGTGTCGCGAGCGTGAGCGTGTACACGGGAGTTCCCGCGGGCGTACCTGGCGCGGAGCAAGCTCCCCCCAAGGTGGTCGACGGGCGCGTACAGATCCAGGCGACCCTGTCTGACCCGGCGGACAGCACGGCAGCGGAGGAGACGATCGCCGACCTTCGAGAGCGCACCCACGCGGTTGAGGGCGCCGATGCACTGGTGGGTGGGCAGACGGCTGCGCAATTGGACGTGGATCAGGCCTCGCTGCGCGATCGAAATCTGATCATCCCGGTCGTGCTTGTCGTGAT
>JALQUH010000093.1 GCA_023263845.1 Candidatus Nanopelagicales bacterium | reverse complement strand
GGAATCAGGCGGCGACTATTCCTGAGGCATCGGTCGTCGCTCGCTCGCGCATGAGCAGCGACGACCGTCGTCGGCAACTCGTCGAGATCGGCTGGCAACTTCTCCAGACCCGGCCGATCCACGAGCTTGCCCTCGATGAGGTCGCCGGGCAGGCGGGCATCTCGCGCACCCTGCTGTTCCACTACTTCCCGACCAAGGCGGACTTCTACGTCGCCGTCGTCACGGCAGCCAGCGACCATCTGCTGCGGCCTCCGCGCGTACCCGACGATGCCGCACCGCTGGAACGTATCCGGCGACTCGTCGAAGGTTTCGTTCGGCTCGTTGAACGCAACCGGGCGAGCTACACCACGCTTGTCCGCGCGGCCGGCGGTGGTGACCAGCGCGTGGTCGACCTCATCGCAAGCACGCGAGATGCGCTGGTTCCCCGTTGGCTCGATGCGGCGGGGGACCCTGACGTCGGTCCGCTCGCCCACCTGGTCGTCCGCGGCTGGCTAGTCGGGATGGAGGAAACGGTCCTGACGTGGGATCCGCAGCAGGTGCCGCGCGAGGAACTTGTCGACCATCTGGTTGCGTCGTTCCTGGCCGAACTCGCGCTGGCCACCCATTCCGAGCGTCTCGTGGAAGTTTCCGACACGCGCCGTTAACTCCCGGCTTCCCGTGACGTCGCCGCTAGTGTCACGCCATGACCGAGGCTGATCTTCGGGACATCACCGGCCTTGCCGTCTCGGCTCGGCTCGCGCGCATTGCGCTCGCGGTCTCCGCATTGGTCTTCGTCGCACTCGGGCTGCTCTTCCTGGTCGATCCGGTACGCGCGGCCGCATGGTTGGACCTTGACCACCTTGACCCCACGGAGTGGGCCTTACGAGTGGCCGGCGCGGCCATCATCGGCTTGGCCGGTCAGACCTGGTTGGTACGTCGTGCCAGTGACCATCCGGTCATGGGCGCAAGCGCGATGACGCTCATCACCAGCGGCGTGCTCGGCGTACTCCTGATCACGATGCCGGGAGGGTGGGGCGGGTTGCGCATCGCCCTACTGGGCTTTTGCGCTGTGACCGCCGCGGCTTTCGTGCTCGTTCTTACCTCAAGTCGACGCGCCTAGAGCGCTTCACCGGCCCCTGAGTCGTAGATGCGCAGCAGATGCGGCAGTGCCTGTGCGAACGGCGGAAAGAGGGGGATCGACTCCAGTTCCGCAATCGGCCACCACCGCGCCTCATCGTTCTCCGTTGTGCCGAGTTCGGTGTACGTCGCCTTCTCCTCGACGAGGGCGCAGCAGGTGTGATAACTCCACACGCCCGGTTCGACGACGACCGTATGGGTGCCGATGATGCGCAATCCGCGTGGTGGTGTGCCGATCTCCTCGTCGAACTCGCGCAGGGCGGCATCCTCGGGCACCTCCCCGCGGACACCCTCCGCGACCGGGCAGCCGATGCGCTGGGCGACCTCGCCGCGAACGATGTGCTGATCGAGACGCTCATCGAGTACCTGCGGCACGGGCTGGACATCCAGCAGACCGGACGCGCCA
>JALQUH010000224.1 GCA_023263845.1 Candidatus Nanopelagicales bacterium | reverse complement strand
TGAAACGGGCAGCGACGACAACGGCTCCCATGGGCAGCAGATCGATGATGGCTCCGGCGGCCGCCATGCCGGAGGCAAACGAGACCGCCGTGCCGCCCTCGAGCGGACCGATGGCGGCTTCGAGGGCCTGCATGCCGTGCGTCCCATCGCGCGCGTACTCCGGCTCGGCGCCGGCGTAGTACGTCGATGCTGGCTCGATCGGTTGGTTGAGTGGCTGGCCAGGCAGGACCGGTGGACGCCCCCCGTGCACGAGCCAACTCTCGACAGACCATTTCGGCATGGCGTGACCCTAGCCCCCAGGGAAGCAGATAGCGTCACAGGCGTGACCGATCGTCCGCTACGCGTGCTGGTGATCTTCGGGGGCCGCAGCAGCGAGCACGAGATCTCCTGCTTGAGTGCTGCGGGCGTTCTCCGGGCGTTGGACCGCGCCCGTTACGACGCGCGCGCGGTCGGCATCCTCCCCGATGGCCGGTGGGTAAGCGCCCCGGACGATCCCGATCTCATCACGGCGACGGGGGGACGGTCGTTGCCGAGCGTGGTCGATTCCGGCGAGCACGCGGTGCTGCTGCCCGAGCCGCCAGGGGACCACGCGCTGGCGGAGGCGATTTCCGGCGTCGACGTCGTCTTCCCCGTGCTCCACGGACCCTGGGGGGAGGACGGCACCATCCAGGGCCTGCTGGAGATGGCGGGGGTTCCCTACGTGGGCTCCGGTGTCTTCTCCTCGGCCGCATCCATGGACAAGGGACACATGAAGGCGATGCTCGCGCACGCTGGACTGCCGATCGGGGACTACGTCATGGTCACCCCGCGGGATCGTCAGCGGAACGACGAGGTGCGTTCGCGCGTGACAAACCTCGCCCTGCCCTGGTTCGTCAAACCAGCGCGGGCCGGCTCGTCGGTGGGTATCACCCGCGTCACCGATCCGCTCGACCTTGATGCGGCACTGGCTGAAGCGCTCCGTTGGGATCCGCGGGTCATTATCGAGGCGGGCATAGCTAAGGCCCGCGAGATTGAGTGTGGCGTCCTCGCCGATGCCGACGGCACGCCGATCGCAAGCCGCTGCGCCGAGATACGGGTTCGACCCGGTCGCGACTTTTACGACTACGAGGCCAAGTATCTCGACGATGCCGCTGATCTCATCGTGCCCGCCGAGCTCCCCGTCCATATCGAAGACGAGGTCCGCGCATTCGCGGTTCGCGCTTTCGATGCCCTGGACTGTGAGGGTCTGGCGCGTGTGGACTTCTTCGTGACCGACGACGCAATTGTCATCAACGAGGTCAACACGATGCCGGGGTTCACTCCCATCTCCATGTATCCGCGCATGTGGGCCGCGACCGGAGTGGACTATGCGGAGTTGATCGACCGTCTCATAGCCGATGCGGTACGCCGCGGTACGGGACTGCGCTGATCACTTCAGCGAGGGAGCGAGATCCAGCAGCACATCGGCAGGTGCTGCATAGGCATCCGGCACGGCTACCTCGACGTACACCGGAGTGGCGGCGGAGGGCCAGTCCACCGCATAGAACACATCGCCGCCCTGTGCCACCACCGGCAACCACGCCAGACCATCGACCTCGAGCAGTGTGGAATCGGCAGTCAACTGTGCGGGTCGGGTAACGCCGCACCGCCACGTGATGGGTGGCTCGCCCCACGCAGCGGTGCCGGGCTCGCTCGTGGGCCGTAGGCCCGCCCCGTTCACCGTCGCCGGTAGCGAGATCGCCTCGCAGGCCGGATTCGGTGAATCGGGGGCCGGTACAGCGACCTCGCGTCCGCAGGCAGAAAGGGCGAAGGCGCAGGCCAGGGCGGCGGTGGCGAGACCGACGAGACGGGGGGAGGTGTGAGCGATCACAGATGGACGACGGGGCACGTCAGTGTGCGCGTGATGCCCGAGACCTGCTGGATGCTCGTGAGAACGTCGCGACCGAGGGCATCCATCGTTTCGGCCTCCGCGCGCACGATGACGTCGTACGGACCCGTTACATCCTCAGCCGAGAGGACCCCGGGCATTTCCATGATGGTCCTGACGACGTTGACGGATGTGCCGATCTCGGTCTGCACCAGGATGTAGGCCTGTACGGTCACGTCGAACTCCATCTCGTGATTACCGGCGGGTTGCCGTCCCGACCAAGCCGGGGTGGAGCGAGACTAGCGGTTGAGGCTCGGTTCGGCCGAATCCGGGCGGCACCTGCGACAGTCCTGGGAGGAACCCAATGGCAGAGCGCGCGACGGTAGGTGACATGGGGGAGGTGGCCCTCGTGGAGCGTATTCGCAGGGCCGTGGGTGAGTTGGGGGACGACGTCCTTGTGGGACCGGGGGACGACGCGGCCGTACTTGTGGTGCCGGATGGTCGCCAGGTCGTGACCACGGACATGCTCGTCGAAGGTCGTCACTTCCGCCTCGACTGGTCGAGCGCTGAAGATATCGGCCACAAGGCCGCAGCGGAGAACCTCGCCGATATCGCGGCGATGGGGGCACGGCCCGTTGCGCTCGTCGTCGCGCTGGGGTTACCTGACTCGACCGAGGTGGCCTGGATGGATGACTTCCTCGCCGGACTCCTTGCCGAGGCCAGGCGCGGTGGAGCAGCGCTGGTGGGTGGCGACCTCGTGTCTGCGGATTCTGTAGTGGTGTCGGTGACCGCGCTAGGGGACCTTGAGGGGCGTGCCCCGACGCTTCGATCCGGGGCTCAGGTCGGCGATACCGTGGCGCTGCGCGGCGAGGTCGGGGCCGCGGCGGCGGGGTTGGCTGTGCTTTCGCGTGGGTTTCGATCCCCCCGCGCACTCGTTGATGCGCATCGACGCCCCGTACCGGACTACGAGGCGGGCCCCCGCGCGGCGATGTCGGGAGCGACGGCGATGCTCGACGTCAGCGA
>JALQUH010000205.1 GCA_023263845.1 Candidatus Nanopelagicales bacterium | reverse complement strand
GCATCGTGGAAGGGGAGCAGGGGCTTGCCGATGCACTGGAATCGGCTCGACGCGAATCGCTGTCGTCGTTCGGTGATCCCACGGTCTTTCTCGAGCGCTATCTCCCCGAGTCCCGACACGTCGAAGTTCAGATCTTCGGCGATGCCGCAGGCAATGTCGTCCACCTTGGGGAACGCGAGTGCTCCATTCAGCGGCGGCATCAAAAGGTTGTCGAGGAGTCACCCTCACCCGGTGTCGATCGCGAGATGGCCGGGCGCATGCACGCGGCCGCCGTGGCGTTGGCCGAACGCATTGGCTACGTCGGGGCTGGGACCGTCGAGTTCATCGTCTGGTCCGAGGGGGACGGGCAGCGATTCGCCTTCCTAGAGATGAACACCCGACTCCAGGTGGAGCATCCGGTGACCGAGCTCGTCACCGGATTGGACCTTGTCGAGTGGCAGATCCGCGTCGCTCGGGGGGAGGACCTGCCGTGCGCCCAGGATGAGGTCGACTTCACCGGGCATGCAATTGAGGTGCGTATGTACGCCGAGGACCCGGCCCATGGGTACCTGCCGAGCATCGGCGTCGTGCATGCCTTCGACCTGCCGGCAGATCTGCGCGTCGACTCTGGAGTTGAGGCCGGATCGGTCATCGGCACCCACTACGACCCGATGCTCGCGAAGGTCATCGCGCACGCGAGCGATCGTCCGACCTGTGCTGCTCGGCTGGCCCGTGGTCTTCGGGCAGCACGCGTGCATGGACTCATCACCAATCGAGAGTCCCTCGTCGCCATCCTCGAGTCGGACCGGTTCAGGTCCGGGGACACGACGACTGCCTTCCTTGAGCGGGAGCCCGGGGTGCTCGACCCCGCGACACCGTCAGCGACGGTGGATCGTCACCTTGCCGCCATCGGTGCGAGCCTCACCCCACCCGCTGATGACGTGCCGCTCGGCTGGCGCAACGTCCCGGCGGTGGCCGAGGTATTCGCCTTCGATCGTCTCGGTGGTAACACGGTCATCACCGCCCTGCGCTTTGCGCGCGAGGGTGTTGCACTCCAGGTTTTCGGCGAAGACATGAATCCGTATACCGATCCGGGCCGCGACGCGGGCCTTTTCCAGGTCGATGGGAACCGAGTCGCACGCGATGGGCTAGCCACGTCGTGCTGCGTTGTGACGTACGGCGACCTGGTCTGTGTCGATGACGGTCTGTGGTCTACGCAGTGGCGTCGGCGTCCGAGATATGTCGACGGTGATGGCTCCGCCACTGCGGGAGGTGCGACCGCTCCGATGCCCGGCACCGTGATCGCCGTGGAGGTCGGCGTCGGCGATCGAGTGGCCGCCGGTCAGACACTTGTCGTGCTCGAGGCCATGAAGATGGAGCACCGCATCGTGGCCGACGTCGACGGCGTTGTGAGTGCGGTCCATGTCGAACTGGGTCAGCCGGTGGATGCGCATGCCGTCGTCGTCAGCGTCACATCAGCACAGGATCAGGAGTCTCGGTGAACCGTCCTGTCATCATCGGCAACGCCAGCGGCTTTTTCGGCGATCGCATCTCCGCCGCGCGCGAGATGGTCGAGGGTGGCCCTATCGACGTGCTCACCGGAGACTGGCTGGCGGAGCTCACCATGCTGATCCTCGCTCGGCAACGACTGAAGCATGGTCCCGGATCCGGCTACGCGCGGACCTTTCTCACCGAGATGGAACAGGTGCTGGGCACCTGCCGCGACAAGGGGATCCGCGTCGTGAGCAATGCCGGAGGCCTTGACCCGCAAGGATGTGCAGACGCGCTCGCGGAGATGGTCGAGCGGCTCGGGGTTGGTCCGGTGAGTATCGGTGTCGTGACGGGCGATGACCTGATGCCCACGTTTGCGAGCCTGGATGAGCAGTGGCGCAACCTCGACACGCATGAGACCCCGGACGACATCACCTTCCTCACCGCCAATGCCTATCTGGGTGGTGAGCCGGTGTCGGCGGCATTAGCCGCGGGTGCCGATGTCGTCATCACCGGTCGAATTACCGATGCGGCCCTCGTGATCGGACCCGCAGCCTGGTGGCACGGCTGGTCGTACGCCGATGCCGCCGCCGCAGATCCAGCTGCGCTGGATCGCTTCGCCGGGGCGGTGGTGGCCGGTCACGCCATTGAGTGCGGTGCCCAGGTGACCGGCGGCAACTACGCCTTCTTCACCGAGATCCCAGGACTGGAGTACCCCGGTTTCCCGATCGCGGAGGTGGCCGACGACGGCAGTTGTGTCATCACCAAGCATCCGGATACCGGCGGGGCGGTGACCGTCGGCACGGTGACGGCGCAACTCCTCTACGAGATCCAGGGGTTGGCGTATCCCAACCCCGATGCCACCGCCCGCTTCGACACGATTCGGCTCAGCCAGGAGGGTCTGGATCGTGTGCGTATCAGCGACGTGCGAGGTGAGTCGCCGCCGGAGCGTCTCAAGGTCGCAGCGAACTATCTCGGGGGTTTTCGCAACTCCATGACTCTTGTGGTTACCGGCCTCGATGCCGAGGCCAAAGCGGACCTCGCCCTCCGTTCGATGACCGGCCTCACCCTTGCCGAGGCGACCCAGCCGGGTTTGAGCGCGTCGGCGCGTGCTGCACGGTCACGCCTTCCCGTGCGCGAGTTGGATGTCGATTGGGCCCACGCCGCGCAGGTGAATCCAGGGATGCCGTGGCAGGCGCAGTCACATCTGCGCCTGACTGTGCGCGATGACTCCGCTGAGGCTGTGGGCAAGCCGTTCACTACGTCGGTCATCGAGTCGACCCTGTCGTCGTACCCAGGCATGTTTCCGACGGCGCCGCCGGGGGCGGGCACCCCCTACGGGGTCTATTGGCCGACCACGGTCGATCGCGCCTCAGCGCGGCCGAAGGTTGCCGTCGACGGGACAGTGGTGCCCGTCCCGTCGCATCTACCGGCCGAAACGCCACTCACACTCCCGTTGAGCGGCGGGTTGCTGACGGAAATCGGGCCAGGCACCGCTCACAACGCGCCACTCACGGCACAAGTGCCGCTGGGGCGCCTGGTCGGCGCACGAAGTGGTGACAAGGGCGGCGACGGCAACGTCGGACTGTGGATCCCCGCGTCAGTGCCAGACCGTGACGCTGCCTATGCCTGGCTGGTCGACTACATGACTCCCGACCGCATTCGAGAATTGCTCCCCGAAGCCCAATTACTCGACGTCGAAGTGCACCGGCTCGCCAACCTCCACGCAATCAACATCGTCATTCACGGATTACTCGGGAGAGGAGTGGCCGAGACGGCGCGCGTCGACCCGCAGGCCAAGGGCCTTGGTGAGCATCTGCGCGCGCGCCTAGCACCCATTCCCGCGGAGCTCCTTCCGCCGGAGGGGACCTCCTTGGCATGAGTGCTGTCCCGCTCACCGACCGCGGTCGCCGTACGCGCGACGCGCTGATCCTTGCTGCCCGCGATGTCTTTGAGGAGCGGGGCTATGCCGCAACACGGATGAGCGACATCGCGGTGGCAGCGGGAGTCAGTCATGGCACGGTCTACACCTGGTTTGCGACCAAGGAGTCGGTTCTCGCTGCCGTGGTGGAGTCCCTCGCCTCCGACATCTCCGAATCCCTTCGGGTACCGGAGGGGACCGATCCGGTGAAGCGAATCGATGTGGCCAATCGCAGCTATCTCGACACCTATCTCGCGCACTCCAAGTTGCTGTCGGTGATCGAACAGGCGGCCGCGGTGGACGACTCCTTCCGCGACATTCTCTCGGGCCTGCGTCAAGCGCATGTGCAGCGAGTCGCCGTGGCCATCACGCATCTGCAGAAGACTGGCGTGACGCCTACCGATCTCGATCCGCAACTTACGGCTGCAGCGCTGTGCGCCATGGTGGAGGGTTTTGCCCGGCACTGGATGCGCGGCGACATGGATGAAGAGCGAGCGGCAGT
>JALQUH010000202.1 GCA_023263845.1 Candidatus Nanopelagicales bacterium | reverse complement strand
GACGACGACATCCGCGAGTTCTACCTTGGACTCCGCGGGGACGAACGCGGCTCACTACGCGACGTCAAGCAGTACCGACGCAGGAAGCGGTGGTTGAGTTGAGCGCCGACACGCTTCTCGCCGCACAGGGAATCTCGCTGTCCTTCGGGGGCACCCGCGCCATCCGCGATGTGAGCTTTGACGTCCAGCGTGGTGAGCTCTTCGCGATTATCGGGCCGAATGGGGCGGGCAAGACCTCGATCTTCAATTGCATCAGCGGTGTCTACCATCCGCAGGAAGGCTCACTACGCTTCGATGGCGAGGAGTTGATCGGCAAGGCTCCCGAGAACATCGCCCGGCTCGGCGTGGCCCGCATGTTCCAGAACATTGAACTTTTCGACAACCTCACCGTGCTGGACAACCTCATGCTCGGTCGCGCCCTGCACATGGATTACTCGGTCGGCTCAGCCTTCATCTTCAGTCGGAAGGTGCGCCGTCAGGAGTCGGCGAACCGCGAGGCCGTCGAGCGAATCATCGACTTTCTCGATATCGAAAGCCACCGCAGTTTTCCCGTTGGCATGCTCCCGTACGGCGTCAAGAAGCGGGTCGAACTCGGCCGCGCTCTCGCCATGGAGCCCACCCTGCTCCTCCTTGACGAGCCGGTCGCCGGCATGAACGTCGAGGAGACCGAGGATATGGCGCGATTCATCCTCGACGTCCGCGCGGAGATGGGCGTCACGATGATCCTCGTCGAGCACGACATGGGTCTGGTGATGGACCTGGCCGATCGGGTCCTAGTCCTGGACTTCGGCGAACGCATCGCGCTCGGCGAGCCGGCACAGGTGCAGGCTGACCCCAACGTCATCCGCGCCTACCTCGGCGAAGACCTCACCGGCGTACAGACGGAGGCATGATGACCGCAATAGCGGAATCGACCACACGCACCTGGACCCTCGTGGGAACCGTCAACCAACGAGCCGGCAGCTCCCCCGACGCCGTGGCCATGCGCGCCAAGCGCCTCGGCATCTGGCAGGACGTCACGTGGGCGGAGTACGCCGACCAGGTCAGCCTGGTCGGACATGCACTGCTGTCCCTCGGCATCGATCCGGGCGACCGGGTGGCCATCCACTCCGAGAACCGCCCGGAGTGGCTGTTCGCCGACCTCGGCACCAACTCGGTTCGCGGTATCACCGTCGGCCTCTACCCCACCAATCCGGCCCCGGAGGTTGCCTATCTCCTCGCCGACTCCGGGGCGCGTGTGCTTATCGCCGAGGATCAGGAGCAGGTCGACAAAGCACTGCTCATCGAAGCCGAATGCCCCGCACTGGAGCACATCGTCTACCTCGAATCGCGAGGTGTGGCGAACATCGAGCACCCCAAACTCATAGGCTGGGAGGAGTTCATCGCTCAAGGCCGGGCGCACCGCGATGCGCATCCGCGCGCACTCGACGAAATCGCTGCCGCCGCTGACCCCGAGGACGTCGTCACCCTGGTCTACACCTCCGGTACGACCGGACCACCCAAGGGCGCGATGCTCTCCAACGCCAACGTCGAATTCGCGAGTTCGGTGATCGTCGACGGTGGCGGGCTCTATGACCCTCCGCCCAATCCCAGCGACGTGATCCTGTCCTACCTGCCCCTATGCCACGTGGCCGAACGCGCGGTCACGACCTGGACCAACGCCGTCTCTGGCGCTGTCGTGCACTTCGCTGAATCGATCGATACCGTCACGGTGAACATTCGCGAGGTCCAACCAACGCTCTTCTTCGCCGTACCTCGCATCTGGGAGAAACTCAAAGCCGCCGTCGAAGTGCGCATGGCCGCTGCCTCACGCATCAAGAAGGTCAACTACGCCCTGTGGATGCGAGTCGGCCAGGGAATCGCCACTTCCATGCTCGCCAACGGTGGGCGGCACACCGTGTGGAGTCGTATTCGTTACGGCATCGGCTACGTCTTCCTCTACCGCGCCCTACGCGAGCGACTGGGCCTGCGTCGCGTACGCGCAGCCGCCTCGGCCGCGGCACCCATCTCCCCCGAGGTGCTCTTCTTCTTCTTCACTATGGGTGTGCCCATCAATGAGCTCTACGGCATGACGGAGAACAGTGCCGTCGCGACGAGCAACCGGCGCGGCCGCATCAAGCTTGGGACCGTGGGCGAACCGCACCCCGGCGTCGAGATCACACTCGCCGAGGACACCGGGGAGATCCTCACTCGGCACCCGGGCACCTTCGTCGGCTACTGGCACCAGCCGGAGGCCACCGCAGAGTCGATCGACCGGGAGGGATGGCTGCACACCGGCGATGTCGGCGTGTGGGTAGACGGGACTCACCTGAAGATCGTCGACCGCATCAAGGACATCATCATCACGGCCGGCGGCAAGAACATCTCACCTTCCGAACTCGAAAACGCGCTCAAGGCATCACCGTTCATTAGAGAGGCCATCGTCATCGGAGATCAGCGCCCCTACCTGACCGCACTGATCGGCATCGAGGAAGACACCGTCGGGCAGTGGGCGCGCGCCAAGCGCATTCCCTATACGACGTACCGCGACCTGTCCGAGCGCGAAGAGGTTCTCAAGCTCGTGCAGGGGATCATCGCCAAGGTGAATGAGGGCACGGCGCGTGTGGAGAACATCCGCAAGTTCCGCATGCTCACCAAGGCTCTCGACCACGAGGACGGTGAACTCACAGCCACCCAGAAGATAAAGCGGTCCGCCCTGACCCAGACATTCGCGCCGCTCATCGACGACATGTACTCAGGTGCCGATGGACTGCCCGGCGGTGACCAAAGCGACGTCATCGTCGTTTCGCGGGGGGAGGCCTAGCCGTGGAGGATCTTCTCGCCTCTCTGGTTCGCGGCTTCGGCCTCGGCGGGCTCTATGCGCTGCTCGGTGTCTCGTTCGTCATCGTCTACCGAGCAACCGGAGTCATCAACTTTGCTACGCCGGCACTGATGATCCTCGGCGCCTTCTTCACCGGATCCTTCGGAAACGCAATCGGACTACCCTTCTGGCTTTCGGTCCTGCT
>JALQUH010000135.1 GCA_023263845.1 Candidatus Nanopelagicales bacterium | reverse complement strand
GCCCGGCGTAGGACTTCAGCGGGGGATAGACAGTGATGCCCGCGCAGAGCAGCGGCGCGACAGCCTGGGTGTCAACACCATCAGGGATGCGCAAGACGTAGTTCTCGTTGACGACGATGTGGTCGGAGTAGCCGCCGAAGGTCGGGGTGACCCCATCCTGCTCGTAGCCGTTGTAGGTCGTCGACCACGTAGGGCAGTAGTTCTCATCACCGTTCTCGCACGCCTCGCAGGCGCCGCAGGACGCGACGTAGCAGCCGACCCCTACGCGGTCACCGACCTGGTACTTCGTCACGTCGGCACCGGCTTCGGTGACGAGGCCGACGATCTCGTGACCAGGGACCATGGGAAAGATGTCCGGGCCCCAGTCGCCTTCGGCCTGATGGATATCGGAGTGACACACACCGCAGGCATCGATGTCGATGCGGACGTCGAGAGGGCCGACTTCGCGCCGCTGCACGTCCATGGGGGCGATGCGGTCACCGGCGGTGGCGGCTCCATAGGCACGGGCCAACATGTGTCTCCTCGTGATGGTCAGCGGATGGACCTCTGGGCAGTTCGCCCCACCCTAGCCGGGTCCGGTCGTAGCATTGGTCGCGCGGCCCGAGGTGGGAGCGCCCTTGACGGTAGGAGACAGGTCATGAAGCGAATCGGTGTTGCACTTGCGGCAGGTGTAGCGGTTCTCTCGCTGGCCGCTTGCGGCGGGGGCGGGGACTCACCCGCTCCGGAGGACACGATGAACAACCCGGCCTCGGCGTACTGCGAGGAAAAGGGCGGCACCGTCAACCTCGATACCGGCATCTGCACGCTGCCGGACGGTACCGAGATTGACGAGTGGGAGTTGTACCGCAGCGACCACCCCGAATCGAGCTGATCGCGGCGTCCGCCAATCACGAGGCGGTGCCGAAGTCCAGTCTGGTGACGGTGCGGTATTCAGAACCCGGCCGGAGCACGCAGGCACCGAGGTCGGGCTGGTTGGGGGCATCCGGCAACCGCTGCGCTTCCAAAGACACCGACTGGTGGACGTCGAACGGCGGATGCAGGCTGTTGCCGGTGTAGACCTGCAGCCCGGGCGCGTCCGATGACACGGTCATCGTGCGACCGGACTGTGGCGCGCTGAGGCGGGCCGCGGTGCGTAGGCCCTCGCCGTCGACCAGGTAGCAGTCATCAAGGCCGTCAGTGGCCTCGATGACGGGGCCGAGTCGCTGCGGAGTCAACAGGTCGTATGGCGTACCGGTGACGTCGACAACCCCGGTCGGGATGCCGGTCGTCTCCATCGACAGGCGCCGGTGCGCCGACACTTCGAGCATGTGGTCGGCAATGGAGCGCGATCCGTCGAGATTCCAGTAACCGTGGTTGGCCAGGCTCACCACGGTTGGCGCATCGGTGGTCGCCGACATGGCGATCTCGATGCGCCCGGGGCTAATGCGGTACGTCGCGTGCGCGGTTAGGGCGCCGGGGAAGCCCTCATCCCCGTCGGGGCTCATCAGACTGAAGGTGACCGCCACGACATCCGCGGACTCATCGATCGCGTCGACCGACCAGGTCAATCGGTCGAACCCGCGCAGGCCGCCATGCAGCGTGTTGGGCGGCTTGTTGGTGTCGAGGTGGTGGGTCGTACCGTCGAGGGTGAAGGTTCCACCGGAGATTCGATTCGCGTACCGGCCGAGGGTGGCGCCAAGGTGCGGGTTGAGCGGAACGTCGGCGTACTCGGCGACAGAGGGCAGGCTCAGGTGCACCGGGCCGAGTTGACCGTCGCGGTCTGGAACCTCGACGCCGTGAATTGCTGCGCCGAGGTCGAGCAGGCTGACTCGAATGACGTCGAGATCGATGTCGATGACGTCGATAGTGACGCTACCCGCATCGACCGTTCGTCGAGTGACGCTCATGTCTGCGCTGCCGTGTCACGTTCCGAGGGCGGCGTCGACGACCTCGCGGGCGGCCGCCTGCACCTGCGCGAGGTGCTCGGGGCCGCGGAAGGACTCGGCATAGATCTTGTAGACGTCTTCGGTACCCGAGGGTCGCGCGGCGAACCAGGAACTCGCGGATTCAACCTTCAAGCCCCCAATGGGTGCGTCGTTGCCTGGCGCACGGGTGAGGACGCGCGTGATGGGCTCGCCCGCGAGCTCGGTGGACGTCACCTGCTCGGGCGCGAGGGCACCGAGTGCGGCCTTTTGCTCACGCGTGGCCGGGGCGTCTATGCGGGCGTACGCGGGATCGCCATGGACCTCGGTGAGGCGCCGATAGTGTTTCGACGGCGACTCACCGGTCACCGCGAGGATCTCCGAGGCCAGCAGGGCCAGGATGATCCCGTCCTTGTCCGTGGTCCACACCGAACCGTCACGCCGCAGGAACGACGCGCCCGCGGACTCCTCGCCACCGAATCCAACGCTGCCATCGATGAGGCCGGGGACGAACCACTTGAAGCCGACCGGCACTTCCCACAGTCGTCGACCGAGTGCCGCGGTCACGCGGTCGATCATCGACGAGCTCACCACGGTCTTGCCGACCGCCGCGTCGCCCGACCACCCGTCGCGCCGGGCAAAGAGGTAGTCGATGGATACCGACAGGAAGTGGTTGGGATTCATCAGGCCACCATCGGGCGTGACGATGCCGTGCCGGTCGGAGTCGGCGTCATTTCCGGTGGAGATGTCGTAGTCGGCACGGCGTTCGATGAGAGAGGCCATGGCGTGGGGCGATGAGCAGTCCATCCGGATATTGCCGTCCCAATCCAACGTCATGAAGCGCCATGTCGGATCGACTCGAGGGTTGACGACGGTGAGATCAAGTTTGTGGGTCTCGGCAATGGCAGCCCAGTAGTCAACGCTGGCGCCGCCGAGGGGATCCGCTCCGATGCGTACCCCGGCAGCCCTAATCGCGTCCAGGTCGACGACGTTGGGCAGGTCGTCGACGTACTCGCGTAGGTAGTCGTAGCGCTGCGTGGTCGATGCGGCGAGGGCGCGCGGCAAGGTGACCCGACGAACGCCCTCCAGGTGAGCGGCGAGCAACTCGTTGGCGCGGGCTTGGATGCCGGAGGTGATCTCCGAACCGGCCGGGCCGCCATCGGGCGGGTTGTACTTGAAACCACCGTCGCGAGGGGGATTGTGGCTTGGCGTGACCACGATCCCGTCGGCACGGCCGGGATCGGTCGCGGAGTAGCCCGCGTTGTGGCGCAGGATCGCGTGCGAGACGGCCGGGGTCGGGGTGAGGCCATCACGGGAGTCGATGGCCACGGTGACGCCGTGCGCGGCGAGCACCTCGAGCGCGGTCGCCCAGGCGGGTTGGCTCAGGGCGTGGCTGTCACGGCCGAGGAAGAGGGGGCCGTTGATGCCCTGCTTCTTGCGGTATTCCACGATCGCCTGGGTGGTGGCGGCGATGTGGTCGTCATTGAAGGCGTTGGCGAATGCCGAGCCGCGGTGCCCCGACGTGCCGAATGCCACCCGTTGTCCAGGGTCGGCCACGTCCGGATGTCCGGTGTAGTACGCCGTTACGAGGGCGGCGATATCGACGAGGTCCGAATCCTGGGCCGGAGTACCAGCGCGGGGGTGCACGGTCATGGCCTCATCTTGCCGGGTCCGAATCAGACCTCGCAGGCACATAGGCTCATCACGTGGCCGAACGCGACGCACCTGCGACCTCGAGCGACGGCCTACCCGTCGGCGGGGTCGGTCGGCGCGATGACGACAGGGTGATCTCCCGCGACGACGTGCCCGACCGCCGCTTTGTGCGAACTCGGGCCACTGCCCCCGGTCCGAGTGGGCCACAGATGCTGCGCCAACTGAAGTTCATCCGCCGGGATCCGCTCGGTTTTCTGCAACGCATGACCGCGGAGTACGGGTCGGTCGTGCAATTCCCGATCCCGTCTCCGCCGAGCTATCTCGTCTCCGATCCGGCCGCAGTACGACGCGTGCTCGTTGATCGTGCGCGCGACTACGACAAGGCGACGGTGCAGTACCGGTCGCTGTCGATGGTGACCGGTGAGGGGTTGCTCACGACGTCGGGGGAGGTGTGGCGACGGCAGCGTCGCATGGTCCAGCCAGCCTTCCACCGGTCCGGGCTGGAAGCGGTCGTCGGCCACGCGGGGGACGGGGCCCTGGCATTGCTGGCTCGGTGGGGGGACGTTGATCGCGGCGCGGTCATTGACGTCGATGAGTCGATGATGCGCGTGGCCCTGGAGACTGTGGGCGCATCGCTCTTCGGGACGGACCTGTCTGCGGATGCGGATCGTCTGGCACGGGCCACATTGGAGGCGCTCGATGTCGTCGTGGCCTCGGCGCAGGTCCCGGTGCGGCTGCCGTCCTGGACTCCGTCGCAGCGGCGACTGCATTCAGCGCTGGCCGATCTCGATGGCGACGTGGATCACATGATCGAGGCGCGCCTTGCCGATCCGCGGCCGCCGGTGGACCTCTTGGGCATGTTGCTAGCTGCGATGGCGAGCGAAGATCCGATCCCGCGGCGCGAGGTGCGCGATGAAGTCGTTGCCTTCATGGTGGCCGGACACGAGACCGCGGCGAGTGCACTGACGTGGGCGATGTGGTTGCTCGCCGGTGACGAGGCGGCGCAGGACCGAGCGGCAGCCGAGGCGGCGTCCGCGCTCCGTGGGGCGGTGCCGACGTATGACGATCTGGAGCGACTGCCGTATCTACGTGCGGTCATCGATGAGGCGATGCGGCTGTACCCGCCTGTGTGGCTGGTGACTCGGCAGGCGTTGGCCGACGATGTGCTCGGGGGCCGGGAGATCCCGGCGGGCTCGCTCGTCATCATGACGCCGTACCTCGCACAGCGTGACGGCGCGGTGTGGTCCGAGCCTGAGGAGTTCCGGCCCGAGCGATTCGTCGGTGGTCGGGGCGCTTCCCCGAGCCGCGGGGGCCGGGCGCAGGCTGATGCCGAGTACTGGCCGTTCGGCCTCGGCCCGCGCATGTGCGTCGGCAAGGACTTCGCCTATGTGGAAGCCATCACGGTGCTCGCGGTGCTGCTCCAGCGAGTGCGGGTTTCGCGGGTCCCGGGGGAGCCGGCGCCGCGCGCTGTCCCGCTGGTGACCTTGCGCCCGGCCCATGCGTTGCCGCTTGTGGTCCGTCCCCGCTGAGCAAACCGCCGACGTACTGACGAAGGGCCGCGGTCAGCCGCCCCGGGTGACGTAATCGACGAGGGCGGCGCGTTCTTCTTCGAGCGCCTCAAGCCGAGCCTTGACGATGTCGCCGATGCTGACGATGCCGACGAGCTTGCCATCGACGGCAACAGGCAGATGCCGGAAGCGGCGTTCGGTCATCATGGCCATGGCGTCATCCACGGTGTCATCGGGGCCGATGGTGACGACGTTCGCCGACATGATCGCGCTGACCGACTTCGGGCGTACGCCTCCGGAACGGCCGGCGTCAGGGTCTGCTGCCATCGCGCGAACGACATCCCGCTCAGAGACGATGCCGTCGATGCCTTGCCCATCCGATGATGCGACGACGGCACCGATCTTGTGATGGGCGAGTAGATGGATGAGTTCGGCCACGGTCGCGTCGGGCACGATCGTGACGGTGTCGGCTCCCTTGGCGGCCAGGATCGCTGAGATCTTCATGGCATGCACCTCCACAAACATGGTGACTCGCCGATATCGGGCTGGCAAGGGTCGTGATGGAATCAGGATGTGCGACTACAGACTTCGCGACTTGAGTTGATCGCTCCGCAGCGATCGGACTGGGCCGCGCTGCTCTCGCAGGAGCCGCCGGACGCCGCGAAGGGCTACCCCACGCTGGGCGACCTGGTCATGGCGCGGCTGGTTGTGGATGGCGACCTCGAGGCAGGGGAGTGGGGGCCCTGGCAGGTGCGCGACAGGGCAACCGGGCTCCTGGTGGGCGGTGTGGGGTTCAAGGGCGCGCCAAGTGACGAAGGCGTCGTGGAGATCGGCTACGGCCTGGTGGAGATGGCGCGGGGGCGCGGACTCGCCACCGAGGCGGTGCAGGCCTTGGTTCAACACGCACGTGGGCGGGGTGTCAGCGCGGTGGTCGCCGAGACAGACATTGGCAACGAGGCCAGCATCGGCGTACTCCTCCGGTGCGGCTTCGTCGAGACCGAGCGAACGGAATCTGGCGTGTGGTGGCGGGTCGGCTGATGTCAGCCGAGGATGGTGCGCAGGACTTCCTCGTGGAGTACGCCGTTCGTCGTCAGTCCGCCTTCGCCGTTCATGAGATCGCCGCCGTCCATCGCGGTGATGCGTCCGCCAGCTTCCTCGATCACGGGAACGAGTGCGGCGACATCCCAAATGTTGAGCACCGGTTCGGCAGCGACGTCAACAACTCCTTCGGCCACCATCATGTGCGACCAGAAGTCCCCGTAGGCGCGGCTTCGCCAGGTGGCCTCCATCAGGCGAGTGAGCCCGCCCTCGGGCCAGTCCTCGCCGTCGCTGAAGGAGAAGGACGCGTCGACTAGGCGGTCAACGGTGCTCACGGTATTGCGGCGCGGCTGCGCATCCTCCGGGCCGCGCGTCCACGAGCCGTCACCTCGCGCCGCCCACCAGCGCCGCCCGAGCGCAGGCGCGCTCACCACACCGACCTTGATCGAGTCGCCGTCGGCGAGTGCGATGAGCGTCGCCCAGACGGGCACCCCCCGCAGGTAGTTCTTCGTTCCGTCGATCGGATCGATGATCCACCGCCGACCTGTGCCGACGTCACCACCGAACTCTTCGCCGACGATGGCGTCGGCCGGCCGGCGTTTGCCCAGGATCCCTCGAAGTAGTTCCTCGGTCGCGCGGTCGGCTTCGGTGACGGGGGTCTGGTCGGCCTTCGATTCCACGACCAGGTCGGGTTGCCGGAAATGTCGCAGGGTGATCTCATCCGACCGGTCGGCGAGTTCGAGGGCCAAAGCGAGATCGTCGGGTGTCGTCACAGGTCTCACGCTACCGAGTTGCCTAGTCTGGTCAGATGGAGACGTTCCTCGGTCTGCCCGCGCATCCCCTCATGGTCCATGCCCCAATCGTGCTGCTCCCGCTCGCGGCTCTCGGCGCCATCATCATGGGCTTCTCTGCCCGCTTCTCGGTCCGCTTTGGTCCCCTGGTCACGGCCGTCGCCGGGGTGGGCGCGGTGACGGCCGCCCTGGCAAAGCTCAGTGGCCAGCAACTCGCCGAGTCGGTCGGCGTCAGTGAGGACCACCACCAGGCCGGCGGCCAGCTGCCCTTCGCGGCGGCGGGCTTCTTCATCCTTGTACTCGCACTGTGGCTGCTTGATCGGCGTGGGCCACGCAATCTCGGCATTCAGATCCTCGCGGTCGTCGTGATCGCGGCGTCGATCATCATCGTCGGATGGGTCATCCGCACTGGCCATACGGGAGCGGAGATGGTGTGGCAGGGGATAGGTCAGCAACTCACCGGCTCATGAGTCAGCGTCGGCTCCTTCTTCCTGCAGTCTCATTCCTCCTCCTCGCCCCCACCGCGTGCGGTGGGAACGATTCGTCAATGTCGACCGGTGTACAGCAGGGCCCTTACGACGTCGTCCGCGTCGTCGATGGTGACACCGTGCGCGTCATGCGTGGGGGTGAGGAGATCGTCGTACGACTGATCGGGATCGACACCCCCGAGACCGTCGCACCCGATCGGCCCGTGGAGTGCTTCGGTCCGGAGGCTTCGGCGCGCGCGAAGGAGTTGCTCGATGGTCAGCAGGTATGGCTGGAGTACGACCCGGTGTCGGGGATGACGGACAAGTACGACCGCACGCTCGCCTATGTCTGGCTGAGCCCCGACGTAATGCTCAACGAACTCCTCGTGCGCGAGGGGTTCGCCGAGGAGTACCCGTACAGCAAGGGGGCGAAGTTCGAGGACGAGATGGCCGCGGCCGAACGAGCTGCCCAGGCCGAGGGCGCCGGTCTTTGGAGCGCCTGCTGATCCACCCTCTCGTATCTCGGTTTCCTGCTAGGCAAACCCGCTGCCACGGTCGGAAGCCGGAGGGTTAGTCCATCGGTACGTCGTCGATCGTGTTGCCGCTTGCAAGGAGTCGCCGAAGCGAGGCGAGGCGCGCTTGCAGATGCTGGTCGTCACCGACGAAGGCATCGAGTGCACAGTCCGGCTCGTCATGCGAGCAGCCGCGTGGACACGCTTCCAGCCCACCGGCAAGGTCATCGAACGCCGCGATAACGGAATCCGCCGACACGTGTGCAAGGCCGAAGGACCGTACGCCCGGGGTGTCCACGATCCATCCACCAGATGGCATGGGCAGCGCCAAGGCCGACGTCGACGTGTGTCGACCACGCCCCGTGACCTCATTGACATGGCCGGTGCTGCGATCGGCCCCCGGGACCAGCGCGTTCACCAGCGTCGACTTGCCGACACCGGAGTGACCGACGAGCACGGTCACGTGATCGGTGAGGTGATCGACAACGTTGGCCAGATCAGCGGCTGTCGGCCGTTTGCCCTCGCCGCGCGCAATGCTCACCGCGGGAACGTCGAGTGCGGCATAGGCGTCGATCACCGGCTGCGCTGACGCGAGATCCGCCTTGGTGAGGATGAGGAGTGGCTGCAGCCCCGCGTCGTACGCCGCCACAAGCGCGCGATCGATGAAGCCAAACCTCGGCGGCGGATCGGCGAGGGCAGTCACGACCCCGAGCTGGTCGGCGTTCGCGACGATGACACGCTCGACCGGATCAGTGTCATCCGCGGTGCGGCGCAGCACGGTCGAGCGGTCCTCCAATCGCACGATGCGTGCCAGTGAATCGTCACCGGCGGAGGTGTCACCGACCAGACGCACCTCGTCACCGACCACGACACCCTTGCGGCCGAGCTCGCGGGCCTTGACTGCGAGCACCGTGCGGCCGTCATCGGTAACGACGGTGAAGCGGCCACGATCGACCGTTACGACGCGGGCGAGCAGCGCGTCGTCGTAATTGGGACGGTCTTTTGATCGTGGCCGAGACTTGCCGCGGCCGGGGCGGACGCGGACGTCGTCCTCGTCCCAGTGTCGCCGGTGGCGACTCACGCGGTTCCCGAGATCATCGCTGCCCACATGCCGGGAAAGTCCGGGAGCGTCTTGCCCGTCGTCGCAATATCGAGGATCTCCACCCCGGGTACGACCAGTCCAAGGATGGCGGCAGCCGTCGCCATGCGGTGGTCGCCGTACGACGAGACCACCCCACCGTGCAGTGGTGCCGGAGTAATGATGAGCCCGTCCTCGGTTTGCTCAACCTTCCCGCCGAGGCTGCCGATCATGTCGGCGAGCGCGGCCAGGCGATCAGTCTCGTGCCCGCGCAGATGCGCAATGCCGCGCAGATGTGAGGGTGTCGAGGCGAGTGCGGCGACGGCGGCAACCGTGGGCGTGAGTTCGCCGATGTCGTGGAGATCGACATCGATGCCGGTGATGACGTCCGGCCCGCTGAGGATGAGGTCGCCCTCGAGGTAATGCAGGGACGCGCCCATCTGCGCGAACAGCCCACGCAAGTCGTCACCGGCCTGCGTCGTGTGCCGGGGCCAGTCGCGGATGACGACCGACCCTGCCGTCACCATGGCGGCGGCGAGGAACGGTCCGGCGTTCGAAAGATCCGGTTCGATGATGCGGTCATGCGCGGTGATGTGGGTGGGCGTGAGATGCCACCTGGCCTTCTCGCGATCGAAATCGACGTGTACGCCGTGCTCGATGAGCATGTGCAGCGTCATCTCGATGTGCGGCAGGCTCGGGAGCGAGGGTCCGGTGTGGGTGAGCGTCAGACCCTCGTCGAAGCGGGCGGCGGAGAGCAGCAGCCCACTGACGAACTGGCTGGAAGCGGAGGCGTCAATGTCGACCACCCCGCCGCGGACATGGCCGGTGCCGTCGATGCGGAGTGGGAGATAGCCATCGGCGTCGGTGCAAGCGACCCCAATCGAGCGCAGGGCGTGGATCATCGGGCCCAGCGGACGCTCGCGGGCGCGCGGGTCGCCGTCACAGTCGACCGGCCCGGTGGCCAAAGCCGCGACCGGGGGAACGAAGCGCATGACCGTGCCGGCGAGGCCGACGTCGACGCGGGTGTTGCCGTGCAGTGGACCGGGGGTGACCTGCCAGTCGACATTGCCGACGCGGTCTGCCTTGATCTCGGTGATGTCCGTGCCCATCGCGGTGAGAGCGCCGGCCATGAGGTGCGTGTCACGGGCAAGCAGGGCGCGCTTGATGGTGGACGGGCCGTCGGCGAGAGCGGCGAGCACCAGGGCTCGGTTGGTCGCTGACTTCGAACCAGGCACGCGCACGGTCGCCGAGATGGGTCCCTCGGCGGCGGGGGCCGGCCAGGCGGCGCTGCTCTTCATCACCGCTGAGGGTATCGGCCGGAGTGGACGGTGCCCGGTTGCCTCCGGCAGTCTGATCCCATGTGTGGGAGGTACGCCGCGTCCCGCGAGCCGGCCGCGCTCGTCGAGGAGTTCGACGTTGAAGTGCCGCCCAAGGAGGAACTCCCGCCGCGCTACAACATCGCGCCCACCAATTCGGTGTACGTCGTTCGCGATGGCAAGCCCGACGAAGCCGGCCATCACCCGCGCCGACTCGATGTCGCGCGGTGGGGCCTGGTGCCGTCATGGGCGAAGGATCCGTCGATCGGCAACAAGATGATCAACGCCCGAGCCGAGACCGTCGCGGAGAAGCCGTCGTACAAGCGTGCGCTGGCGAGTCGGCGCTGCCTCGTGCCAGCGGACGGGTTCTATGAATGGCAGGCGCCCCCCGAGGGTGCGCTGACCCCGGCGGGAAAGAAGCCGCCGAAGCAGCCGTTCTTCTTGCATCCGGCCGATGGGACCGGCCTCGCTATGGCCGGGTTGTACGAGTGGTGGCGGGACGCGGAGGTCGAGGACCCAGAGGACCCGGCGGCCTGGCTGCTGTCGACAACAATCATCACGACGGCCGCAAAGGACAACGTAGGGCAGATTCACGATCGGATGCCGGTGGCGGTGCTGCCCCACCAGCGCGCGGCGTGGCTGGATCCGGATGCGCCGGGTGCGGACGTACTTGCTGAACTGCTGGCGCCGAGGAAACCGGGCTTTTGGGACATCTACCCGGTGTCGACCGAGGTGAACTCGGTGCGCAACCAGGGGCCGCAGCTAGTGGAGCCGATCTCCCTCGGCTGATGGGCGAGAGGCCGGGACATCTGCGGGGTCTCAGGGAATGAATCGGATCGGTGGAGCGTTCCCTCCCCCATGCTGACCGGACTTGCCTCGACTCCCTCAATCGAGGGCCTGCCGTCATCGCTTGATCCGCTCGCGGGCGCCGCAGAGCCGACCCCTATACCCTCAAAGGTGATGATCGAGGACGCCGTCGAGACCGAGGAGGAGCGCGCCGCCCGCTTCGAGCGCGACGCGCTGCCCTACCTCGACCAGCTGTACGGCGCCGCCCTGCGGATGACCCGCAACCCCGCCGACGCCGAAGACCTCGTGCAGGAGACCTACGTCAAGGCGTTTGCTGCGTTCGCGTCGTACACCGACGGCACCAACCTCAAGGCGTGGCTGTTCCGGATCCTGACCAACGCCTTCATCAATACCTACCGCAAGAAGCAGCGCCAGCCCTTGCACACGCACACCGACGATCTCGACGACTGGCAGATGCAGCACACCCAGGCATACGCCACGGGGCAGTTGCGCAGTGCCGAGGCGGAGGCGCTTGATCGGCTGCCCAACGACCTGATCAACAATGCTTTGGCCGAGTTGTCCGAGGACCGCCGCGTTGCGGTGTACCTCGCCGATGTCGAAGGATTCTCCTATCAGGAGATCGCCGACATCATGGAAACGCCGATTGGCACCGTGATGTCCCGCCTGCATCGCGGCCGCAAGCAGTTGCGTGGCCTGCTCGAGGAATACGCCATCGCCGAGGGCTACCTCCCCGCACCCACTGGGGGTGAGGAGTCATGAGCGAGCGCGCGTGTTCGTGCAACGAGGCCCTTGCGAGCGTCTACGACTATCTGGACGCTGAACTCAATGCCGGTGAGGCCCAGGCGATTGCCGGCCACCTGCAGTCGTGCTCGCCGTGCGCCGAGCAGTTCCGGATGGAGCAGATGGTCAAGGCGCTTGTCCAGCGGACGTGTTGCGAGGAGCGTGCCCCGGAGACCCTGCGGGTGCGGATCGTGGCCCAGATTTCCGAGGTGCGCATTACCTACCGCCGCGACCTTTAATCTGTCCCCTTCACACCCGTGCACGTCACGCGGTTGTTGCGGGCCATGTGCCCACGGCACGTGCAGAGAAGGTAGGTAGCCCAGGGGGTGTGGGGGTGGCGATGCCCGATGTGCCACGATGGGCGACCGCCGGACGGCGTACTGTTCGGCGGAGCGGACGAGGCAACCGGTTCGGCCGGAGCCTGCCCACCAGGAGCAGCGAGGAGTCACCATGAGCAAGCGAGGCCGCAAGAAGCGCGATCGTAAGAAGAAGGGCGCAAACCACGGCAAGCGCCCTAACTCCTGACGTGGAAATCCGCGCCGAGATGGTGGCGCAGGTGCACTCGGTTCTGATCGAGGTCGGCACCGAAGTCGCCGTGGGCGACACCCTGGTCATCTTGGAGTCCATGAAGATGGAGATTCCCGTCTTCGTGGAGCAAGCCGGGACCGTGCGCGAAATTGCCGTTGCCGCGGGTGACGTCATCCAAGAGGGTGACCTCATCGCCGTCGTCGACTGATCGTTCTGACCGCCGATGACCGATCGCCGGGCTCGCATGGAGGGTGACCGGGCTCACAGGGAGTACGTCGTCACCGATGCCGATACGGCGCTTGCCGTCGGTAGCGGGAGCCTGCCTGTGCTGGGGACGCCGCGGTTGGTTGCCTGGATGGAAGCGGCGACTGTCGCCGTTGCAGACGCGTTGGCGCCGGACACCTCGGCGGTTGGGGTCGCTGCCCAGACTTCCGTCGGAACCCGCGTAGACATTGAGCACCTGACCGCCTCGCCGGTGGGTGTCCGCGTCGAGGTCGCCGCCGAACTCACCCACCGCGATGGCCGCCTGCTGCGCTTCGCCGTGGCCGCGCACCACGACACGGGCGAGGGACCGGTCTTGATCGGACGTGGTGAGATCACCCGGGTCGTCGTACAGACCGATCGCTTCCTGGGCCGCCTGCCCACACTCTGAGCGCGGGCCGACCAGGCCCACGGTCACTTCCCGCCGGGAATCCACGATTTCCCCCTCTATGACGCTGCACAGCGGCCCCATAGATCACAGGAGTCACACCTTCCCCAGGAGGCCCCTGAGACCCTTCCGAGAGGGGCGCGCGACATTGTCGTGATCTTTCTGTTATCTTCTTCGGACGGTCAGCCGGGCAACCAGCTGACCGCGTCCATAGGCACCACCGGTACGCGACGGAGGACTGATGACGACGACGATCCGCCGGCTGGCAGCACTGGGTGCCGCCGCTGCGCTCGCCGCCGCCTCCGCGATCGCGATGCCAACCGCCGCGCAGGCCGCCAAGGCCAAGGACAAGCCCGCCGCCTACGCCGTCGCCGCACCGGTGCTCAAGACCGGCGACCGGGGCGAGGCCGTGAAGGTCCTGCAGCGGGCGCTCGAGCTCGACAAGACCTCCGGCTACTTCGGCCCGGTCACCCGGATCGCCGTGAAGAAGTTGCAGAAGGCGAATGATCTCGGCGCGACCGGCGTCGTGGGCGTGGAGACGTGGACCGTCCTCGGCAAGGCCATCGCCCAGGAGGCGGCCAAGGCTGATAGTTCCTTCGGCGACGTCCAGGTCAACGGTCGCTTCTGCCCGGCGGTGGCCTTTTCCTACGGCGACGGCATGGGAGCGGGCCGGGGCCACATGGGCTTGGACATGCTGGGCAAGCGCGGTGAGCCGATCTATGCCATCGACGCCGGCACTGTTACTCGCAGTGGCTACCAGAGCAACGGCGCCATGATCTTGGACATCGACGACAAGAAGGGCTCGATGTGGTTCTACGGCCACTTCTCGAAGATCCTCGTCGGCAAGGGTGACAAGGTGCAGGCTGGCCAACTCATCGGGTACATGGGCGATACCGGTTCCCCCGGTGCCGTCCACCTGCACATCGAACTGCGCCCGAACGGCTGGGGCGGCAGCGCGCGGGACGCGGAGCCGATCATCCGCGAACTGTGCGCCGACGTGAAGTAGCGCAGCACCCCCGCCGCGACTGGCGAGTTACGGGGCCTCAAGCACCCAAAAACTTCTCGCACCTCGACACTCGGCGCACCGGAGTGCGGGCGCCCGCTAGACGCCGGTCGTCGAGCGCGGGTAGGCGATCTCCGGATCGGTCATCACATTGACGAGGTAGGGCACCCCCGCAGCAAAAGCCCTCTCCAGTGCCGCACCGATCTCTCCGGGCGCCGTCACCGTCTCACCGGCGCCTCCGAGAGCGCGCACCACCTCGTCGTAGGCCGTCGGGCGCAGGTCAGCGGCTACGTCGTACCCGTAGAGGAAGCGCATCGGATGCCGCTCGAGATTCCAGCCGGCGTTGTTACCGACCACCATGACCACCGGCAGGTTGTGCCGCACGAGCGAGTCGACGTCCATGAGCGAGAAGCCGGCAGCGCCGTCGCCGAGCAGGAGTACGACCTGCGATGACGGATGCGCTAGCCGTGCCGCCATCGCGTAGCCGGGCCCGGTGCCGAGACATCCATACGGTCCCGGATCGAGCCAATGCCCGGGGAGTGCAGGTTCGACATAACGACCGGCAAAAGACACGAAGTCACCACCGTCGCCAATGACCACCGCGTCATCGGCTAGGCGGGGCAGCAATTCACCATAGATGCGCGCTGGATGAATCGAATCGGCATCACTGGCGAGGTCGGCTGCATCGGCAGCGATGGCGGCGAGAGCTCGCTCGCGCAGGGATGTCGACCATGTGGGATCTGCCACGGGCTCGCCGCAAGCACCTGCCAAGGCGAGCAGGATCGCGCTGAGATCGCCGGCCGCACTTGCCGTGAGTTCGCGGTGTGTCGCGAGTTGCGACGGGGCGTCGGCAATATGGACAACCGGCGCGGGGGGATCGCCAAAATTTCCATAGCCCAAGCGGAAATCCAGCGGTGTGCCGACCACGATGACCAGGTCCGCACCGCCGAACGCCGCCCCACGAGCGCGAGTGACCAGCAGCGGATGTTCGGGCGGCAAGATGCCACGGGCCATCCCGTTGGCGATGGTCGGTATACCGGTCGCATCGACGAATGCCCTGGCCGCGGTTTCGGCCCCGTCGGCCCACACATCTCCACCCAGGATCAGGACGGGACGCTCAGCACTGCGCAGCAGATCGATGATGAGATCAAGGTCACCGGTGTCCGCGGCAAGCAGCGGCAGGGGATTTGTCGATGGCGCAGGGGCGGCGCCCGGTGTGAAGAGCACATCCATGGGTACATCAACGAACGTTGGTCCACGATGTGCGCTACCGGCGATACGGAAAGCCTCGTCGACCGCGGGTCCCACACCGGCCGGATCGTGCACGGTGACCGCGGATTTCGTCACCGGGGCCATGAGCGGCACATGATCCATCTCCTGCAGCGCCCCCGAACCCCAGCGCCCATCCGGTGCCCGACCACCGATGAGGACAAGCGGTGAGCCGCCGACGTGTGCGCCCGTCACCGCACTGATCGTGTTGGTGACACCTGGGCCTGCCGTGACGACCGCGAAGCCCGGTGTGCGCGTGAGTTTGCCCATGCCTTCGGCGGCGAAGACTGCCGTCTGCTCATGCCGAACATCGACGATCTGCATCGGCCCCGAATCGCCCGAACGCACGCCATCTGCCCCGCCCACCGCCGCGTCATACAGCGGGAAGACATGCGCTCCGGAAAGGGTGAACAGGTGGCGCGCGCCGTGTTGGACCGCGGCCCGCACCGCCTGGATGCCGCCGTGGACCGGCTGGGCGTCGGACATGGACCCTCCTAGAGGATGAAGAGCGTCAGCGCCGCCCCGACAAGGGCCACAATCGCAATGATCGCGGTGACGGTGATGAGGGTCTTGTTCTGCACAGTGTTTCCCTTCGCGTGGTGCGCGGCCATGTGACCTCTGAGCCTGCTGGGTCGGCGTGCCGACCAAGGTCACCTGGTCCGACGATAGCCTCAGGCCCTATGAGCACCCTCGAGCGCATCGCCGAGGAGCGCACTGATCTGGACGCCGACGAGTTGGATCGGTTGCGCTCCCTGGTGGGGGCGTGGGCCCTCGTCGCGGACTTGGCGGTGTCGGATCTCGTGCTGTGGCTGCCCACGTGGAACGGAGCTGGCTGGATGGCCGCCGCGCTGGTGCGTCCGGCGACTGCGCCTACGTCGGTGCCTGTCGATCTCGTCGGCAGTTTCGTGCCCAAGGGCCGCGAAGTGGCCTTGGACCGCGCTTTGGCCACCGGTCGGATCTCGCACAACGGGATCGAGGCGGTGCCGGTCCGGGGGCCCCGTCGAATCATCGGTGTCCTTGCTCGACATGCGGTCTCCCGCGCACCGGGACATCTCGATGAGTCCTACCGCGAGATCGCCTCGATGCTCCTGCAGATGATCACCGAGGGGTCCTTCCCCCCACCCGGGTACGGCGTGGATCCGGGGTCGGCGCCTCCGCGCGTGGGCGATGGCATCATCCGCCTGGACGACGAGGGCCGGGTGATATTCGCCAGTCCCAACGCGATGTCGGCGTTTCGCCGCCTGGGGTTTGCCCCTGCTTTGCAGGACAGCAACCTTGCGCACATTGCCACGCGGCTATGGCGACGGCCGGGGCCGGTCGATGAGCGTATTGCCCTGGTGGCGGGCGGTCGGGTGAGCGGCCACGCGGAGATCGACAACGCCTCGGGCAGCGTCACCGTGCACTCGGTGCTTCTCAACCCCGGCGGTGTCAGTCGCGGAGCCGTCGTACTCACTCGTGATGTCACTGACCTGCGTCGACGTGAGCGAGCGCTCATCAGCAAGGACGCGACCATCCGCGAGGTGCACCATCGAGTGAAAAACAACCTGCAGACGGTCAGCGCCTTGCTCAGACTGCAGTCGCGTCGGGTGGATGCGGAGGAGGCGCGTCAGGCGCTCGCCGAGGCTG
>JALQUH010000066.1 GCA_023263845.1 Candidatus Nanopelagicales bacterium | reverse complement strand
AACGACGGGCAGTCTCTTGGCCAGCGCCTTTCGCAGCACGAACCGCGTCTGGGGCAGCGGGCCCTCGGAGGCATCCACCAGCAGTACGACGCCGTCCACCATCTCCAGGCCGCGCTCCACCTCGCCGCCGAAGTCGGCGTGCCCGGGGGTGTCGATGATGTTGAAGGTGACGCCACCATCGGGGGCGGACGGCCCGACGTACCGCACCGAGGTGTTCTTGGCCAGGATCGTGATGCCCTTTTCGCGCTCTAGATCCATCGAGTCCATGACCCGGTCGTCGACATCCTGATTGGCGCGGAAGGCGCCGGACTGCCAAAGCATGGCGTCGACGAGAGTTGTCTTGCCGTGGTCGACGTGGGCGACGATGGCGATATTGCGCAGGTCCGAGCGGGCGGCAGTCACCGGGAGACCCTACGTGGGACCCTGGGCGAGCGACTTCACCGCCTCCACATCCGACTCCAGCCAGGGGATCTGGTCAAACTCTGCCGGACTCACCCAGCGCAATTCGTCATGGTGGTCGAGCGCCCGCGGCTCTCCACTCAAAAGGTGCACGACGTACAGGTGGAGGACGAGGTTGTCGTGCAGTGCCCACTCCCCCGATACGCGGCGAACGATCTCGGTATCCACGCCGAGTTCTTCGTGCAACTCGCGGGAGAGGGCAGACTCCTCGGACTCTCCCGCTTCGACCTTGCCGCCGGGGAACTCCCAGCGTCCGGCGGCCCAATCAGGTCGGGTACGCCGGGCAGCCAGGTAGCGACCATCACGTTCGATGGCTCCCGCGACGACGACAACTTTCACGTGACGTCGCCGTTCAGACAATCTCGATGCCGGCCGAGCGCCAAGCGATCTCGGCGGCCTCGCCGGAGTCGATGTGCACCAGCACGTAGTCGGTGTCGAAGGTGGCCACCGCGAGCAGGGCGATGCCCGCGCGAGCGAGCGGGGCGGTGAGCGCAGCCATGACGCCCACGACATCGAAGTCCATGGCGTCGGGTATGCGATAGGCGAGCCAGGGTGCCTCGGTGCGCTGCGCCGGGATACAGATCTGCGAGTCGGTGATGATGCTCAGTTCATCAACCGAGCGTGACACCGACACGAAGGGTGATTGCCACGCCTCGCCGGGGATGGTCGCATCGGGCGCCAGCCGATGAACCGCGTACTCGCCGGGAACCCTCGACAGGTGCAGGGACATGACCGGATCCTATGGTCGATCGCGGTGGCTCACCGTGACGACGGTTCCCCTGACGTGGCATTCGCACCTCAACGCGTGAGGAAGTTTCCCAGCGAATCGAAGTAACTCTCCATTCCCTGCTGAGCCATCTGCGCCTGCTCAGCGGGCATGTCGCCGTACTGTGCGAACCGCACCCAGCAGCCCTCTCCTCGCGGCTCCATGTCGATGGTGACCAGATGCTGCTCGGCTTCATCCGAGTGCTCGAGGAAGTCCGACTCGTCCTGGGAGTACGACATGGAGTGAACGACCCGCATGGGCTCGTCGACCTCGCTATAGCGGCCCCAGAAGTAGGCGACGTGACCATAGGCGGAAGCATCCACCGCTGTCGCCCACCGACCGCCTATGACCGGTTCGGATACGGTCGATCCCGATACGACGGCGAGGCCGGTCGGCGCGTACCACTCCTGCAGCGCACTCGCATCGGTCCAGGCATGCCACATGCGATCGATAGGCACGGGGTATTCACGCTCGACGGAGTAGGCGAGATCACTCATGACGTGATCGTGCCATGCGGGGGGACGGCGCTCCGAGGGTAACGGTCATCGACACCTGATCGCCCTCCGTCAATCCCGCCGCCTCTCGCATCGCCTTGCGGATCGGGACGAGGTAGCCACCGTCCTTGGGCATCAGGCTCGTCGCCCACGTAGCGTCCCCCATCGTCACGTCGACCGGAACGCAGCCCCAGCCGTACGTCAGGTCGCGGGCGACATCGGCGACCTCATCCGCCTGTGGGCCGGTGATCGGCACGAAGTAGTGCGGCGACGGCCCGCGCCAGTACAGCACTTCGCCGGAGATGTGCAGGTCCACTACAGTCCGTTGTCTTTGCGGTAGACGGCAACCACGGCATTCGCGTGACCGTGACCCATGCCCATCTCCTTGAGGTGGGTCACCTGCTCCATGTGCTTGGCGTCGCGTACGGCGTCGAGCTGAGTCATCCAGTACTCGATGGGCTCGCCGTACTTCTTCTCGATGGACGGGAAGTACGACTTCGGGCCGGTGACCTTCTCCACGAGCCGAAGTCTGCCACCCTGGTGTCATGAGCAGGGCGCTGAGCGAGGAGGAAGTGGCCGATCAACTCGGCTCACTGCCCGGGTGGGCCGGCACGACCGAGGCGATCGGCTGCTCGTATGCCTTTCCCGACTTCCCGACCGCGATCGCTGGGATTGATCTGGTCGCACTGGAGGCCGAGGAGATGGACCACCACCCGGATATCGATATCCGCTGGCGCACGGTGACGTTCTCCCTGTCCACCCACAGTGTCGGGGGCGTCACGCAACTCGATATCGAACTCGCGCATCGAATCCGCCGAATCGCCGAGGCATGCAGCGGCGCCGTCGCCTGAACGGTGGTCGCGCTACTACACGTTGAACCGGAACTCGACCACGTCACCGTCGGCCATGACGTAGTCCTTGCCCTCCATGCGCACTTTGCCGCGCGCCTTGGCCTCGGCCATCGTGCCGGCATCCACAAGGTCGTCGAAGGACACGACCTCGGCTTTGATGAAGCCCTTCTGGAAGTCGGTGTGGATGACCCCTGCGGCTTGGGGCGCGGTATCGCCCTTGCGAATGGTCCAGGCGCGGGCCTCTTTAGGCCCTGCGGTCAGATAGGTCTGCAGGCCGAGCGTGGCGAAACCGACACGGGCGAGGGCATCGAGACCTGACTCGTCCTGTCCGATGGACTGCAGGAGTTCGAGTGCCTCGTCGTGATCCAGTCCGACGAGTTCGGCCTCGATCTTCGCGTCGAGGAAGACCGCTTCGGCCGGCGCCACCAGTTCGCGCATCTTTTGTCGGAAGTTTGGGTCGGAGAGTTGTTCTTCATCAGCATTGATGACGTACAGGAAGGGTTTGGCCGTCAACAGGAAGAGCTCGCGGATCTCAGTGGCGTCCATACCCGAGGCGAAGATCGTCGTGCCCCCGTTGAGGATCTCTTGTGCCTTCTCCGCGGCGGCAAGCGCGCCCGCGCGCTCCTTGTTGATGCGCGCCTCCTTCTGCAGGCGCGGGATTGCCTTTTCGACCGTCTGCATGTCGGCGAGGATCAACTCGGTATTGATGGTGGCAAGATCTTCCGCCGGATCCACCCGCCCCTCGACGTGCACGACATCCGGATCATCGAACGCCCGCAGCACCTGACAGATGGCGTCAGACTCGCGAATGTTGGCCAGGAACTGATTGCCGAGACCGGCACCTTCGCTGGCGCCCTTGACGATGCCGGCAATGTCGACGAACTGCACCGTCGCGGGCAGGATCCGTTCGGAGCCGAAGATCTGCGCGAGGACGGCGAGCCGCGCGTCCGGAACCTCAACGACGCCGGTGTTCGGCTCGATTGTGGCAAAGGGGTAGTTCGCCGCGAGGACGTCGTTCTCGGTGAGGGCGTTGAAGAGCGTGGACTTGCCGACGTTCGGATAGCCCACCACGGCCACCACGGGCTGCCCCTGCGCCACGGTGCTGCCGCGCGCGGCATGGCGCTCGCGGCCCCGCGGGCGATCGGGCATGCCCGGGCGTGATGCCTTCGGACGGCCGCCCGGCGCGCCGCCCGCGTCGTCGCGGCTCATTCGTCCTCCATCGAGGCCAGGGTGGTCGGTGGATCCTGCCTCGGCCCACCGATCTCCGGCAGCAGGGCGGAGATC
>JALQUH010000076.1 GCA_023263845.1 Candidatus Nanopelagicales bacterium | reverse complement strand
CGGTGGGGCCCGGCCAATTGGCCGGGCCCCACCGTCTACCAGTGCTGGTGGTGATCGATCAGGACGCGCCGGTCCCTTCGAGCCACTTGGCGACGATGTCCGGATGCGCGGCGATCCATTCCGCGGCCGCCTCCTCCGGAGTCATGCCACCTTCGATGTTGGCGGCAACCTGGTTCTGATCCTCGTTGGTCCACTCGAAGTTCGCCACCAGGACCGCGAACGGGCTGCCCGAATCCATCAGGGACAGCGTGGCGAGCTTGACCAGCGGCGTCTCCGGGTAGTCGGTCAGGCCGCTCGCCTCAGCAGCATCGGTCCAGTCATTAGCCGGGAAGTTGATGCGGCAAAGCGGCACCTGCGCCAGGAAGTTCTGCGGCTCGTAGAAGTAGCCGAGCACCGCAGTCTTATCCTGGCTGCCCTTGGTGAAGACATCGATGAGAGCAGCCTCGGAGCCCGTGTTGATGACCTTGTAGTTCAGGTCGTAGGCCTCGATGATCTTCTCGCCGATCGTGGTGTATCCGGGCGGGCCCTCGTACCAGGCACCCTTGTCGCCGCTCTCCGGCGTGACGAAGAGCTCGGCATAGTCGTTGAGCTTGGTGCCGTCGGTGATGTCCGGGTATTCGTCGCACATCCACTGCGGTACGAACATGCCGATCAGGCCAATGTTGCCGTTGTAGCCGACCTCGACGATGGCGCCGCGGTCAACCCACTCCTGCCAGCGACCGCCGCCCCAGTCCTCGATGATGACGTCGACCGAACCGGCCTCCATCGCGTCGTAGGTGACGCTGGCTTCATCCAGCTGGGTCTGCGTGATGTCGCAGCCCAGCTTCTCGCGCGCAACGTCGCTGAGCACCTGAGCCGAAGCGGTGTAGCCGACCCACGCGTGCATTGCAACACCCCAGGACCCACAGTCGACCGGTGCGGCCTCCGATGAGGATTCCGAAGAAGAACTTTCCGACGCTGACGAACTTGAACTCTCCGACGCCGAAGACGACGACGAGCCCGCATCCGAATTGACACCGCCGCCGCAGGCCGCGAGAGCCAATCCGGCGGTAGCGAGCGCGACCATCAGGCCAGCACCCTTACCTACTCGTTTCATTGATCCTCCCCAGAGGCCACGTTCGATGAGGGACCTCGATAGTTGATGGAATGGTATGAAATGTCGTGGGCCGTTGTCCCGGCCTCCCGGTAACAGATGCATATCGACGGGGTCCATGAGTTCTCACGATGCGGAACTCAGTGGACCCCACGGCGAGTCTTCTGCGGTCGGCCTTGAGCGATGCGGTCCAAGATCACGCCGAGCAGCACGATGGCAATGCCGGCCGCGAGTCCCTTGCCTGCGAGTTCAGGCTTGGACTGGCCGACGATCACGAGGTAGCCGAGGCCACCCGCGCCGACGAATCCTCCGATGACGACAACGGCGAGAACGAAGATGAGGCCCTGGTTGACGCCGAGCAGGATGGACCTCCTCGAGATCGGCAGTTGCACCTTGGTGATGACCTGCAGGTTTGTCGAGCCCGATGCAATCGCCGCCTCGACCGTCTCCTTGGGCACCTTGCGAACCCCGTCCGCAACGACACGAATGACGAACGGGGACGCGTAGACGACGCCGAGGACGATGGCGGCGAATCGTGTCGGGCCAAAGAGCGCGAGGACTGGGACGAGATAGACGAAGGCGGGCATCGTCTGCCCGGCATCCAGGAACGGCTTGAGGAACAGTTCCATGCGCCTACTGCGTCCGGCCCAGACGCCCATGACGATGCCGATGAGGACCACGAATCCGGTAGCGATGAGGATCATCGTGAGGGTCAGCATGGTGTCGTTCCACAGGCCAGTGCCCATGACGAGCGCGAGCAGAATGAATACCAGGATGCCGACCGTGCGTCCGGCCAGGATGAAGGCCAGGGCCGTAATGGCGATGAGTGTCAGCCACCAGGGTGAGTTGGCGAGGACGTTTTGGAGCGGGTTGAGGACGACCAACGTGAACTGTTCACTTCCGGTGACCGTCAGGAAGCCGAACGTGTCGGTGATCCACTCCGAAAGCGCATTGGCCGCATCCGCTACCGGCTCGCGGAAGTCCAGGCTTTCGGGGAAGACCGCGAACCACAGCACGAACCGAGACAGGTAGATGGCGATGACGGTAAAGACGGCGAAGATCGCCAGCCCGATGCGACGACGAACCTTGACCGCTTCCGCCGCGGCGTAACCGGACTTGTCTCGGTTGACGGCCGCCGCGGTGGATCGGTCCAGCATGATCGCGAGGAAGACGACCGCCAGACCGGCCACGACACCGTCACCCACGTTGCGGATCGTCAGCGCCTCGATCACCGGCTTGCCGAGTCCGGGAGCGCCGATCAAGGCGGCGATCACCACGAAGGACAGCGCGGCCAGCGTGGTCTGGTTGATCGCGAGGATGATCGTGCTCTTGGCCATGGGCAATTGCACCTTGGTGAGCAATTGCCAGCGCGTGGAGCCAGCCGACTGCGCTGCTTCAATGGGTCCTTCACGCAAAGACTTGATGGCGTGCGCTGTGATACGGATGCAGATGGGGATCGAGTAGATCATCGTGGCGATCGTCGCCGATGCGATACCGATGAGGAACACCAGCGCGAGCGGCGCAAGATAGACCAGCGTCGGCAGCACCTGCGCCAGGTCAAGCCACGGCCGCAGGACGGACATAACCCGATCGCTCAACCCGGCCCACACCCCGAGAGGCAAGGCGACGGCCAGGGAGAGAACCACGGCACCGATCGTCATGGCCAGCGTCTCCATGGTGAGGAGCCACATACCGAGCATCCCGCAGAGCAGGAGCATGAACATGCTGAACAGCGCCATCCGCAGCGTCGAGGTCGCGTAGACGATGAGACCGATCACCGCCATCGCACCAAACCAGCCGAGCATGGGGATGAGATCGCCTTTGGCGGGGACAGCGAGGACTCCCATGAAAATCTCGATGAACCCAGAGATGACGGCGCGGAGGGGGTTGAGGATGTAGACGAAGATCGGGCTATCCGCGCGATTGCCGCGGATGGCCGACGCGACCTCACGCAGGAAGGCCGTGAAAGGTGAGTCGGTGGCGGTCGAGAGTTCTTGAGTCTGCACTCCCTTGAGCGCCGTCGCAGTGGCAATCCACACCACGAGGACGAGGACGGCCTGGACCCAACGTCGATGCAAGGCCTCGGCAATTTTCACCATTAGTCGTCCCCGGATCAGTCGCCGAGTTCCGGCGAGCGTTCACCCGCGATGAGGGCAAGGACGTCGTCACTCGACGCATAGCCCACCATTGCACCCATCTTCATGACGCGGACCGGCGGGACAGAGGAAATGATGGTCGGGGTGGCTTCCTTGATGATGGTGCTCGCCTCGAGTGCCGGACCATTATCGGCCTCCCCATCTCGCAGAGGTCGGGCGATCACCTCCAACGTGAGGACGTGACTCTTGGGTATGTCGCGCAGGAAGTCGGCAACGTAGTCGTCAACTGGGTTGAGCACGAGATCCATCGCCGTGCCCATCTGCACGATCGCGCCGTCGCGCATGATCGCAATGCGATCTCCGAGCTTCATCGCCTCGGCGAGATCGTGGGTGATGAAGACCATGGTCTTGCCGAGTTCTTGGTGCAGGCGCTTTACCTCGGCCTGCATGTCGCGACGAATTAGTGGGTCGAGTGCGCTGAACGGCTCATCGAGGAACATCACGTCCGGATCCACCGCGAGAGCCCGAGCAAGACCAACGCGCTGCTGCATACCGCCGGACAGTTGCTCGGGGTAGGAGGATCCATAGCCAGCCAGCCCAACGAGTTGGATGACCTCCTCAGCGCGGGCATAGCGGACATCCTTCTTGACACCCTGGATTTCCAACGGATAGGCGATGTTGTCGATGACTTTGCGATGCGGCAGAAGCCCGAAGTGCTGGAACACCATGGAGAACTCGGTGCGGCGCAGATGGCGCAACTGCTTGTCGCTGGCCGCGAGAATGTCATCGCCCTCGATGAGCACCTCACCAGCTGTCGACTCGATAAGCCGGGTCAGGCATCGCACGAGGGTCGACTTGCCCGAGCCCGACAAGCCCATGACGACGAAGACCTCACCATTTTCGACGTCGAAGGTGACATCGCGGACGGCGGCAGTGCAGCCCGTCTCCGCAAGCAACTCGTCACGGCTCAGGTTCGCGAGTGGCGTGCCCACCACCTTGTCCGCCTGCGGCCCGAAGACCTTCCATAGGTTGCGCACGGAGATAGCGGGGCCCGTCCGGGTTTCGGAATCACTCACCGGATCCTCCTTCAAACCACCCACTGGCAGCAGGGTCTAGTCGTCGATACACGTGCTTTGCCTCGAGGTACTCATGGAAGCCCGTGGGACCGAGTTCGCGACCCACGCCAGACTGCTTGAAACCACCCCACTCCGCCTGCGGCAGATACGGGTGGAAGTCGTTGATCCAGATCGTGCCGTGCCGCAACGCGCCGGCAACACGCTCGGCCTTGCCCGCATCAGTGGTCCAGACGGCACCGGCAAGGCCATAGATGGTGTCATTGCCCAGTCTGATCGCTTCATCCTCGGTGGTGAACGTCTCAATGGTGAGAACCGGACCGAAGGATTCATCCTGCACGCACACCATGTCCGTCCGGCAGCCGTCAAGCACGGTGGGAAGGTAATAGTTGCCACCGGCAAGTGTGGGGTTTTTCATCGAATTGGGACGAGATCCACCACATCGCAACACGGCCCCCTCCTCCAATGCGCCCGCAACGTAGGCCTCGATCTTGGCCAGGTGCGCAGCGGAGATGAGTGCACCGGTCTCTGCATCCTCGTCGAACGGCCCGCCGAGGCGGATGCGTTGGGCACGCCGCACGATCTCGTCGACGACCACATCGTGAATGGATTCTTCGACGAGCAGGCGCGCGCCTGCTGAACACACCTGACCACTGTGTAGGAAGATCGCGGTGAGCGCGTTGTCGATGGCGGCATCCAGATCGGCATCGGCGAAGATGATGTTCGGATTCTTGCCACCGAGTTCGAGAGCCACCTTCTTCACGGTGCTCGCAGCCTCGGCCATGATCCGACGGCCGGTGACAAGGCCTCCCGTGAACGACACCATGTCCACGTCGGGGTGCGTCGCGAGCGGGGCACCTGCCGTGGCGCCCGCCCCGAGGACGAGGTTGCCAACACCGGCGGGCAGACCTGCCTCGGCAAGCAGTCGCATCAGATGGATCGTGGTGCTCGGCGTCAGCTCACTCGGCTTCAGCACGAATGTCGTGCCGGCCGCCAGGGCGGGAGCGACCTTCCACGATGCCTGCAGGAGCGGATAGTTCCACGGGGTAATCAGGCCGCACACACCGACCGGCGAGTACTCGACCCGCGAGCGCACGCCCGGGTCGTCGACATCCACCACCCGACCGCCGACCGCGTCACCAGCGGCCAAGCCCGCGAAGTAGCGGAAGCAGCTGGTGATGTCCGCGACGTCGTAGCGGGATTCAACGAGGCGTTTGCCCGTGTCGAGCGACTCCAGCCGCGCGATCTCTTCAGCGTCGCGCTCGAGGTAGTCGGCCACCCGCGAGAGAAGTTGACCGCGTTCGGCGAGGGGCACGGACGTCCACCGGCCGTCATCGAAAGTCCGTCGCGCGGCCTCGATCGCGCGCACCGTGTCAACGCTCGTGGCCTCGTCGACCACGCGAACCAGTTCACCATTCGCCGGGCAGCGAATCTCGCGCGTACCCCCCTCGGCCGCAGCGACCCATTGGCCATTGATGAACAGATCAGGCATGGGCTTCGGCAGTCTGTCGACGATGTCGGAAGAACGGGACGTGCTCAGCGGGTAGCGGAGTATTGCCTTTGATCAGGTCAGCCGCCTTCTCCGCCATCATCATCACGGGAGCATAGATATTGCCGTTGGTGACATACGGCATGACGGAGGCGTCCACCACGCGAAGACCTGCCGTGCCGTGCACCCGCATCGTCAACGGATCCACGACGGCCATGTCGTCGAGGCCCATCTTGGCGGTACATGAGGGGTGGTAGGCCGTCTCCCCGTCACGGCGAACCCAGTCGAGGATCTCGTCGTCGGAGCTCACCTGCGGTCCGGGCGAGATCTCACCCCCGCTGTACGGCGCAAAGGCCGGTTGTTCGAGGATCTCCCGCGTCTTGTGGATGGCCTCCACCCATTCCCGACGATCCTGCTCCGTGGACAGGTAGTTGAACGTGAATGCCGGTGCGGCGAAGGGGTCCGCGCTCGTAATTCGCAACGAGCCGCGCGCATCGGAATACATCGGCCCGACATGCACCTGGTAGCCATGCCCCTCTGCGATCGAGGTGCCGTCGTAGCGCACGGCGATCGGGAGGAAGTGGTACATGAGATTGGGGTATTCGACATCGTCGTTGCTGCGAATGAAGCCGCCGGCCTCGAAGTGGTTCGACGCCCCTGGCCCGGATCGAAGGAACAACCACTGGGCACCGATGAACGGCCGGCGCCAGAGTTGCAGATTGGGATTCAGCGACACCGGCTGGGTGCAGGCGTGCTGGACGTAGACCTCGAGGTGATCCTGCAGGTTCTCCCCCACGCCGGGAAGGTCATGAATGGGATCCACACCGACCGCGCGCAAATCATCGGCCGGGCCAATCCCGGACAACTGCAGGAGCATGGGCGAGTTGAAAGCGCCGCCGCACAGGATCACTTCGGAGCCACGCACCGCGATCGGCCGCTTGCCGGACAGCGAAACCTCGACGCCCCGTGCCGTCGGCGTACCGCTGGAGGTGTCCATGATGATGCGGGTGACGTGCGCCCTCGTCTTGACGGTGAGGTTCGGTCGGGACATAGCGGGGTGCAGGTAGGCCTTGGCCGCGGAATAGCGACGGCCGTTATGCAACGTCCCGTCGAAGGCGGCGAACCCCTCCTGCTTGTAGCCGTTGACATCGGAGGTGATCGAGTGGCCGGCTTCCTGGACGGCCTCGAAGAACGCAGAAAACAGTGGGTTCTCGACCTTGCCGCGTTCCAGGATCAGCGGACCGTCCTTGCCTCGCCACTCATCCGCCCCGGCGCGACAGTCCTCCATCTTCTTGAAGTACGGCAGGCAGTTCGCGTAGCTCCACGAATCCATTCCCGGGTCAGCGGCCCAGCGCTCGTAGTCCAGCGGGTTGCCCCGCTGGAAGATCATCCCGTTGATACTGCTCGATCCCCCCAGCACCTTGCCGCGGCCGTGGTAGACACGCCGGCCGTTCATGTGCGGCTCGGGCTGGGACGAATACATCCAGTCGTAGTACTTGTTGCCGATCGGGAAGGTCAGCGCGGCGGGCATGTGGATGTAGACGTCGAAGGGATAGTCCGGCCGGCCCGCCTCGAGAACGAGGACCGTCGTGCTCGGATCCTCGGTGAGTCGCGCGGCCAGCGCCGAGCCTGCCGAACCGCCTCCGACAATGATGTAGTCGTATCCCTTCGGCATGCTGCAACCCTAGTGAGAGCGAGGCCCGCTAGTCGCCGAGTTCGATGCGTCGGCGGGTCACGTACTCGTGCAGTTCCTCACGGATGGCCTCATCCATCGGCGGCGGCTCGTAGTCCTCGAGCTTCTTCTCATATATCTCTCGCGCCCGCTCCGCTGTGTCCCGTGCACCGAGTCGTGTCCAGCGCTCAAAGTTGTCGCAATTCCACAGCCACGGCCGATAGAAGCAGGTTCGAAAGCGCTCCATCGTATGCTCAGCGCCCAGGAAGTGCCCGCCGGAGCCGACTTCCTGGTGCGCGCCGAAGGCAAGCTCCTCATCGGTGAAATCAACCGGAGTGAACTCGCGCTGCAGCGACTCCAGCGCCTGGACGTCCATGACGTACTTCTCAAAACTCGCGACCAGGCCACCTTCAAGCCACCCGGCCGAGTGCATGACGAAGTTGGTGCCAGCGAGGAACGTCGGCATGAGCGTCATGAGCGTCTCGAATGCCGCTTGGGCGTCGGGAAGTTGAGCGGAGTTCATCCCACCGCCGGTACGGAAGGGCAGGTTGAAGTGGCGGGCGATCTGCCCGGTGCACAGCAGGCCGATGGCCGATTCGGGGGTGCCGAACTGAGGCGCCCCAGACTGCATGTCGATGTTGGAGAGGAAGGAGCCGAAGACCACAGGAGCACCCGGATTGATGAGCTGCGTGAGGGAGATTCCGGTGAGGGTCTCAGCCATTTGCTGGGCGAGCGTCGCAGGAATCGAGACCGGTGACATCGCTCCCATAAGCAGGAATGGCGACAAGATCACCGGCTGCCGGGCGCGTGCATACTCGAATTGCGCCTCGAGCATCCGATCGTCCCACCGCAGCGGCGAATTGCAGTTGACGAGGGAGATACAGACCGGGGTTTCCTCGATGGCCTCGCGCCCGCCGAACAGGATCTCGCTCATGCGAATCGTGTCCGCCGCGCGCTCACCACTGACGACGTTGCCCATGTAGAACTTGTCGGTCAAGGTCATGGCGGCGTACAGCATGTCGAGGTGACGCGAGTCCAGTGGCGCATCGTTCGGCTCGCACACCACTCCACCGACGCTGTCCATCACCTCGAAGGATTGCGCGAGTTTGGCGAAGTCGCGGAAGTCCTCCATGGTGCCGTCGGCGCGGCGGTCCCCACGGCGAACGAAAGGGGGTCCGTACACACTGGAGAAGATCATGTGATCGCCACCCACGTGCACGTTGTTGTCCGGATTGCGCGCCTGAATGTCGAACTCTCTCGGGGCCTTGGCGACCTGCTCGAGGACGAACTCAGGGTCGAAGAACACCTTGTCGCCCTCGGTGCGCATTCCGGCAGCGGCGAAGATCTCCACGGCCTCAGGGGCCATGAACTCCACGCCCAATTCGGAGACGATCCTTCGCCAACCTCGATCAAGGACCGCCATCGAGTCTTCGGACAGGATCTCGTAGCGGGGCATCGTATTTCGGAACATGGCATCTCCTGGGAAACGGCCCTCTTGACCGACTTGACGCGTGATCCTACACTCAGATTGTGGAAGAGTGATTCCATATTATGGAACATGTCAGAGAATCGTTCTTGGAGCACCTTCCCGCAGGGTTTTCCGATCTCGGTCGACTCGTCGACCGACCGCGAGAGAGCAGGGAGTGACGGTGTCAGGTCCCACCGGAACGCAGGCGGTCGATCGGGCCGGCACGTTGCTCGCTCGCGTCCTGGCGGCGCCCGAGCCGGTCCCCTTCGGTGACCTCATCATTGCTACGGAGCTGCCCAAGAGCACGCTGTCGCGCCTGCTGTCCAGCCTCGAGCGCAATGGCCTCGTCCAACGGACAACGACCGGTGCGGTCCAGCCGGGTCCGCGCATCACCGACTACGCACTCTCGGTGCGCCCCGAGGACGACCTCATCCGAATCGCGCAGCCATACCTCAACGAGCTCGGGTCGTTGACCGGCGAGACCATCAATCTCGCCGTCGCCGTGGGTAGTGAAGTGCGCCAAATTGCTCAGGTCGACTCGACCTATCTCCTCGGCGCGGTGAACTGGATGGACCGGCCGGTCCCCTTCCACTGCAGTGCCCTCGGCCGCGCACTCATCGCGTTCGGCAGCACCCTGCCGCGCGGTCGACTCAAGTCCTTCACCGACACGACGATCACGTCTCGCGCCCACCTTGAGAAAGAACTCGAGCGGGTCCGCCGCAACGGGGTATCCGTCGTCGACGGCGAGCTCGAGCCAGGCCTGGTCGCCATCGCCGCCCCGGTCCTCAACGGGGACGAGTTAGCGATCGCTGCGGTGTCGGTTTCCGGACCGAGCGTGCGCATGACGCCAGAACTGCTCGCCTCCGCCACTGACGCGGTCAAGCTCACCGCCCTTGGCATCAGCAACGAAGTTCGACACATCACCCGCCCCTCGTCACCCCTTCCCCGAAAGGCTGGAGCCGCATGACCAACGACGAGATCCTCAAGGGCCTCTACGACGAGACCATGGTCGGCAACAAGCCGGCTGTGCTGGAGTTGACCCAGCAAGGTCTTGACTCAGGCCTCACTCCCGAGCAGTTGCTCTTCGAAGCACTCATCCCGTCACTTGAGGAAGTGGGCGCTCGATTCGAGCGTGGCGACTGGTTCGTCCCGGAGATGCTCATCGCAGGCAAGGCGATGGCGGCCGCCCTCGACCTCTTGCGCCCGCTGCTTGCCCAGACGGGCGTCGAGAGTGTCGGCACCTTCCTCATGGGCACCGTCAAGGGTGACGTCCACGACATCGGCAAGAACCTCGTCAACATCATGCTGGAGGGTGCTGGCTTCACCGTGATCGACCTCGGCGTTCAGGTTCCTCCGGAGAAGTTCGTGGCCGCGATCGAGGAGCACAAGCCCGACATAGTCGGCATGTCGGCCTTCCTCACCACCACGATGCCTATGTTCAAGGCCAACATCAACGCCATCGAAAAGGCCGGGCTGCGTGACTCCGTCGTCATCATGGTCGGTGGCGCACCGGTGACCCAGGAGTACGCCGATGTCTGCGGTGCTGACGGGTACGCGGCCGACGCGGCCACGGCCGTTCGCAAGGCCAAGGAATTCGTTGCAGCGAAGCGAGCCGGCTAGCGGATGAAGCGTCTCATTCCCCTCTTCGAGCACGTGGTGAAGAAGCCCGTGTGGGACTGCCGCATGTGCGGTCAGTGTGTATTGCACTCGACCGGTATGACCTGTCCCATGACGTGCCCCAAGACCCTCCGCAACGGACCGTGCGGGGGCGTGCGCGAAGACGGCGGCTGCGAGGTCAAGCCCGAGATGACCTGCGTGTGGCTGAAGGCCGAGCGGCGTAGTCACTCATCGATAAACCCCAAGCGCTGGGAAGCTGAACTCAACCACCTCCGGCCGCCGGTGAACAACCAACTCAAGGGCACCTCGTCATGGATCAATCTGGTGACGGGCGCTGACCGTCGAGCACCCGCGGGTTGGTCGGGAGAGGCGCTCGACGAAGTCCACGACACTGACGCAGCCGACCATGCGCTGGCGACCATCGGCACGGCACTCGTCGAGATCGACGATCCGGCCTCGCTCCCGGAGGGATTCCACGCGTGAGCAAACTCAGCGAACTTCTCGCGCAGGGCACGCGGCCCGTCGTCACGGCTGAGTTCCCCAGCATTGACAGCGGTGGACTCGCAGCCGTTGAGCGTGCGGTCGACGCGCTCAAACCCTTCGTCGACGCGGTCAATGCGACGGACAGCCCGGCTGCACATGCGCACGCGTCCAACACCGCCATCGCCATTGCGATGCACCAGTTCGGACTTGAGCCCATCATGCAGGTCGTTTGCCGGGACAAGAATCGGATCGCCATGCAGTCCGACATCATGGGTGCTGCCCTCCACGGCATCGAGAACATCGCTCTGCTGACCGGCGACGACGTCACCGCCGGCGACGAGCCCGAAGCCCGTCGCGTCTTCGACCTCGACAGCATCCAGATGGTGAAGGTCGCCTCCGGTATTGCCGAGGGTCACTACCTCTCTGGGCGAGCCATCAAGGAGCCTCCCCCCCTCTTCATCAGTGCCGTCGAAAACCCCTTCGCCCCTCCGCTGGACTACCGCGTCGAGCGCGCCAAGAAGAAGGCCGATGCCGGTGCACGCATGTTGCAGTTGCAGATCGGCTACTACCCGGAGCGCCTCGAGACTTTCATCCGCGGCTGCATCGATGCCGGGGTGACGGAGACAACCGCGCTCATTCCCACGGTCGTCCTCACCAAATCCGGCCGCGCCCTGTCCTTCATGAACGAATCCGTACCCGGAATCTCCATTCCCGAGGAAACCATCCATCGGGTGGCTCAGGCCGGTGACAACGACGCCATCGCCGAGGAGTCGTACCAGCTGACCCTCGAACTCTCCCATCACGCACTCTCGATTCCGGGGGTCTCCGGACTACACATCACCGATTTTCGCCATGACGGCAGCCTCGCTCGACTTGTTGAGGACCTGCGCATCGGCCCATCTCAGATCAAGGAGCAGAATGCACACCGTCCTCAGCTCGTCTAAGGCGTCTTTGACGATCGGCCCCGACCAGCCGTTCTGCATTATTGGGGAGCGCATCAATCCGACCGGGCGCAAGAAGTTCCAGGAGCAGCTGCGCGCGAATGATCTGTCGGCCGTCGAAGTGGACGTCGAGCAGCAGATCGCCGGTGGCGCCATGATGCTCGACGTCAACATGGGCGCCCCGCTCGTCGACGAGGCCAGGCTCCTCGGCGAAGCCGTGACGCTGGTGCAGTCGCTCACCGATGTGCCCCTGTGCATTGACTCCTCCGTCGTCGAAGCCCTCGAGGCCGGCCTCGCTGCCTACCAGGGCAAGGCGCTCGTGAACTCGGTCACCATGGAGCGCGAGCGCATCGACCTCATCCTGCCGCTGGTCAAGCGGTACGGCGCCGCGGTGATCGCCCTGCCCAACGACGAGGAGGCCATCCCGGAGGATCCGCATCGCCGCCTCGAGTTGGCGAAGCAACTCGTCGGCATCGCCACGGATGAATTCGGTATTCCCATCGAAGACATCGTGGTCGATCCACTAGCGATGCCCGTGGGTGCTGATCACACTCTTGCCCTGAAGACGATGGAGGCCATCCACCTCATCTCCACGGAGATCGGCGTCAACACGACGCTCGGCGCCTCCAATGTGTCCTTCGGCATGCCGGACCGCCACACGCTCAATGCCGTGTTCCTCCCCATGGCCATTCAGGCGGGCCTCACGTCCGCCAT
>JALQUH010000258.1 GCA_023263845.1 Candidatus Nanopelagicales bacterium | reverse complement strand
ATCGTGCCCGTCGGCTCCTCGCCCTCGGGCACGAGGTCGGTGTTCACGATCAGCACGCGCGCCCGCGCGCCGAAGCCGACCCAGCGGGACTCGGGGTCCTTGAACTGGGCCGGGATGTCGGCGGCCTCGGCGGCAACGAGTTGAGATGGCATACTCTCTAGGCACCATCGCGGGTGTAGTTCAATGGCAGAACATCAGCTTCCCAAGCTGACAGCGCGGGTTCGATTCCCGTCACCCGCTCGCGAAGCGAGTGCCTCCCCGGGAATCGGGAGGAGCAACGCGACGGATCCCGTCACCCGCTCGCGAAGCAAGTGCACGTTCTACTTTCGGAAGTTTCGGACACGACCGCGACCAGGGACTACGGTCGCACTGTGTCTGTGGTCGTCGTTGGCGCTGGGCCCGTTGGGCTGATGACGACGCTGCAGTTGGCTCGTCGTGGCATTCCGGTTCGCCTGGTGGACCAGCGCGCGGAGCCGACGACGGAATCCCGCGCGGTAGGCGTCCACGCCCGGACACTGGAGCTGCTGGACTCGCTCGGGCTCGCCGATGAGGCCATCGCGGAGGGGGCCGTCATCACGAGCGTGCGCATGCAAACCAAGCGGCGCCACCTCACGGTCGATCTGGCCCCTGCCCCCACGCGCTATCCCTTCGTGCTCGATATCGCACAGCCTGATTTCGAGGCGCTGCTCACGCGGGCCTGTGCCGACCATGGGGTTCTCCCCGAGAGAGGCGTCACCGTCCGCGGGGTTACGCAGACACCTGACTCCGTGGCGGTCGACTTCACGGAAGGGGAGAGCCTCCACGCCGATTACGTGGTGGGCTGCGATGGCGCGCGCAGTTCGGTGCGCAGAGGTGTCGGCGCCAACCTCACGGGTGATTTTCACGGCATGCAGTTCGTCATCGTCGACGCCGACCTGGACACAGACCTCCCCCGAAACGCCATGTGTGCGACGTTCGCTCCAGATGGCGCACTCGCCCTTGTCACCTTCCCCCTCAGGGAACCCCGTATGAGGCTCGTGCTGCCGGCCGATGATGGGCTGGCCGCCGATGAGGGGGCGGTACAACGTCGGTTGACCGAGGTCACCGACGGTCGATCGACGGTCACGCGATGGCGCTGGATCACCCCCTTCGAGGTCAAGCACGGTCAGGTGTCTTCCTATCGGCACGGTCGGGTCTTCCTCGCCGGAGATGCCGCGCACATCCATTCCCCGATCGGCGGACATGGGATGAACACGGGACTGCAAGACGCTGCCAACCTCGGCTGGAAACTCGCCGAGGAGATCACGGGTACGGCACCTGCCGGACTACTCGACACGTACGACCTTGAACGCCATCCGGTGGCGGCGGCGGTGATCCGTTCGACGAGCAAGCAGACCCGGGCCATGTCCTGGACCGGCCCACGGGCGATCGCCCGCAGTGGACTGATCAAGGCCGTGACATCCGTTCCGCTGCTGCGTCACGACTTCCTCCGTCAGGCAATGGAACTGACTATTGCCTACCCAGACTCCCCCCTGAGCGCGGGAGCGGCAGTCTCGGGCGTGCGCCCCGGCGACTTCGCGGTCGGGACGAGTAGCGAGATCGCCAACGCATGGCGGTCGACGACCGGGTGGTTCGACATCGTCGCCGACGTGAGCGCTGAAGCGGCCGTCGTCGTTCGTGACTGGGCGGTCCCGACGGGGACCCGGGCTCGGGTGCGACCTGACGGTTACATCGGGGAACTCACAGCAGCCGGGTCCGCGCCTACCCGATAGAGACGTCCGGCACGTCCGGAATGAGCCTGCGCTCAATGCCGGCGGCGATGAAGCGCGCTCGGAGTCGGTAGTCCTCATTGGAGTAGTGCAGCCCATCGGTCGACGTGATCCCGTGGCGTTTGCGATACCTGTGCCAGTCCAGGACGTGCAGGTTGTCTCGCTTGAGCGCCTGTCTGTCGAGCAAAGCATTGAGTGGCCGATCAAGGCCATAGGCAGGTCGGTAGGCCGCCGAGATGTGCAGGTTGACCCAGAGCACCTCGTGGTCGGCGAGCTCGGTCATCAACTTCTTGTACGTCGATCGGAAGCCCTTCGGATCATGCACGTCGTTCGTACCGAGCGCGACGACCACGATCGCGCCGGCGGGTGGAGGGTGGAGACGTACCTGATCGAGTCCCCAGGCGATGCCCTGCTCGCCCTTGGCGTGCACCTCGTACGCCAGGCCGAGCTTCGCCAGACGTTTGGCCAGATACGGATAGGTGCTGCGCGGTCCAAGATCAGGGTCGTGGAGTGAGTCGCCGAGGACGTAGACCGTTGGCTGCGACTCCTTCGCGGCTGGGTTAAGCGCCGCGAGGGAGACCGGAGTAGAGCTGGCCACGACGGCGGCAACGCCTACGGCCAACACTCGCAGCATTCGTCGCACCTACACCCCCCGGGGACGTTGACGACACTACGGGAGATCTCGTCAATGACAACCGGAAGCGGAGAAGGCCGGCGGCATGACGAAGCCCACCGAGCGAGCTCGGTGGGCTTCGGATCAATCGTGGGTCAGGCGGCGAGGGCGTGCTCGCTGCGCACCGCGCCGGAGATCGCGCAGGACACCAGCACGAAGGCGCGCTCGCGAACGACCTCCGTCGCATCGGCATCGTTGAGGACGTCGACCAGGATCGGGGACACGCCCACGGTGGTAGCGGTCTCAGACAAGGTGATCAGGTCGGCTGAGCTCAGAGCCGTGAAACCTGCGTCCGCCACCCGGCGGGAAAGGCCCTCGAGCGACATGCGGGTGAGGTCCATGACCGTTCTCCTTCTTCCGTCCGGAGCCGACGCGGCGTCCGGTCTGAGTCTTTGGTTGCCGCTTGCGGCGGCCCGATCACGTCGCCGCGATCGACTTCTACGACATTACGACGACATTGGTAATCGTGTAAAACGATGAAAACTCATCGTGTCGAACGCTTAGACTTATGTTTATGTCATTCGCTCCTCCCCGTCCCGAGGTCCGCCACCTCGAAGCCCTCGTCGCCGTGGCCGAGGAGGGCACCTTCCGAGGTGCCGCGGATCTGCTCGGTTACTCCCAGGCCGCGATCAGCCAGCAAATCGCCGCGTTGGAGGCGGTCGTCGGTACCCCCGTGTTCGATCGTCCGGGCGGTCCCCGCCCCGTTCTGCTGACCCCCGTTGGCCGCGTCATGCTCCGGCACGCCCGCGACATCCTCGACCGACTCGACCGCGCGCTCGACGAGACCATGCAGACCGGCGCCGGGACCGGCGGCCGACTGACCATCGGCACCTTTCAAAGCGTGTCGGTGGAGTTGCTGCCGCAGATCGTCGGACGCATGCGCACGGAGGTCCCCGACCTGCAAATGCGAGCGGTTGAAGAGGACGAGAACGAGGAGTTGCTGGTTGGCGTACAACAGGGTCAACTTGACCTCGCCTTCGTTGCCGGCCCCGTAAGCAACCCTGACCTCCAGGTCATCGAGCTCGGCATCGACCCACTGTTGGTCGTCGTGCCACGCAACGTCGGATTCGATGACATGACGAGTGCGTCCTTGCGTGACGTCATGGATATCGGACTGATCGGCGAGCACCACGGCAGTTCGCAGTCGTACGTCGAAGAGGGCATCCGTAGTCACGGGATGGCTCCGCGCTACGTCTTCCGCACCAACGACAACGGCGCCATGCAGGCCATGGTCCGCAACGGCCTGGGGGCAGCGATCATGCCTCAGTTGGCCATCCAATTAGACGATCCCGAGGTGAAGGTTATGCCGACGGAGCCACCCATGCCGTCTCGCACCATCCTGCTCGCCATGCCCGGTGGCGCGCGCAACTCCCCTGCCGCCGAGCACTTTGCCCGCGTGGCGCAGGAGGTGTCCGCCCAGCGTCTCGAGCAATCACGCGCCCCTCGTGTCGATTCCCCATAGTGTGAATTCATGGGGGCGCCGTCGAGCACTGTGACGAATCACTCGACCGTAATCCGCCTCTGCGCATGTGGTGCCGCCCTGGCGCTTGCCGTGGCCACGATGCTGATGTCCGCTCCTGCGGCGCAGGCCAAGAAGCGGAGTGCTTCGTACCTGTTGAAGGCGCTGCGCGTCGCCGCAGAGAACCCGAGCGGTTACAACCGATTGCTCTTCCCACACTGGGTCACCATCAAAGACGGCTGCGACACGCGCGAGGTCGTACTCATCCGGCAGGCGAAGTCAGGTCCCGCCGTCGGTGCCGGTTGCCGGGTGGGAGCGGGACGCTGGTTCTCACCATTCGATGGCGTGACGGTGCGCAATCCGAGTCTGCTCGATATCGACCACCTGGTCGCCCTCTCGGAAGCGTGGGCTTCAGGTGCTCGCTCGTGGACAACCGATCGCCGTCGTGCCTTTGCCAACGACGTGTCCTACCGACGTTCACTCATCGCCGTCACTGCGTCGAGCAACCGCTCAAAGGGTGATCAGGATCCGGCGCAGTGGCTCCCCCCGCGAACGTCGTACCGCTGCACGTACGTCAGCGAATGGATCGCGGTGAAGTACCGGTGGCGCCTGTCAATCGATACCAATGAGCGGTCAGCGCTCACCGTGCTGGTCCAAGGCTGCGGCAACCCACGGATCACCGTCCCCAAGCGCGCCTGACCGGCGCGACGGGTCAATTGCGGCGGTGGTCGACGCGGGGGGCGCGGGGGCCACGGCGCGGCATCGAAACGGTGAGTTCGAGTAGTCGGATGACCAGTTGGCGCATCGGCCGGTAGGGCTCGAGCAGTTCGAGCATCCGATCATCATCCCCGTCGTCATTGCCGGAGAGGGCCCAGACGATGAACCGCCCGAGGTGGTAGTCGCCCACCGACACCGCATCGGTGTCGCCCAGGGCGACCTTCGCTGTCTCCGCCGCTGTCCACTCACCGATGCCGGGGACGGCCGTGAGCCTTGAGTACGCCGCATCACGATCCATGCCCACGGTCTCCTCGAGGCGGACCGCATGGCCGGCGGACCGGACGATCGCCCGGGATCGGTTGGAATCGACGCCGGCGCGATGCCACTCCCAGGACGGCAGCAACTCCCAGGCACGAGCCGAGGGAGGCACCAGCATGCCGTCCGGCGCCGGACCGGGAGCTGGGTCGCCCAATCGGCGGATGAGTCGCCGGCGGGACGCGATCGCATCGACTCCGACGACCCGTTGCTCGAGCACGGCAGGCACCAGGGCATCGAAAACCCGGCGTGTGCGCGGCACGCGAAGACCGGAAAAGCGTCGATGGGCAGCATGGACCACGTCGTGAATTCGCGGCAGCGGTGCGTACTCGACGTGATCACCGAGGAGTTCGGGTAGGTGCTCGGCTTGCCAGGCCGCACCCGCACCCCACATCTGTGCGTCGATCACGTGCTCGTCCATCTGCTCTAAGCGGCAGGTGAGCGGTCCCTCCGGAGTGCGGGCGACGTACCAGACAATCGCGCCGTCGACGCGTACGGCGTGGTCATGGCGATTGCGGCCAATCATGCGCAGCGTCGAGGCGGCATCGAGGGGCCGTGCGCTGCGCACTCGCCGCTCCACGACCGTCACCGGGGACGACCTGCAGTCGTGTGATCCTCCGGCATCATCGTTGGTCGCCCGACTGCGGCACCGACGCCTGACTAGAACGGGAGGTCATCCTCAGCACCGGAGACATCCTCGGCGTAGGCGAGCAGCGACACGCGCGAGGGCCCGTTCCCACCTGATGCCACCACCTCTTCCTCGGCCATCTCGACCAGATCGGAGCCATTGCGAGCAGTGCACCAGCGTGCGACCGGACACCAATTGCACCAGCGGCCGAGGTTTGGCGTCGGCTCGGTGTAGATGATGGTGTCAACTGCCTCGGCGACCATCGCACGGGCAGCGAGGACCACCTCGGGGTCGGCAGCATCAAACATGCGAACGACCTGACCGCCGGGCCAGATCATCTCCAACTGGACGACAGCGGGAGTCGACGAAGCGGACACCTCTCCGGTGAGGGGATCTAATCCGTCGGCCAGCAGGCACAGAGTCACCGCCACCTGCGGATAGCGCTCGAGTAGTTCCGCCGTCGAGGATTCCTCAGGCGCCTCGGCCAGACTCTTGGTCTCGCGGACGACGATTCCGCTCGAGGTGTCGAGAACGAGATCAGCTCGAGTGCTGATGATGACGTCGGCGTCGGTGTCCCACGCGGTGAGCGAGCGCTCAGGCTGGACCGCGGCGATGTCGTCGGCGTGGAGGGGGCAGCCCTGTTGATGGGCCACGAGGTAGGGGCGCAGCGCGGCGTACTGCTCGGGTGTCCAGCCCAGTCGCTCGGCGACCTCGCCGATGCCGTCCCCGGGCATGGGGACATCTGCTTCAGAGCACGGGATGAAGCGGCCATGAGCATGCTCGAGCCAGGCGTGCAGATGGGATCCGCGTGACATGGCAGCGGTGGTCTCCTGTCGAGCCCGCGGCAATGAAAGTTCTCGCTGCAGATGCACCTGCCAGGTGCACACCCGCGCCGCCGTCAGGTCATTCGGTGCGAGCGCGCGTGTCCAGGTGCTGGATCCGGCGACGCCGAAGACTCCCGGCATGCGCGGGAGCGCCGGACACGTGTTGCGGGCCGTGCACTCCGCGCAGCGGCTGCCGGGGTTGAAGGAGCCGCCGGCCAGCACGGGCAACGCCGGGGCAACCAACTCCGGGAATGCCGAACGCAGGTCGTCCGGAGCGACATCGATGAGCAGTTGTTCCGTGGAATCGAGCACGCCAATCTCTCGCACACGCACACGGGTTGCCGGGGGTGGTTGATGCGGCCCAGGCTCGCGACGTTCGCGATGGCGCTGATCCTCGTGATGCATCAGCGCGTCAGCTGCCACTCGTGCGTAGACGGCAAGGTAGGAGTCCGGCCGGGCGCGTAGGCCAGCGTTGTCCCAGGTGAGGATGTGGAACTCACGTTCGCCGCTGGCCGGATCGACGTGAAGCAGGCCCCACGCCGCCCACTCCACGCGCACGGCTTCGCTCTCGGCCTCGTCCACCGCGAAGAATTCACGCACGACGGACTGAGTGGACAGCACACCCGCATCGCGTAGCCGCTCGACCGCGATGAGATAGCCGGTCAGGCCCTCCTGCGCAACCGGCATGGTGTCGTCAGCGACCACGGTGTCCCCGTACGACTGCGCATCGCGCGCCTGCGCTAGTGCAGCTTCGGCGTCGAACCCCTTGGCGAAAACGGCGTACGCCGCCTGGCGGACCAGGCCGAGGGGGAAGGAGCGGTACGGCGGGTAGGCAACGCGCACGGAGTCCGGGCTCTTGGCATAGATGCCCGGACGCGCCTTGAGAGCCACCTGCTCGGCGCACTCCCACCGCTCGTCACCGCGCAGATGTGCCGCGCTAACCCGGATGAAGCGCTCCTTGACATCGACCGGCCACGGCGGTCGCCAGGCCGGGATGTCGACTCGAGGAGTCATCATGAGCGGCCCTCGTCATCGAGCATGTCGAGCAGGTCGCCCTCGGTCGGGGCATGTTCTCGTCGGGTGAGTCCAACCTCGATGAGCTGAGCATCGCTCTCGGCCGAACCGGGCGCAGGGGCGCGGCCGCGCTGGGATGGGCAGACGCTGGCGAAGTCGCAGTAGCGGCACAGGGGGCCGGGTCGTGCCTCCCAGGTATCGGCCTCGGCCATCGCGGCGCGCTGCTCTTGCGCGGTCTCCAACTCCGCGAGCGCACGACCGACCGCGGCCGGATAGACCGGACGGGTCACGGCCCGCGGCTGTTTGAGATAGAGCAGTTCGACCTCGGCGACGGGGGAGTCCAACGCATCGAGCGCGGCGGCGTACAGCATCTGCTGTCGCCAGTAGCCCCACCAGTAGCGCGGCTTGGGAGCACCCGTCTTGTAGTCGGTGACGCGCAGGCCGGTGTCGACGACCGCCACTCGATCGATGTAGCCGAGGAAGGGCAAGCCCCGCAGCGGCACCTCGACGGTCATCTCGAGCCCATCCGGCGCCACCTCGATGTCGGCCGGAACCTCGGTCTGCCAGTACGCCGCCATGGCGGCCTCGGCCCCCGACGTGACCTCCGCCTCGGCGATGTGTGGCCCGGCCTCGGCGAGTTCGCTCGCGATGGCCTCGGCAAGGAAGACTTCGGCACGCTCGGGCAGCCGCTCGTCAGGAGGGAGTTCGAGCAGGTGCTCCAACGCGAGGTGCACGGCGCGGCCAGTCACCATGGGCACGGTCGAGGGGGTCTGCCACCCGGCTACTTTGCGCCACCAGTAGCGAAGCGGGCAGCCGAGGAAGTCCTCGATCGCCGAGGCCGACCACGGTCGCTCCGGCAGCGGCGCGGGGGGCACCACCACCGGGACCGGAGCGCGGGGCGGATATGCCATGCCCCGAGCATGTCAGGTGGGTGCGACAGTGCGCAGGACGTGGTGGCACGCTGTGGACATGGCTGTGCTGGAGATCACCCCCGACGCGCTCAGGGTGCGGCTCAACCGCTTGGAACAGATCGGCGGGGTCCACGGCAGTTTTTCGGTCCCGTGGGATCACATCGAGCACGCCCGGGCCATCTCCGACCTGTGGCCACATGTCCGCGGTTGGCGCATGCCCGGGACCGGACTCCCGCATGTGATCCTGCTCGGCCGAATGCGCTATCGCTACGGCACCGACTTCACCGCGATGTACAAGAACCTGCCCGGGGTGATCCTGGAGTTGCGTGACGAGGAGTTTCGTCGACTGCTTATCTCTACGCCGATTGCCGGCGACGTCGTACGCCGTGTCACCACGGGCGCCTAGGCGTCGACACCCTTGTTGAGTGCTACGCGAAGCGGGACTGGTCGCGCCACAGGTCGATACCGGCCTCGACCGCGAACTCATCGATCGCCGCGATCTCGGCCGCACTGAACTCGGTGTTCTGCACCGCCGCCGCGGTCTCGCGCAGTTGCTGCGCACTGCTCGCCCCCAGCAACGTCGACGTCACCCGCGGATCGCGCAGGGTCCAGGCCACCGCCATCTGCGCGAGCGACTGACCGCGCTCGGCGGCAATCGCCGCGAGTCCGCGCACGCGCGCCAGATTGTCCTCGTTGGCCATGACCGGGTCGAGGGACTTGCCCTGCTCCGCGCGTGAACCCTTGGGCACGCCCTGGGCATAGCGATCGGTGAGCATGCCCTGGGCCAACGGGCTGAAGGTGATCATGCCGACGCCGAGGTCGCCGCAGGTGTCGACCAGGCCATCGCCCTCGATCCAGCGGTTGAACATCGAGTACGACGGCTGGTGGATGAGCAGCGGCACACCCATGTCACCGAGGATCCGCGCGGCCTCACGGGTGCGGCTCGGCGAGTACGACGAGATGCCGGCGTACAGCGCCCTGCCGGAGTGCACGGCTGTCGCAAGCGCACCCATCGACTCCTCCAGCGGCGTCTCGGGGTCGGGCCGGTGGTGGTAGAAGATGTCGACGTAGTCCAGCCCGAGGCGATCCAGTGATTGATCGAGTGAGGCGAGGATGTACTTGCGGGAGCCGAGGTCGCCGTACGGGCCGGGCCACATATCCCACCCGGCCTTGCTGGAGATGACGAGTTCATCGCGCAGTCCTGCAAAGTCCTCGGCGAGAATCCGACCGACATTGACCTCCGCCGAGCCGAAGGGCGGACCGTAATTGTTGGCGAGGTCGAAGTGCGTGATGCCGAGGTCAAAGGCCGTGCGCAGAATGTCGCGCTGGGTCTCCAGCGGGGTGTCGTCACCGAAGTTGTGCCAGCAGCCGATGGTCACTGCGGGGAGCTTGAGGCCGCTGCGTCCGCAGCGGCGGTAGGGCATGCGCCCGTCGTAGCGATCAGGGTCCGGTGCGTAGACGTCAGCCATGGCCCAAGTCTGCCAGCCGCCCAGTGGAGCGCGTATGGGGTCGGTGTCGATATCGCGGACAACCCGGAACTGGCGCGTCGCTGGGACACTTAGCGCCGCCTAACTGTCCCGGCGGCGCGCCAATCCGAATCAGCCGACTTCGGCTGCCTTCTCCACCGTCAGGAGCGACACTTCCTCGTTCTCCGCTTCCTCCGCCGCCCGACCGCCGCGTACGCCGAACAGGCGCTTGACGACGATGAGCCACGCGACCGCCGCAAGGTTTATGGCGAAGATGACGACTTTGAAGACGGTGACGTGCTCGATCATTTCCCAGATCTCCAGCGGGATGAAGGCGCCAGTCGCGATAACCGAGAGGTACTCACCCCAGCGCTTGGCCAGCCATAGCCCGACAGCCTCGAGCCATTTCACCGCACCCAACGTCGCGATGGCGAGTCCGAAAAGAGCAATGGTGTCGGGGCTGACCTCCCCCCAGCGGTCGACCGATCGGGCGAGCCAGGAGCGCTCGATGTTCCAGCCGATGGTCTGGGTCGCTGGCTCTAACGCGGGGAAGGCCTGCTTGAGGGCCGCCAGAAATTCCGGAACCCGCGCACGCACGACGATCGCGGTAATACCCACGATCAGCCATAGCGAACCCTCAACCCCGCGCAGTACGGCGAGCAGGCGCAAGATGATCAGCTGACGCAATGCCCTACCCCGCGTCGGGGTCGGAGCCAGGTCAGCCGGCCCCGCACCGGCCGGCTCACCGGGGACGTAGTCGCCGCACCGCAGGCACCGCCACACCTCGCCAGCAGCGGCCGTAGCCCGCAAGCGATCGGCGTACTCGGCCTCGTCGGGGCGGTAGGTGATGTGACCGCGCAACCCGCACGAGACGAGGCCCCAATCGATCACGGGCGCCATCCTGCCGTAGGGGAACCGACGCGATCAGGCTTTGTGTCGAGATCTCGTCCACGCGTCAAGGCCCACCGCCGCCAGGATCACCAGCCCCTCGATGATGCGCTGAATCACCGGATCGATCCCGTTGAGGTTGAAGCCATTGCCCAGGAACGCGATGAAGAAGACGCCCACGATGGTGCGCCAGATGGCACCGAATCCACCCATGATGGATGTTCCACCGACGACCACGGCAGCGATCACAGTGAACACCAGGCTGAAGTCGTCGCTGGCTTGCGCTGTGAGTGTGCGAGCCGTGTTCATCGTGCCGGCGAGGCCGGCCGCGGCACCCACCAACAAGAAGATGAGGAAGACGATGCGATCCACGGGAACCCCGGCCAAACGGGCGGCCTCCCTGTTGCCTCCGATGGCGAACACATAGCGACCGAAGCGTGTTCGCTCGAGCAGGAGCCAGGCAACGATGACCACCGCCACGGCGATCCATGTCGACGTTGTAAGGCCAAGAACCCGGGTGGTGACGAGGGCCCGAATATCGAGATCGGAGATTCGCAGAATCATGCCGCCCGTGACCAGGTAGGCCAATCCAAAGAAGACCAGGGCAGTTGCCAAGGTTGCCACGAAGGAATTGATTCGCCCCTTGGTGACAATCAGGCCATTGACGCTGCCTGCAGCGACACCTCCGACGATGCCAATGACTACTAGGAGAGCTATCGACGCCGTCGCGTCGAATACACGGAGCGCAATGAGGGGGATGAGCGTGTAGATGGCTCCGATCGAGATGTCGAAGTTCCCCGAAATCAAGAGCATCGTCACGAAGACTGCGACGATGAGCACAATGGACTGCTGGTCCAGAATGTTGCGGAAGTTGTCTGCACTAATGAAGTTTTCGGTGGTGGTCGCCAGCAAGCCAAAGAGGGCGATGGTGAGCCACACAATGCCGTAATTCGTTAGGTAATAGGTCCAACGTCGGGTCGACGCTGCCTCCGTGGCTGACGCAGGCTCAACAACCGTCATGATGCGGCTCCCAGCTTCCCGAACGCGGCCGAAATAACCGCGGACTCTTCAGTCTCTTGAGCATTGAACTGTGCGGCGATACGCCCCTGATGCATCACCACGATCCTGTGAGCGAGGCCCATCACCTCCTCGATCTCACTCGAGACCACGAGCACACCCATACCCTCCTTGGCTAGGTCCGAGATCAGGTCATAGATGCTGCGCTTCGCCCCTACGTCGACCCCTCGCGTGGGCTCATCGGCCAGTAGCAGGACAGGCGTGCGAACAAGGGACCTGGCAAACAGCACCTTTTGCTGGTTGCCGCCGGACAGGGTGGTGACCGGGGCTTGCGGGGAAGCCGCCTTGACTCCAACGGTCGTCATGCGGGTTCGTGCAACGGCCGCTTCCCGCCGCCAGGAGATGAGTCCGGCACGCTCTACATCTGCGAGGTAGGGCAATGTGATGTTGTCGGCAACCGAGGCACCGAGGATGAGCCCTAGGTCTTTGCGGGACTCCGGAATCAAGGCGAGTCCATTAGCGATGGCGTTCCGTACGTGCTTCGGATCGAACGGCGTACCGCCTAGGTACATCGACCCACTGTCCGCCGGAGAGGCGCCGTAGATGGCCTGCAGGATCTCGCTGCGCCCGGACCCGACAAGGCCAGAAAGGACCACGATCTCACCCGCGCGAACGTTGAACGAGACGTCTGCAAAGTGCCCCGCACGCGACAAGGACTCCACGCGCAATACGTCGGGAGCCTCGCTCGAGGGGTAGACGCGCGGCGGAAACATCGCGTCCAGAGGACGGCCGGTCATGGCTTCGATCAAGGACTGTTTGGTCTCCATGGCAGCCGGACCGGAGCGGACCACCCGTGCGTCGCGCATGATCGTCACAGTGTCCGCGATCTGCAGAACCTCCTCCAAGAAGTGCGAGACAAAGACGATGGTCGTCCCTCGCTCGCGCAATGTTCGCACCGACTCAAGCAGCACCGCGGTCTCCTGCAGTGACAGCCTCGCGGTGGGTTCGTCCATGACGATCACACGTGCATCTCGTGCCAAGGCCCGCAGGATCTCCACCTTTTGCTGCTCACCGATACGCAGGGATCCCACGAGGGCATTGGCCGGCACGGAAATGCCACTCTGTCTGACGAGGGCGTCGAACCGATCACGGAGTTCCCGTCGACGTACCCACGGACCTCGATGCGGCTCAATCCCAAGGAAGACGTTCTCCAAGACGCTGCGTTCAGGAACAAGGGAGAGCTCCTGAGCGATCATCGTCACGCCCGCGGACAATGCTTGGCGGGGAGACCCGAGAACCTCGGGCCTCCCCGCCAGCATGATCTCGCCGCTATCTGGGGGAATGATTCCGGCGAGCAACTTGCCCAGTGTCGACTTTCCTGCCCCGTTCTCCCCGACCAGCGCGTGAACCTCGCCGGCGGCAATCGAGAGAGAAACGCTGTTGAGTGCTACGGTCGCGCCGAACGTCCGCGTGATGTCGCGGAACTCAACAGCCGGGCCCTCAGTCGACATACCGCATCGATCAACCTGCCCACTGGGGAGTGAAGTCCGAGACGTTGTCGGCCGTCACTAGTCCGCCGTTGGGGAAGTCAGCAAGGGGGTTGACGCCTCCGGTCACGGTGCCGTCGCGCAGCGCCGCGATCATCGCCTGCATCGCCAGCTCACCCTCCGTATACGGTGCGCCAAAGAGGTCCCCGTACCACTTGCCGTCCTTGACTGATGCGATCGCAATCTCAGAGCCGCCGAAGCCAATGATCTTCACGTCGGTGACACTCGCATCCGTCAGCGCCAGCTCAACGCCCACCATGGCCTGATCAGGCCCGGTGACGACGCTGAAGTCCTTGGTGCGCTGCATGACGTCCTGCATTGCCGCAAGTGCCACGTCCGGCCCGAGGTACTGACCCTCGGCCTCGGCGACGATCACGATGTCGGAGTTCGCGGCGGTGACCTCATCGAAGCCCATCTTCACCGCGGTGTCGATCGGTGTTCCCTTGATGCCGTAGAAGTACACGACATTGCAGGGCGAGACTCCCTCACAGGCGTTCAGCGTGAGTTGACCGAGAAGGCGACCGGATTCCAGTGGGGGCACCATGACACTCGCGCTGGCACCTTCAAACTGCGGTTCAGCCGTATCCAACTTCTCACCAATAACCTGATTGAGCACCACCACCGGAAGCCCCGCCGCGATCGCGGCCTGCAGATCCGGAATCAGCGCCGCGCCGTCGATGCCTGCGATGATGATGCCGTCGTAGTCTCCCGAGGCAATGACATCCTGAATCTGCTTCGCCTGCTCTCCAGGAGTGAACTGCGCATCAAACTCTACGAGTTCAACGCCGTCCTGAGCCCCGACCATTTCCATCGCAGCCTTCGAAGCCTGCAGCCAGGTGTTGGCTGAACTGGCCGAGAGGTAGGCGATCTTGGCATCCAGTGGTGCGCCACCGTTATCGGTGGGAGCGGGCTCCGCAGAGCTCGAACTTGAACTTGATGTTTCAGGGGCCGCGGAACTCGAGGCCGCGTCGCCTCCACCGCCGCCACAGGCGGCCAGGGTGAGAGCGAGGACAGCCCCGGCGGCGACCAGCAACGCTGGTCGGGCAGTACGGGTTCGGAACATGCATCCTCCAAGCTAGGCGGGGGTGGCCCGAAGGCCATTTCCGGGAGGCTAGGCAGATGGCTGCGCCTCGCACAGAGGCACTTCGCCAACTTCATGGACTACTCCTGAGCATTTCGCACAAGTCGCCGAGGATGAACCCCCCTCGTGACGGTGTGCCCAACTAGGTCCGTTGAATAGGGCACCGCGCCCATGTTCCTGGCATGAGATCGGGGCCAGACTGCAACAACCACGATCTAGGAGCCATCATGTCGCGTCGCATTATGTGGATCAACCCCGTCGGCACCAGCGCCTACGACGAGCCCATCGGAGCAGCGTTGCGCGAAGAGGCGCTTCCCGATACTCGGATCGACGTTGTTTCTCTCCACGACGTGTCGCCGAACCACCTGGAGTACAACGCCTACGAGATGGTGGTGGCAGGTCCAACGATGGGTGCGATCCGCTGGGGTGAGCAGCAGGGCTACGACGCGGCGGTCATCGGCTGCTTCTACGACCCCTTCCTCCGTGGTGCGCGTGAGATATCCGGATCCATGGCCGTGACCGCGCCGGCTGAGGCCTGTATGCACATTGCCTCCACCTTGGGGGAGCGGGTGTCGATCTTGGTCGGACGGTCCAAGTGGATCCCCGAGATGCACGAGAATGTCGAGAAGTACGGTTTCGGGGACCGCTTCGCCGGATTTCGCGTCCTACGGATGACAGTCAACGAGTTCCAGGCCGATCCTGCATGCACTGAGGACCGCATCTTGACGGAGGCCCGCAAAGCTGTCGAGGAAGATGGCGCCGATGTCATCGTCCTGGGCTGCACCATCGAGTTCGGCTTCTACCGCAAAGTGCAGGAGGAACTCGGCGTACCTGTGATCGATGCGATCGTGGCGCCTCTTCGTTACGCCGAGTTCCTGGCTGACTTGGATCTGCGGCACGGCTGGCGAACCAGTCGCGCGTTGGGATACGAGCGCCCCGCTCATGAGGAACTCGATCAGTTCGTGCCGGTCATTGAGCCCGTGATCAGCCGAGATCCACGCGATTGAGCCTTACTGCTCCTGCCCAGTTACCCCTGCTCAGCACGCTTGAGTTTCACCACCCGGCAGGCCAGTTGCACCGCAAGCCGCTCTTCTGGGTCATCTAGGTCCACAGTGAGCAGTCCCCTCAGTCGCTCAAGGCGATTCAGAATGGTGTTTCGATGCACACCTAGGCGAGACGCGGCAAGGGTCGCACTCGACTCCTCGTCGAGATAGACCTCGAGCGTGTGCAGCAGCGTCCCATCCGGATCCTGCGCCAGCAAAGGCCCCAGCAGGGTGACGGCGAACTCCGCAAATGAATCTGAGGCGTACCAACCCAGCAGGATACGGCGTACCCCCATCTCGTCGATGTGTTGAACGCCCGTTCGACCACCCGACGCCTGGGCAATCGTGGCCGCCTCACGGGCCTCGGACAGGCTCGTGCGTAGGCCGTCGAGGCCCAGATAGGGACGGCCGATACCGGCGTGCAGACGCATTCGTGGTGACATGGCCATGAATGACTCCACCGCGGTGGCGACCGCCTCGGAGACGGTGCGATACGAGGCAGCCTGCGGTTCCTGCTGCGCGGTCAGCCACAGACTCCACCCATCTGAGCGTTCAATCACCGGGCCGGAGAGATCTTCGTCGGCCAGCGAGCGGGTGAGAGTCTCAGTGAGCGCGAGAATGCGCAGTGAGTCGGCCTCGCCGGAAACCTGCACGTGAATGGCAGTGCACCAGCCATCGACATTCCAGCCCAGCGTCGCCAGGCTCTGCAGGAGAGCGGTGTCGAAGCCCTCCTGCGCAGCGAGGATCGAGTTCAGCACGCCCATCCGGAATCGCGAGTCGCGCTCTCGCTCCAAGCGATCGGCCACCAATCGCGTCCCAAGGAACCACGAGACGATGCTGAGGCCATCGGAAACCACGCTCTCTTGAGCGCTAGTGGGGTGGTGCATGCGCGCTACCAACCAGAAGGTAGGCGGCTCGCGTCGTGCGAGGTTCAACGGTTGGGCGCGCAACGACCAGGGCGAGGCCGTCGTCGTCGTTGGTACCTCGAGGAAGGCACCCCGATCCTCCACCTGAACGTCGGGATGTCCGGCCACCGAGGTTCCATCCGTGTGCACAAGGGCAAGATCCACTGACAACTCCGATGAGACGCGGCTGAGCACGTCGTCCACGGAGGCATTCGGGGACACCCGAGTCAGTGAGGTCACGAGCGAGAGAAGGACGTCACTGCGCAGCATCCGCGGCTCGCGCACTATGACACGCAGTGCATCGGCGAGCGTGATGGGATCCTCTGACTCAGTGACGATGACGGGCACGCGCAACTTGTTGGCCAATCGGGTGGCCGCGAGCACGACATTGGTGCGCTCGGTGCATAGCACGATGCCTGCTGCGTCGGACTCACTGGCCGCTAGTACGGCCATGTCGACCTGATAGGTGTCCGTCCGCATCGAGTCACCCGCTAAGACTGCAAGGGCCGAGGGGGGAATGGCGAGGGGTCCACTGGACCCGCGGAGGGCACCGGTGACGACGTCGGCGACAACTCGATCAAGCCCGTCGATGCCTGCGACGACCTCCCCCCGGTCAGCCAGCACGCTGGCGGCAATCAGTTGGCGAAGCGTTACAGGTGCCGCGTCCGCACGATTGCGTACGAAGTGACCACTCATGGTGCCCATGGTTGCACCCCCCGAACTAGGTCACCGGAAGGAGGCGGCCTAGGTGCCCGCGCAGAGCGCCACTGGATATCTCCATCGCATCGAGGGAACCCAAGGCCTCTTCAAGACGCCGGGCGACAGCAGACAGGTCTGCAGGGCGCCGGAGGCCTTCGGGAAAGGGAATGTCGTCGACCGTGACCAATGCGCCGCCGAGAATAGGGTCGACCTGGCGCATGAGGTCGTACATGAAATCCATTCCGAGACCGACATTGCCGGTACCCAGAATTGCCGTGGCATGTCGTGCATGTGTGATGAGGTCATCGACACTCGCCTCATCGGACAGGAACGGACCGAACGCGTTCAACGCCACAAAACCGCCTGCCCTGCCGATAGCTGCCAACTGCTCGTCTGTGAGATTCCGGGGGTGATCCTGCAGGGCACGACATGACGAGTGGCTGGCCACAAACGGTCGGCGAGCGACTTCGGCGATGTGCCAGAACCCAGCCTCGGAAAGATGGCTGACATCGACCACTATGCCGAGTTCCTCCATCGCGGCAAGTGCCTCCACGCCCAAAGAGGTGAGCCGGCCACCGGTGTCGCGCTCACCGATGCCGTCGGCCATCATCGTGCGCCGGTTCCAGGTCATGGAGATCATGCGCACGCCGACCCTGAAGTAGGTTCGCAGGACGTCGAGATCGCGGCCAACGCCCTCAGCGCCCTCAAGGGCGAGCACGAAGGCGATACGTCCTCCTTCGATAGCCCTCTCAATGTCGGGGCCCGTCGTACAGATCGCCACGTCCCGCGAGTGTCGCGCCTCAATGCGGTAGGCCTCTTCAAGAAGCATCAGGCTGCGACGAAGGGCGCCTTCACCGACAAACTGTTCCTCGACGTAGACCGGAAGGACCTGAAGCACTACTCCTCCCTCTCGAAGTTGAGGGAGCCAGAAGTCACCGAACGGGTCGGTAGCGCCGCGCTCGCGCAAGTGCAGGCAACCGATCAGGAGATCGTTGTGACAGTCGGCGGTGGCAATCACAGGGCTCACTCAGGTAGAACCGCGGTTAAGGCCCGTTCATCGACATAAAGGTGCGCCTCGACCAGTTGGCCGTCAGTCACCGTTACGACGGAGCATCCGTGCACATCTAGGTCGGGAAGGCCGGACCCGTCAACCGCGGATCCCAGCATTCGCCACCTGACTGCTCCACGATTACCGCTTGCCACGATGTCGACGATCTCGCGGCGATAATCCGGATACGCGGCGAACAGCTCTGCGTTCGCTCGGTCGTCGTCGGCACCGGAGGACAGGCGACTAACCCCATTGATGCTGACGGTCAGATCAGCACCTACCATGCGCCCCGTTGCTTTGATGTCGTGCCGGTTCTCCGCCTCGTTGTAGGCCCGGTACACCCGCTCGACCTCGGACGTCACCACTAGGCCCCGGTCGACGCGAGAGGACCAGCGGCCTTGACCTGCACGCGACACCCCTGCCCGGGAAGGTAGGACATGGGGACCTCAACGACGGACGTAATCCGCACCTGGTCCGGGTCGGCCCCTGACCGCACGGCAGCATCCACCGCCAGTTGCTTGGCGTCATCGAGGCACTTCTCTCGACCTTCGCTCTCGTACCGATACACGCGGTCTACGGCGCCAGACGCCTCAGCGATCGCAGCACCAAAGGCATTCGCCACGGCATGGTGCGCGGGGCGGATGACTTCCGCGACGCCGGGCACGTGGTCCGGGACAAGGTGGGATCCACCACCGACAGCGATCAACGGCAGCGACTGACGTGACGCCTTCATGCGCTCACTCAGAATCTGTACTTGTTCGTCCACCCAGGCCAGTGCGCCCTCGACCACTGCGGGATCAAGGTCGGCCACACGCCCTGAGTCACCGAATCCGCTGAGCCGCCCACCGGCCGTCGAAATGTCACTCAAGGTCAGCGTAGATCCGCCGTTGATGAGCGCCTCCGTGATCACGCGGTACCCCACAGAGTCGGGTCCCACAGTGACAGAGCCGTCCTCCATCGAGACGATTGTTCCTCCTCCGAGGCCGATGGAGATGAGGTCAGGCATCCGGAAGTTCGTTCGCACACCACCGACTTCAACGGCTGCTGACGACTCTCGCGGGAACCCATCCACCAAGATTCCGACGTCGGCTGACGTTCCACCAACGTCGATGACGAGGGCGTCACTGAGCCCGGCGAGAGCGCACGCTCCACGCATTGAGTTCGTTGGACCGGAGCCCACCGTCAAGATCGGCAGGCGTACAGCCTCATCCGACGTCATCAAAGTGCCGTCGTTCTGCGTCAGGTAGGACTCGACGTTCAGGCCGTGGCTTGCCAGCGCAGCATGGAATCCATCAACGACCGCCTGAGCGACGCCGAAGAGGGCAGCATTAAGGATGGTGGCATTTTCGCGTTCGAGCATACCGATGCTGCCAACCTGATGCGACAGGCCGACGCGCAGGGCATCGCCGACCTCAGCGGCAACGATCTCGCCGGCTCGCTGCTCATGGTCGAAGGAGGCCGGTGCAAATGCCGACGTGATGGCGAGGGACTGCACCTTGCCGACACACGCAGCGGCAAATCGGCGCACGGCATCCTCGTCAAGGGGTGCGATCTCTCGGCCGTCGTATTCGAAACCACCGCGGATGATCTCAGCGGGTCCAATCACCGTTGCGTGCAAGTCACGGGGCCATGCGGCGCCCGGACGCACTGCCAGACTCGATGGTGCAGCAAGTCGCAGAACGCCGACCGGCTCGAGGTCTCGGCGCCTGATGATCGCGTTCGCCGGGTGCGTGGTGCCCAGCATCGCCTGGGTGATGACGGACTTGTCCACGCCCTGTACGACGGCATCAAGGGCGCTGCGAATCCCGAGGGATGGGTCCGGGGTTGTTGCCGCCTTGGTCGAAGCGATAACGGCACCGTCTTGGTCAACAACCACCGCGTCGGTATTCGTGCCGCCGACATCGATACCAATACGAAGATGTGTCACTGGGCTGATTCCTTCCGCCCAGAAATGGGCACATAGTCGACGTCGTACCCGAAGGCAGCAGGGCCTACAAGTTCGATCATTCCCGGCTGGTGCCACTCGGGAGCGCACGGCATCGCGATGACGTTGACACGCTGTCCGTAGGCCAGCGTCTCGGTCGTAATGGGCCCGGCTGTCTCTAGATCGAGGAGGCAAATGAGATCCGGGGTCGTCACAACCGGTTCACCATCTTCAAATGCGAGGAGCAATTCGTTCTGGATCTCGATGCGCATCGTGCGCGCCGGATCATGGAGATGCTCAATGACGACCGTGCCGCGAGCGAAGCCCTCCGTCGTTCGACGGTCAATGTCGATGATTTTGCCGGTGAAGACCACCTCCGCCTCGGCAAACTCCAGGAAAGCGTCGAAGGCCCCCTCTTCTCCTCGCTGGACGGCCGATAACCGCTTGCCCAGGTCAACGCAATAGCTCATCGACCCTTGGATTCCGTGCCTGGCCACCTGGTCGACCGTCATGGAGTAGCAGGAAATCGCGTTCGCCATTCCCAACTGCATCACCGAGGTACGTGCGAGCGTCTCTGCCATCTGGTTTGAGACGGTCTCGAAGACGACGAGGTTGCCTTTCTCGTCGGCAACAGACATAGGCGAGGCCGGGATCCCTGCGAGCGTGAAGACGGTCATCTCAATCTGCGGGAAGGCCCGTCTCATGGAGTCCGCGTCAATGACAGGCAGTCCGAGTTCCGCCGCGGTCGCAAGGGGAATCAACGTGTTCATCCCACCGACCTCAATCGGCATTAGCGCAACGGGATCCTTACCTAAATAGGAGGCCAACGCCTTAACACCTGAGGTGAACTCAGTGCCCGCCGGGACCTTCTCCACAATGACCGTCGGAGCGCCGATGACGGCGGTCGTCAGAACGAGTCCATCCGGGGGGAGTTCACTCGGCTCGACAATGTTCACCGAGCCGTAGTCCTCCATCGCCTGGCGGACCATGAGCCGGGCAATGTAGGGATCCCCCCCTCCTCCTGTGCCGAGGAGGGTCGCTCCTAGAACCATGTCGTCGAGGTCGTCCAGGGTTAGTTCGCGCATGTGTGCATCCCTTGCCTCTCAGAAGTCAACGTGGGCACGCTAGGCCGAATGATCCTCAAGCGGCCATGGAATATCCGCCAGCAGACCTCCTGGCCGCTGTGCGGAGTGCACACCGACAGATTCCGCCATTCCCCTGGCAACAAGGTGATGCAATAAGACCATGACCAAGCCCGCACATGCATCCGGCCAGTTCACCCTCGGCACGACGGACCCGATGACGGTCTATCGCCTCGGCTTCGGAGCGATGCGCATCACCGGGGCCGGTATCTGGGGCGACCCACCCGACCACGACCGCGCCATTGCCGTCCTTCGTGAGGCCGTCGACCTCGGTGTGGACTTCATCGACACCGCCGACTCCTACGGGCCGTTCGTCAGCGAGGACCTCATCCGCGAGGCTCTGCGCACCGGGAAATCAGGCAACCCGTACGGCGACGTGATCGTCGCGACGAAGGGTGGTCTCACCCGCCACGGGCCTGACGAGTGGCGCCCGGTCGGCCGGCCGGAGTACCTACGACAGTGCGTGATGATGTCGCTTCGCCGACTCGGTGTGGACCGCATCGACCTGTGGCAGCTGCACCGCATCGATCCGGCCGTACCCGAGGACGAGCAGTTCGGCGTCATCAAGGAGATGCAGGACGAGGGCCTCATCCGACATGTCGGTCTGTCGGAGGTTTCGGTCGCCGAGTTGCAGCGGGCGCAGCAGGTGATGGAGATCGTCAGCGTGCAGAACCTCTTCCACGCCGGCGAGCGGCAAAGCGATGCGCTGCTGCAGCACTGCACCGCGCATAACATCGGCTTCATCCCGTGGTTCCCACTCGGTCGTGGCGATCTGACCGCTGCTGACGGGCCGCTCGCCGCGATCGCAGAGCGACACCGGTGCACGCCGTCGCAGGTTGCGCTCGCGTGGCTGTTGCAAAAGTCACCCGTGCTGTTGCCGATTCCCGGCACGGGTTCGCCAGAACATCTTCGCGAGAACTGCGCGGCAGCCCAGGTGCATCTTGATGAGGCCGCGATGGCCGAACTCGCCACGGCGGTTTAACTCCCACTCAACAGCAGATGTGCAGGAGGATGGCGTTATGTCGGTATCGCTCGAGGGCAACCCGGGGTGCTCAGCGCTCGGTCACCTCTACCAGTCCGAGGGTGATGGGCGAGTCTGCATCACCTGCGGCCACGTCGAGAACACCGCGCCGCCAAATGCCACGCTCACCGGCGATCACGACAAGTCGTGACTGACTGAAACCTCGCCCACCGACCGCCACTAGGGCTGAGTTGGCTGTGGCTCCTTAGGAACCGTGACGCCCTTCACCGCAGACCAGGCACCGCGCTCACCGAAACCAACCCCCGCCACCCGCACCCGATAGGTCGACCCCGCAGTCCCGCGGAAGGTGTACGTCGGATCACCCGCGTCGGTGGTCGTGCGTGTCCGCCATGGCTGCTTGCCCTTGCGCACCTGTACGACGTACCCGGTGATCCCGGCAGCATCGGCCGGTGGGCGCCAGCGAACCGTCACGGTCGGCCCATTCTTGACGCGCAGCTTCCACACGTCCGGAACTCCCAGCGGAACGTCCTGATATGCCGTCACGACAACATCGCCGCGCCCAGCGCCGCCCACCGCGCGCTGCCACAGCAGGGTCGGCCGCGCCGCTGAGACGACACCGCCCACGCGCGCACCCTCCAGCGCCGGTCCCTCCGCCCACGCGTCACGTAGGCGCTGTGCCACGTTCAAGGCAACGGAGGTACCGGGGTCCTGGGACATCCACCCCATGAGCAGGTGATCGTCGCCCTCGAGGGCCAAAGACACGGAGTTGACGATCAGTCCGGGAGTCGCCACGGACTCATCAACGTTCGTGGCGCCGCGTCCCCACACCGACACCAAAGCCGACGAGGTCGAACCGGCAACCCACAACGTACCCGCGGCCCACGTCCCCACGGGGCGGACCGAGTTCGGCATCCCCACGGCGAGTTTCACCTTCGGGCCGACGACCTTCTCGGACAGCAGCGCGTAGTACCAGGTGCGCAACCCGCTCGCGGCGTCGAATCGACCCCAGACGATCGCGGCCGTCGTGCCCGCGTTGTCTGCGGGTACAGCGATGAGGGGCGGTGCTGACAGGGGCATCTGCGTCTCGATGACGGTGGACGTCGACCATCCTCCCGTTGCCGGGTCCAAGAAGGCCACCATCGAGGCACCGTCGGGGTCTTGGGTCCACGTGACTCCGAGTAGGTCACCACTGGTGAAGGCCTGGCCAGTTCCGGGGCGGCTACTGATGTCGGGCAGTGTCGCCTGCGCGATCCATGTCGACCCATCCCAGACGTACGTGCTGATCGCACGGGTCCCGTCGAGCAGGCTTCCGGTACTGGCGACGATGCACGGGATGCCGTTGACCACAGCCAGCGAGAGTCCGACCTCGGCCACATTGGTCGAGCGCGCATCGACCACCACGTCGACCGGTGCGCGCCACCCGTTGTCGTACTGCGCTGACCGGATTGACGTCGATGAACCCGAGGCCTCCACCCACGCCAGGGTCACGACACCAGCGGAGTCAATGGCACCGACGAGGTGCGCCTCACCATCGATTCGGGCGACTCGGGACGCCTCACCCCAGCTCTCCGGCGTCGACTGGAGCGAGCGGATCTCGCCCTCCGCCACCCACGCGAGCGTCTGCTGGCCATCGTGCTCAAGGAGCACCTGCGAGTCCGGTACGCCGAGCTGTGCGGTGCGGCCAGCGTCATAGGTCGTCCAGCGCAAGAGAGCATGTGCAGCCGGTGCCGTCAGGAGCCCGGCTACCAGTACTGCGATCAACGTGGCGGTCGTGACAGCGATCAGCGTGGCGGTACGACGGGTCAACGCCACGAAACGCATCGCACCTCCCTGAAGACCGACCGTGGGCAACCGCAACACTGTATGCCGCTACGGTGTCCGATGCCGGGTGCGGGACTGTGCCTGTTCCAGTGAATCTGCTTGCTCAGTCCTTCCCACGGTGCCGAATCAGCCACAATCGTTGGATAGCCCGGCCGTGTGGCCGTGATGAGGAGGCGGCAGGTATGAAGGTCGGCGTACCCAGCGAATTGAAGAACCACGAGTATCGCGTGGCCATTACCCCAGCGGGCGTCTTCGAGTTCGTCCGCAATGGGCACGAGGTCTATGTCGAAGCCGGCGCCGGTCTTGGCTCGTCGATTACCGACGAGGAGTTCGTCCGCGCGGGCGCGACCATCCTGCCCGCGGCCGATGATGTCTGGGCCACCGGTGAGTTGATCCTCAAGGTCAAAGAACCGATTGCCGCGGAGTACCACCGAATGCGTGACGGCCAGGTGCTCTTCACCTACCTCCACCTTGCCGCGTCCCGTGAGTGCACCGAGGCGCTGCTCGAACGCAAAGTCACCGCCATCGCCTACGAGACCGTCGAACTGCCCGACCGCAGCCTGCCGCTTCTGGCACCCATGAGTGAAGTTGCCGGTCGCCTCGCCCCCCAGGTGGGTGCTCAAGCCCTGCTACGCGCCCACGGCGGTCGTGGTGTCCTCCTCGGCGGCGTACCCGGTGTGCAGGCAGCCAAGGTGGTTGTCCTCGGCGCTGGCGTGGCCGGTCAGAACGCCGTCACGATTGCCGTCGGCATGCAGGCCGACGTCACGGTCATGGATATCAACGTCGCGCGGCTACGCGTGCTCGATGATCTCTACGAAGGTCACGTACAGACAATCACATCCAACATGTACGAGGTGGAGTCCGCCGTCCTCGAGGCTGATCTCGTTATCGGAGCGGTCCTCATTCATGGCGCCAAGGCCCCGAAGTTGGTATCCAATGACCTTGTCGCACGCATGAAGCCAGGTGCTGTTCTCGTTGATATCGCGATCGATCAAGGCGGCTGCTTCGAGGACTCGCGGCCGACGACGCACGACGATCCGACTTACCGAGTGCATGACTCGATCTTCTACTGCGTAGCGAACATGCCCGGAGCGGTGGCCAACACCTCGACCAAGGCTCTCACCAACGTCACCCTTCCCTATGCGATCGCTCTCGCCAACAAGGGCTGGCGGCAGGCGCTCGCCGACGACGGTGCTCTTGCACTCGGCCTCAATACGCACGCGGGGGCAATTACGTACGCCGCGGTCGCCGACACCTTCACCGACCTCCCCTACACACCGGTGGGAAGCATCCTGCCCTAGTTGCCCAGCACAAATAAGTCATCGGACATGGGCCTAGCCGCCGTACGGACGGCAAATTGTCGCGCTCACTGCGCACAGGTCCC
>JALQUH010000254.1 GCA_023263845.1 Candidatus Nanopelagicales bacterium | reverse complement strand
CAGCGCTCCTACGGTCTGGACTGCAACGAACAGCAGGCCGACGCCATCGAAACCGCGCTGCGTGCGAACGAAACCGAGTGGGCGGCGCGTCGGATGATCGCGCGCAAGATGGATAACGCCCGCAAGTCCATTGAGTCGACGTTGGCGAAGTGGGGTTCACCGCAGATCGACGTCGCCGACATCGATCCCGGGGCCGTGGTCGAGCATCACGATGAGTCGCCGATTGAGCGGCTCGGTCGCATCTCGTCTCCCTGACCGTCGTCCTCGGAATCTGTGACTCGTCGGTCCCGACGCGTCAGACCCCTTGGCGTGTTCGTATGCGCTTCCGTCCTGTGAATCCTCCGGGAATGGCGCCTAGCCGACGGGCAACCCAGGCGGGTCTGCGACACACTGACACCGATGCTGAAGCGGACATTCGGGACTATGTCCGCTCTGGCCATCGTGGCTGGAGCGAGTGTGGGTCTTGCGCTGCCCTCCCAAGCGGCGCAACCTTCCAGCGAGCCCACAAGCTCTCACCCAGCCGCGACCGATCGCATCATCGTCGGTACGGTCCCGGTCCGATCGGCACGGTCTGCGGCCTTGACCGCAGCGGTCACGCGCACCACCGAGACCGCGGCAGCTGACCTGGGCATTGATACTGCGGCGACCGTGGTTTCCCAGGTCACGCGCAACACCACCGTGGTGGCGGTCGATCCGAATCTCACCCAGAGCGAGTACGACGCCTTGCTCGCCGAGATCGCCGATGACCCCAAAGTGGCCTACGTCGAGCCAGACACCAAGGTCTTCCCGACGGCGGTCACGCTGCCCAACGATCCGTACCTGAACAGCCCCTATAACCAGTGGGGCTTCTGGCAGGGGGCGGACTCCGGGGATGGCGGCTTCAGTTCACGAGCGCCCGCCGCCTGGCCCGTCTCGACCGGCTCAGGTGTCGTCGTTGGGGTCATCGACACCGGTATCACGGCACACCCGGATCTTGATGCAAACGTCGTCGCTGGATACGACTTCATTGCTGACGTCGACGTCGCGAACGACGGTGACGGACGTGACTCAGATCCTTCCGACCCGGGTGACTGGATCACCTATTCCGAATCCGTCGGTTATACGTTCTACGGATGCAACGTCTCTGATTCCTCCTGGCACGGCACTCACGTCGCCGGGACGATCGGCGCTGTTACCGACAACGGGACCGGGGTCGCAGCGGTCGCCCCGGACGTCAAGATCCAGCCACTACGCGTCCTCGGCAAGTGCGGTGGCTACACCTCCGACATCGCGGTGGCCATCCGCTGGGGGTCGGGAGGATCGGTCAGCGGCCTTCCGGCTAACACCACCCCCTCCGACGTCTTGAATCTGTCGCTGGGGGGAAGCGGATCTTGTGAGACGACGATGCAAAGTGCCATTGATGTCGCCGTGGCCAATGGCACGACGGTCGTCGTGGCCGCGGGCAACAGCAATACGAACGCTTTGAGTGCCACGCCAGCCAGCTGCAACAACGTCATCACCGTCGCCTCTCACACGAGCGCGGGACAACGATCCTCCTTCTCCAACTATGGGGCCGTCGTCGAGATCTCCGGACCCGGGTCGGGCATCTGGTCAACCCTCAACAGCGGCTCCACCGTGCCGACATCGCCCAGCTACGCCTCCTACAACGGCACCTCCATGGCGACTCCTCATGTGGCCGGCGTCGCCGCACTGCTCATGGCAGCGGATCCAACTCTGACTCCTGCCGAGGTTTCGACGAACCTACGAGCCACCGCCCAGCCCTTCGCGGCCGGCTCGAGTTGTATCGGTCTGTGTGGCGCAGGATACGTCGATGCGCAGGCATCGCTTGCGGCACTGGGAGTCCAGCCACCAACGGGACTCACCGTCACGCCCGACTACGAGTCACTAGACGTGTCATGGACAGCGCCTAGCGACGGCCCGACCCCGACGCACTACGACATCGGTCTGTCCGACGACACCGGGGCGACATGGAGCGACGATTCGACGACCTCCACGTCCTACTCGTTCGCGGGCCTCGATCCCACGGAGGACTACCTCGTCCGCGTTCGATCCGGGACCGCCGACGACTCCACCGCCTGGGTGACGAGCGCAGCCACAAGCCCGCTGGCTCCGACCACTTCACAGGCCGTCACCAACTTCGCGATCGTCGTTGACGACTCCGCGCTGCAGGTGGGTTGGGCGGCGCCGACCGACACGGGTGGACGCCCGATCCTGGAATACGAGGTTGCCTACTCCACCGATGACTCGACCTGGATCAGCGACGACACCACCGCGACGACCAGCACGACCGTCAGCGGCCTGACGAACGGCACGCCGTACAAGGTGCGCGTGACGCCCGTCAATGCCCTCGGCGCTGGCACCTCCGCAACCACCGAGTGGGCGACGCCGAGGACGCCTGCGGTGCCGAGTGCACCAACAGCACTAGCTGTGAGCGCCGGCAACGGTTCCCTCAGCGTGAGTTGGTCGGCCCCTTCCGATGACGGCGGTCGCTCGGTCGCCTCCTACCAGTACGAGACCTCCACGGACGACAGCACCTGGACCACCTATCCGACCGAGTCCGGCACGTCGGTCACGATTTCAGGACTGGCCAATGGCACGACGTACTCAGTGCGAGTGGCTGCCACGAACGCCATCGGCACGGGAGCGTGGGCCACCGGATCTGACACCCCGGTGGCTCCGACGGCGCCGGCTCCCGCCCCCGCACCGGCCCCTCCACCACCCGCTCCGGTGATCGAGGTGCCTGGCGCACCGATCTTGTCGAGTGCGACCGCCA
>JALQUH010000247.1 GCA_023263845.1 Candidatus Nanopelagicales bacterium | reverse complement strand
CCCCCGAGCCCAAGCCCACCAAGACCCGTGAGCCAAAGCCGCAGCCCACAAATACCACCTCGGGCCCAGCGGCCGAGCCCACCGGAGCACCGACCACACCAAGCAACAGCACAATCACGGACGCCTCAACGTCCAACCCTGGCGGCTCATCCGAGATCTCCGCCTCGCCCAAGAACACGGTCTCGCCCGAGAACACGGTGTCGCCGTCGACAACCTCAACACTGACCGCCACGCCAACGTCACGTGAGACCTCAAGCGTGGCCGCTGGTCCTGCCGACAGCCCAAGTCCTGCAGTCTCTTTGCTCGCCGAACCGCTCACCGACCCCGCCGACTCCAGCGGCGGCAGCCTGCTCATCACCGGCGGTGCGATCGCCGGTATCGCCCTTCTCGGCGGAGCAGCGGTGATTGTGACCCGAAGGCGCCCACTGTGACGGACGCATCGTGACTGCACGGATGGTGCACCCCGGCGCCTGGTGGCTCTGGGCCATCGGCCTGGCCGTGGCCGCTTCCCGCACCACCAACCCGCTCCTCTTAGGTCTCATCATCGCCGTCGCCGGCTACGTCGTCGCCGCGCGACGCCCGCAGGCGCCGTGGTCGCGCTCGTTTGGCGTTTTCCTGCGCATTGGCCTGATCGTCATCGCCATCCGCATGCTGTTCCAGGCGATCGTGTCTGCACCGGTCGGCACAACGGTGCTCATCACCTTGCCCTCGATCACCCTTCCCGATGTGTTCGCCAGCGTCCGGCTCGGCGGCGTCATCACGGCCGAGTCGATGCTCGCGGCGTTCTACGACGGTCTGAGGTTGGCGACGATCCTCGCCTGCGTCGGCGCTGCCAACTCACTTGCCTCACCCGCACGGCTGCTGAAGGCCGCCCCGGCCGCTCTCTATGAATTCGGCGTCTCCCTCGTCGTCGCCATCACCTTCGCCCCGCAACTCGTGGCCGATCTCGGTCGCATTCGAGCGGCCCGTCGGCTGCGCGGCCGCCCGAACTCCGGGCTGCGTGGAGCGGCTGGAGCCTCGCTTCCTGTCCTCGAGGGAGCGCTCGAGCGATCGGTCGATCTCGCGGCTGCCATGGACGCGCGCGGATATGGCCGCCAGACAGAGCGCCCGCCGCTGCTTCGCCGTTTCACGACCGCCGCCCTGATCGCCGGCCTCATCGCCGTCATCATCGGCATCTACGCCGTGCTCGACGCATCGGCCCCGACGTATCTCGGCGTGCCGCTGCTGCTCGCCGGTGGCGTCCTCGGACTGGCCGGGTTCTTCCTCGCGGGTCGGCGCGCCACGCGCACCCGCTACCGCCCCGATCCTTGGACGGGCCCGGAGTGGCTGCTGACCGCCTGCGCGGTGATCACGGGATCGAGCCTGATCGTCCTGGGCGCCCTCGGCGGATCCGGGCTGACTCCGGCCGTCGACCCACCGGCGTGGCCCTCACTGCCGCCCCTCGCCGTGCTCGGCATCCTCGTCAGCGTGCTGCCCGCCTTCTTCACACCCGCCCCGCCGACGCCTCGCGCGACAGTCCGCCATGAGGTCGTGGCCGCATGATCCGATTCGAGCAGGTGACGATCACGTACGAGGGGGCGGACTCGCCGGCCGTAGCCGATGTGAACCTTCACATTGCTGAGGGCGAGATGATGCTCGTGGTCGGCCGCACCGGAAGCGGCAAGTCCACTTTGCTGCGAGCAATCAACGGCTTGGTCCCCCACTTCACCGGGGGCACCCTCTCGGGTCGGGTCACCGTCGACGGACGTGATACACGCACGCATCCACCGCGCGAACTTGCCGACGTCGTCGGCATGGTTCCGCAAAATCCCATGTCGAGTTTCGTCACCGACACGGTCGAAGAGGAACTCGCCTACTCGATGGAGTGCCTCGGCATTGACCCAGCGATCATGCGGCGGCGCGTCGAAGAGACTCTCGATCTCCTCGGGCTTGCCGATGTGCGGGACAGAGCACTGCTGTCTCTGTCCGGCGGGCAGCGTCAACGGGTCGCCATTGGCGCCGTCCTTACCGCGCATCCGCGCGTTCTCGTTCTCGATGAGCCGACGAGCGCCCTCGACCCCGGCGCTGCTGAGGAAGTCCTGGCCACCTTGCAGCGGCTGGTCCACGATCTCGGACTCACCATCGTCCTTGCCGAGCATCGACTCGAACGGGTACTCGAGTATGCCGATCGTGTGACGTATGTGCCCGGTAGCGCCGCACCACTTGTGGTCGGTACGCCAGCCCAGATCATGGACCAGGCACCGATCGCCCCGGCCGTGGTGCATCTGGGCCGACTCGCACGGTGGGATCCGATCCCCCTCTCAGTGCGGGATGCGCGGCGACATGCCGCCTCGTTGCGCGAGCAACTGCCGACGGCTTACGAGTCCAGCTCGCCCGACTTCGGCGCCCGCATTGCCACCATCGATCGGACCCGCGCCTCATACGGCGAGATCCCGGCCCTGCGCGGGGTCACGCTCGACGTATCCGCTGGCGAGATCATCGCGCTCATGGGGCGCAACGGCGCCGGCAAGTCCACGCTGCTCTCCACCCTGGTTGGCCTACGACGGCCCGATGCCGGCACCGTGCGCATTGATGGCATTGACCCCGCCACCTTGGCCGGACCGCGACTCATCGGACGCGTCGGGCTCGTTCCGCAGGAGTCGACGGACTTGCTCAGCCGCGACACCGTCGCTGCCGAATGCCGCGATGCTGACCACGACGCGCAGGTGTCGCCCGGGAGCACGGCCGAACTACTCGCTGAACTGGCCCCGGAGATCTCCCCCGACGCGCATCCGCGGGATCTGTCAGAGGGTCAGCGACTGGCCCTGGCTCTCGCCGTCATTCTCGTGGCGACCCCGGCCGTCCTCCTCCTCGATGAGCCCACCCGCGGGCTCGACTACCCGACCAAGGCGCGGCTCGCTGCGATCCTGCGCGATCTCGCCGACCGCGGTCACGCCGTAGTCCTCGCAACGCACGATGTTGAACTCGTGGCCGAGATCGCCACGCGCGTGGTCGTCCTCGCCGAGGGCGAGGTAGTGGCCGACGGACCCACCGCGCAGGTGGTCGTCGGCTCGCCTCTCTTCGCCCCTCAGGTCGCGAAGGTCCTCGCGACCGCTCCCGGGCAGCCGGTTCCGCTCACCGTGTCGGCTGTCCAGCGCGCTCTGGCGAGCGCACCGTGACCGCCGTGAGGATGGGCGCGTGGTCCTGGCTCGCCATCATCCTGGCGACCGTGGTCGGCATCCTGGCGTTCGCCTGGCCCTTCCTCGCCGAACCGGGTTCGACGGCGGTCGCGCACGCCAGTGATGCACCCTGGGTCTTCGCCGTACTGATTCCCCTGATCCTCGCCGTGGTCCTCGCCCAGGTTGCTGACGGAGGCATGGACGCCAAGTCGATTGCGGTGCTCGGCGTGCTCGTGGCGGTCATCGCGGCTCTACGTCCGCTCGGTGCCGGCACCGCCGGCCTCGAACCCATCTGGTTCATCATCGTGCTCGGCGGTCGAGCACTGGGGCCCGGCTTTGGCTTCGCGCTAGGTTCGCTTTCCTTGGGCGCATCAGCGCTCATCACCGGCGGGGTCGGTCCCTGGCTGCCCTTCCAGATGATCGCGGCCGCGTGGGTAGGGCTCGGTGCTGGCTTGCTGCCGCCTCTCCGCGGTCGCGCCGAAATCGCGATGCTCGCGGCCTACGGGCTTGTCGCGTCCATGGCCTTCGGCCTCGTCATGAACCTGTGGTTCTGGCCTTTCCTGAGCGGCTTGGAGGCGACCGCCTACGCCGACGGCATCCTGTTCGATCCGGGGGCTCCGGTCAGCGACAACCTCGGGCGCTGGCTGGCCTTTTCGCTGGTGACGTCACTGGGTTGGGACATCCCGCGCGGAGTGATCACCGCGGTGCTCATCATCGTGGTGGGGCGCTCCGTGCTCATTGCCCTGCACCGCACCGCACGGCGTGCAAACTTCGCGCCGGCGGTGACCTTCATGCCCGCAGCCGCTGCGCCAGCGACACTGAGCGAGGTCGACGTGCGCGACGTGGATGCTGCGGTGTTCGATAGGCCCCATGTCCAGCGATGACGTGGCCGCCATCGCTGCAGCCATCACCTGGCCCGACCGGGACGTGGCGCAGGCTGCTCGCGACCGGTGGGGTGCCTTGGACAAGGCGTCCGGCTCCCTCGGCCGACTCGAGGACCTCGGCACATGGTGGGCGGCAGCGACGGGTGAGTGCCCCCCACAAGCGCCGAAGCGCCCGGTCCTCGTGCTGTTCGCCGGCGACCACGGGATCGCCCAGACGGCACGAACATCCCAATTCGATTCCGAGACGACGGCCCGCATGGTGCGCGACCTGGCCCAGGGCCGCGCTGCCGCGAATGCCATCGCCAACCGCGTGGGAGCCCGACTCCGAATCGCGGACGTCTCGGTCGAGGCCGAGCCGGACTACGTCGACGACGTCGATCCGAGCATCACCCGCTACCGCGTACGCCGGTCCAGTGGGTCAATCGACCGCGAAGATGCGATGACTCCCGCCGAAACCCGAGAGGCTTTTGCGGCTGGCGTTCATCTCGCGGATGCAGAAGTCGATGCGGGTGCTGACCTTCTCATCATCGGCGATGTCGGGATCGGCAACACCACCCCCGCCGCGGCCATCATCGGCCTGTACGCGCCAGCCGATGTCGTCTCGGTCGTCGGCCGCGGCACGGGCATTGACGACGCCGCCTGGATGCGCAAGTGCGCCGCCGTTCGTGATGCGATGCGCCGTGGTCGCGAATTCAAAGGTGAGCCGCTTGACCTCCTCAGCGCCATCGGTTCACCCGACTTTGCCGCCATGCTCGGCTTCCTCCTGCAAGCCGCAGCACGCCGAACCCCCGTCATTCTCGATGGCGTAGCGCCGACAGCCGTGGCCCTGCTCGCCCATCGCATTGCCTTCCGAGCCCGCGAATGGTGGCTGGCCGGCCACCTGTCCCCCGAACCCGGTCACACGGCCGCCCTGCAACGACTCGATCTCATGCCGGTCTTCGATCTGCAGATGCGCCACGGAGAGGGAACAGGCGCCCTTCTGGCCATTCCTGTGATCGGCGCCGCCGCCGATGCACTACGCGAACTGGCCACATTCACGGCGCAAGATCCGATCCCACCCGGCGGCGCAGAGGTTCGCGAGGGTCGGTCTTGACGCGCACTCATCGGCGACCCATTACCGTCAAGTCATGACCTTGCGACAGACGCCGCTCTACGACGAGCACATTGCCCTAGGGGCCAAGATGGCCGACTTCGGCGGCTGGGACATGCCCATCGAGTACTCCGGCGCCGTAGCCGAGCATGGCGCGGTGCGCGGGGCGGTGGGGGTCTTCGATGTCTCCCACATGGGCTACGTCGAGGTTCGCGGACCCGGCGCGACGGAGTGGTTAAACGGCGTTCTCGTCAATGACCTCGATCGCATTACCGAGGGGCAGGCGCAGTATTCGCTCCTGTGCGATGACAACGGTGGCGTGATTGACGACCTCATTGTGTATCGCGTGGCCCCGGATGCCATGTTCATCATCCCCAACGCAGCGAACGTAGCGGCGGTCGTCGACACGCTCACCGCGGCAGCGGCCGACACCGGCGTACAGATCGTGGACGCAAGCGATGCCTACGGGTTACTGGCCGTCCAGGGGCCGGGAAGCGCTGATGCCCTCGACGCACTCGGGCTTCCCGCGGGCCACGCATACATGACCTTCGCGCGCTCGTCCTGGGAGGGAGCGCCGATGGTTATTGCACGCACCGGCTACACGGGAGAGTTGGGCTTCGAGATTCTCATCCCGGCCGACCGCACCGTCGAGTTGTGGAAGGCGCTGCTCGCTGCGGGGGCGACACCATGCGGACTTGGTGCGCGCGACGTGCTACGTACCGAGATGGGTTATCCGCTGCACGGTCACGAACTCTCCGCCGACATCACGCCCGTGCAGGCCGGCGCCTCATGGGCCGTGGGATGGGACAAGCCGACGTTCTTCGGCAAAGAGGCGCTTGCCGCCGAGCACGCGGCCGGACCGCACCGTCGCCTGCGCGGACTGCTCGCCGAGGGACGCACCATCCCCAGGGCCGGAATGGCGGTGCTCGACGCCGGCGGTGCAGTCGTGGGTGAAGTCACCAGCGGCACCTTCTCGCCGAGTCTCGGCAAGGGCATCGGACTGGCTCTGCTGGACCCGGCCATCGCCGAGAACGATGGGGTCGTTGTCGACATCCGGGGTCGTCAGGCACCTTTCACCGTTGTTAGGCCGCCGTTTGTGGAGCCACACGTTCGCTAGATCCTTCGCAACTGTGCAATCGCGGACTGATTTCTTGCGCAATTACTGCCCGGGAGTGCGCACTCGCGACACCCACGGCACCCTGCCCAGACGAACTTCCCTGCTACCGATTCCCGTCGGCGTCGGTAGGGTGCAGCCATGACGAGTGTGAAGTTGTCGAATGCTGATCCGGTGAGCCTTGAGGTCGACGCCCTGGTGCTCGGCATCACCGAAGACCTCACCCTTCCCTCGGTCGTCCCCGCGGCCACGCGCAGCCTGCTGCACGACATCCTCGAGACGCTGGGCGCAAAGGGCAAGCGAGGGGAGATCACGAAGGTCCCGTCTGGCGGGCTGGCCATCGCGCCGCTCATCGTGACCGTGGGCCTGGGGGAGAATGCCGAGCCCGACGCCGAACAAACGCGGCGGATCGCCGCAGCCGCCGCCAAAGCCCTCGACGGCACCCGGTCAGCACTCATCCACCTCGGTGAAGCCACACCGGAGCGCATCGAGGCCACCGCGACCGGGGTACTCCTCGGTGCCTACCGATTCACGGCCTTCCAAGGCGCGGGCACGAAGGCCTCGCCAAAGGCGGTCGCCACGGTGCACGTCAGCGGCAACCCCGCGAACAAGGCCGATGCCGCGGCTCTCCAGCGCGCCAAGATTGTTGCCGAAGCCGTCAACGCTGCCCGCGATCTGGTCAACACTCCCCCGTCGGCGCTGCCGCCGGAGGAACTCGCCCACGCGGCTATTGACGCCGTGCAACAACTACCCGTCACCGTCGAAGTGTGGGACGAAGACCATCTTGCGGAGGACGACTTTGGCGGGATCCTCGCGGTCGGTCAGGGGTCGGCCAATCCACCACGGCTGATCCGGATGGAGTACGCGCCCAAGAAGGCCAAGGGGACCCTGGCCCTCGTGGGCAAAGGCGTAACCTTCGATTCGGGTGGTCTGTCGCTCAAGCCCCCGAAGGCCATGGAGACCATGAAGTGCGACATGAGTGGCGCGGCCGCCGTGATCTGCGCCGTGACCGCCATCGCGCGACTTGGCCTGAAGGTGAACGTCGTGGGATGGATACCCACCGTGGAGAACATGCCTGGCGGCCATGCCCAGCGACCCGGTGATGTCATCACCATCTACGGCGGACGCACCGTCGAGGTCCTCAACACCGACGCCGAAGGACGCCTGATCCTTGCCGATGCCCTCGTCCGCGCGGCTGAGGAGGAGCCAGACCTCATCGTCGATGCCGCCACGCTCACCGGTGCCGCGGTGGTCGCCCTCGGCGACCGCACGAGCGGCGTCATGGCCAACGGGGACGACGTACGCGTGGCCGTGTGGGAATCCTCGCAGCGGGCCGGGGAAGTCATGTGGCACCTGCCCATCCCCGAGGAGTCCCGCGGCACCCTCGATTCCCACGTCGCCGACATCAAGAACATCGGAGACGGCAAGGGCGGCATGCTGAGCGCGGCCGCCTTCCTGCGCGAATTCGTGCCGGCCGAGCGGCGATGGGCCCATCTCGACATCGCCGGACCTGCCTTCAACGAGGGGGCTCCCTACGGATACACCCCCAAGGGGGGCACTGGGGCAGCGGTGCGCACCTTCATCCAGTTGGCCGAGGATCTGGCTGCGGGCCGCCTGGACTGACCGCTGCCGTCCCTGCCGCGTCGTCCATGGGCTGTGATGGAAGGATAGGTGGCAACCCCCTGGGAAGGAGTTGTCGGTGAACGAGGCAGATGTCGTCATCCTCGGAGGAGGTAGTGGCGGCTATGCGTGCGCCCTGCGCGCATCCCAACTAGGCCTGTCCGTCATTCTCATCGAGAAGGGCAAGCTCGGCGGCACGTGCCTGCACCGCGGCTGTATCCCCACCAAGGCGTTGCTGCATGCCGCCGAGGTAGCCGACTCGGCCCGTGACAGCGACGACTTCGGCGTCCAGGCCACCTTCGAGGGCATCGACATGGCCAAGGTCAACGCCTACCGTGACGGGGTCGTTGGTCGACTGCACAAGGGCTTGCAGGGCCTGGTCAAGAGCCGCAACGTCACCTATGTCGAGGGTGAGGGGCGCCTGACCTCACCGAACACCGTGACCGTCGACGGCACGGTCTACACCGGCAAGAACATCGTGCTCGCCACCGGCTCCTACGCGCGTTCGCTCCCCGGCCTCGATATCGGTGGGCGCATCATGACCTCCGACCAGGCACTGACATTGGACTACGTTCCAAACAAAGCGATCGTGCTCGGCGGCGGCGTAATCGGTGTCGAGTTCGCGAGCGTATGGAAGTCCTTCGGCACCGACGTGCACATCGTCGAGGCGCTACCCACCCTTGTCCCTGCCGAAGACGCCGCGGTCTCCAAGGCGTTCGAGCGGGCCTACCGTAAGCGCGGCATCACCTTCACCACCGGGGTGCGCTTTTCGAGCGCGACCCAGGACGACAACGGCGTCCACGTCACGTTGGAGAATGGCGACACCCTTGACGCCGACATCCTGCTCGTGGCCGTTGGCCGTGGCCCGCAAACGACCGGCCTCGGGTATGAAGAAGCCGGTATCGCCATGGACCGCGGATGGGTTCTCGTCGATGACCGCCAGCACACCAATGTTCCCGGGGTCTTCGCGGTCGGCGACATCACACCGGGCCTGCAGTTGGCGCACCGCGGCTTCCAGCACGGCATCTTCGTTGCGGAGGAAATCGGCGGCCTCAATCCGCGGCCGATCCGCGACGTCGACATTCCTAAGGTCACCTACTCCGAACCCGAGGTTGGCTCGGTCGGCCTCACCGAGGCTCAGGCCCGCGAGGAGTACGGCGCCGACAACGTCGCGGTCTACGAGTACAACCTTGGGGGCAACGGCAAGAGCCAAATCCTGGCCACGACCGGCTTCATCAAGTTGGTGCAGCGCGTCGACGGCCCAGTGGTCGGCGTTCACATGGTCGGCGCGCGCATCGGCGAGCAGATCGGCGAGGCCCAGCTGATCGTCAACTGGGAGGCGTACCCCGAAGACGTGGCGGCACTGGTGCACGCCCACCCCACTCAGAATGAGGCCATGGGCGAGGCGCATCTCGCCCTTGCCGGCAAGCCCCTGCACGCCCACGCCTAACCCGGAGGACACATGTCGGTCTCGGTCACTCTCCCCGCACTCGGTGAGTCGGTCACGGAGGGCACGATCACCCGCTGGCTGAAGAAGGTCGGCGACACCGTCGCCGCCGACGAACCCCTCGTCGAAGTCTCCACCGACAAGGTCGACACCGAAATCCCCGCGCCCGTGAG
>JALQUH010000216.1 GCA_023263845.1 Candidatus Nanopelagicales bacterium | reverse complement strand
TTCGCCTAGAGGACACATATGGCTGTTTGGGCATTCGCGGCCACTTGCTGACCTAGGGCCTGCACTCGCCCGGGACCAAGGTCAGTCGAGGTAGGGACAATGGCGACATCCGCGCTGGCAGCACCATCCTCGTGTCGCATGCGTCTGCGCGGTCATGACGAAGAGTCCGGTCACCGGATCGGGGTACCCAGACTGTCCCGTGCGCATTGCCTCGGCGTGCCGCAGGAGGATCTCGTCGTACGTCGGATGCGACGCGGGCAACCGTGCTGGATGCGGTGTCTGCAACGCTCGACCGGCGAGCTGGCTGGGCGCTCCCTCTGGCCGACGTGGCCCCGGGGCTCGGCCCTGCCCCGCGGGGCCGCGCGCGTCATGCTCAGATGGGCCGGCCACGGCGTTGACCCTACGTCGGGACAACAATCTAGGCGCGTTGGTGGCCACGCCCCACGAGTGCCAGACTGCTGCCACCCGTTTCGATCCCCGAGGAGATGCCATGGTGTTCGCGCCCACGACCCCACTCAACGACGGCCGGGAGATACCGGTTATCGGCTTCGGCGTGTGGCAGGTGCCCGATGACGTCGTCGTCGACGCGACCCTCAAGGCACTCGAGGTCGGCTACCGGCACATCGACACGGCGTACCTGTACCTCAATGAACGCGGCGTCGGGGAGGCCTTGCAGCGCAGCGGTCTCGATCGAGATGACATCTGGGTCACCACGAAGGTGTGGAACACCGACCAGGGCTACGACGAGACCCTGCGCGCATTCGACAAGAGCACCGGACTGCTCGGCATTGACGAGGTCGACCTCTACCTCATCCACTGGCCAACACCAGACCGTGACCTGTACGTCGACTCCTGGAAGGCTCTCATCCACCTGCGCGAGGAGGGGCGCGCGCGTTCGATTGGCGTCTCGAACTTCCACGAGTCGCACCTGAACCGCATCATCGACGAGACGGGTGTGATCCCGGCGATGAATCAGATCGAGCTCCATCCGTGGCTTCCCCAGACGCAGGTGCGTGCGGTCAACGAGCGCCTCGGTATTCGTACCGAGGCCTGGAGTCCGCTGGGATCTGGTCGTCTGATCGACGATCCAGTCATCGGTGAGGTGGCCGCCAAGCACGGTCGGTCCGCTGCACAGGTCATGGTCCGCTGGAGCCTTCAACTCGGCAATGTCGTTCTCCCCAAGTCGGTGACACCGGCTCGAATCGAACAGAACATCGATGTCTTCGACTTCGAACTCGACGATGCCGACATGGCCGCGATTGCCACCCTGGACTGTGGCAAGCGCACCGGCCCCAACCCGGACGAGTTCAACGAGGCGTAGGCACACTTTCTTTTGCACAGGGGATCGTGGACGTGCTTGCCGATAGCGTGACCCCGTGGCGGCCCTGACCAACCTGCGTGCGGTCATCGCCGTCCGCGACTTCCGGCGTCTGTTTGGGGTCCGCCTGGCCGGCCAGAGTGCCGATGGTCTTTTGCAGGCGGCGCTTGCGACGTTCGTCCTTTTCTCCCCCGAGCGGCAGCCCACGGCCGCCTCGGTCGCGACCGCCTTCGTCGTGCTCTTCCTCCCCTATTCCCTCATCGGTCCCTTCGCCGGTGTGTTCCTCGACGAATGGCGACGCCGCCAGGTGCTCGTCTACGCCAACCTGCTGCGTGGAGTCCTCGTTCTCGGTGTCGCTGGACTTGTCGCCGCTCGCAACGACGGTCTCTCCCTTGCAGTGATGGTCCTCATCGTCCTCGGTGTGGGCCGCTTCGTGCTCGCCGGTGTGGCCGCCTCACTGCCGCACGTGGTCGATGGCCCGCTCCTGGTCACCGCCAATGCACTCACTCCTACGGCAGGCACGATCGCGGCTGCGGTCGGTGGTCTTGTCGGAGTCGGCATCCGGGCTCTGTTCGGCGGCGGCGACCAGGGCAGCGTTGTCGTCCTCGGTTGCGCCATCGCTATGTACGTCGTAGCCGGGTTCATGGCCACCACAATGGGCCGGGACCGCCTAGGGCCAGACGAGGACACGGTGCGCGACTCCCTACTCGGCGTACTGGCCGGCTTCGGCGAGGGCCTACGTCAATTGGCCGCGCACCCTCTCGCCGGTCGAGCCGTGATCGTCGTGGTTGTCCAGCGCATCACTTTCGGCGCGCTCACGGTGCTCGGTCTCCTGCTGGTCCGCAACACGCTCAATCCGACGAGCGACCCCGACTCAGCGCTCGGGGAGTTCGCCATCATCACCGGCGCGGCCGCCGGGGGCGCCCTTCTCGGCGCCATCATCACCCCCGGGCGAGCGCGACGAATGGGCTATGTCCGATGGACCACGCTCGCGGCGGCGCAGGCCGCGCCCCTCGTCGTCATCGGCCTGTTTGCCTGTGCCTCACTGAACACCCTGTGGCCACTCCTCATGGCCGCGCTATCGGTGGGCTTCGCCAACCAAAGCGCCAAGGTGGCGTCCGACACCCTCGTTCAGCGTGAGATAAACGACGACTATCTCGGCCGTGTCTTTGCGCTGTTCGATGTTGCCGTCAACGTGGCGCTGGTGTCGGGAATCGTGGCCGTGGCCTTCACCAGTCCGGAGTCCGGGATCGCGCCGATCATCTACGTCGTCATCGGGGTTCTCGTGGCCGTCAATGCCGCGTGGTACTGGCGGCACCGCGAGCGAACCCCGGTGAACGAATAGCCCGACTGCTAACCCTCGATCTCCACATCGATCTCGACAACCTCAATCTGCGTACGACGACCCGCGGCGGCCCACACCTCGACCGCACCGAGGAGCACTAGGCAGATCACGCAGGCCCACAGGGTGCGCGCCACCGAGAGGTCGCTGCCGAGCAGAACAATGAGTGCGAACAGGACGCCGATGGCGACGCGCACCCAGCGGGCGTTCTCCGCGACCCAGGCGCCGCTTGAGGTGATCGGCCCGGCCGGGATCGTGGTCGAGACACGTTCGGCCAGATTGACGAAGGCACTGCGCAGCTCCCGCGCCCAGCGAGCCCTCGACAGCACCAGCGCCACCACGAGAACGACGATGCCCAGCAGGATCGTCACCGAAGCGGCGTTGATCAGGAACTTCAAGAGTGTGTCCCAGAAGGTCTGGGACGCCTGCTCGAACGGGGTACCGGCGAGGGTGTTGACGAATACTCCCTCGGCGATTCCCAACGCGATCACGAGTCCGGCACCGACCACGACGACGGCGCCGCCACTCCAGGCAGCCATGCGGGGGCGACGTCGCGCGAGCACAATCGCGACGACGAACAGCAGGATCGAGACCCAGATCAGACCCGTAGCGATCGGGGACGTGAAGGAGTAGATGGTGCGAATCTGCGCCAACTGGGGAGCCTCGAGCAGAACGATCGTTCGATCAGACTCCGGCACATTGATGTTGGCGGCCGCACTGAACCCGCGGTCGACAAGACCCTGCTTGACCTGATCGAGCAGGCTGCTGATGTCGAGCACCACTTCATCACCCTGCAGGCTGATTGGCCCGTCGGGGTTGCCCTGCAGGATCGCCATGATGCTCTTCTGAGCCGCCGTGTTCGCCAATGTCCACAGTTCAGCGAATTGATCGGATCGGACAATCTTGTAGACCACCTGCTCGATGAGGGAGTCGATCGCTCCGGACACGACGGGCACGAGTGCCTTCAGCGCCGGTTGCTTCTCCAACAGACCAGCGAAGATCTGCTCAACGAGGGCCTCGGGATCGACCTGTTGCTCGACCTTCTCGATGATGAACTCAGCGATCGCATCCTGGACGTCGGCGTCATACGCCAGAGGCTGAACCGTCTCCAGGTAGCGCGTCTCGTCGGTGACCGTTCGGTGGCCCCAGTAGGCCACCATGCCAATCGGCAGCAGGGCCACCCCGAGCACGAAGGCGACGAGGGCGGCAATGGAGCGCACCGTGATGCGCTTGGCTGTCGATTGGTCTGTTTCGGTCACAGGGGGAGCGTAGCGGCGTCCGAACGCCCGAGTGAGCGTCCCGAGTGAATCACGACGATCGTGCGGCCCACCAGGTCCGCAGTTCCGCCTCGGCGGTCTCGGGATTCATCGGGCCATGCTCCAGCCGCAACTCCAGCAGGTGGTTGTAGGCCGCGCCTACCTCCCGGCCGGGCCCGATGCCGAGAATGGCCATGATCTGGTTGCCATCGAGGTCAGGGCGGATCGCTGCCAACTCCTCCTGCTCGGCGAGTACGCCGATGCGCTCCTCAAGGCTGTCGTACGTCGCCTGAAGGGCGGCGGCACGCCGACGGTTGCGCGTCGTGGAATCAGCGCGGGTCAACTTGTGCAGTCTGACGAGTTCGTCGCCTGCGTCGCGCACATAGCGGCGTACCGCCGAATCTGTCCACTCTCCTGACCCATACCCGTGGAAGCGCAGGTGCAACTCGGTCAACTTCGTCACCGAGTCGACGACGTCGTTCGGAAAGCGCAGGTCGGTGAGCCGCTTTCGAACGATGCGGGCACCCACCACCTCGTGGTGGTGGAAGGACACCCCGCCGTCGGTTTCGTACCGGCGGGTCTTGGGCTTGCCGACATCGTGCAGTAGGGCTGCGAGCCGCAGGACAAGATCCGGTTCGACCGCAGGATGGTGGGCGGTTTCGAGGGCGATCGCCTGCTCCATCACGGTCAGGGAGTGCTCGTAGACGTCCTTGTGACGATGATGCTCGTCGACCTCAAGTTGAAGGGCCGGAAGCTCGGGAAGAACCGCGTCCGCCAGCCCGGTGCGCACCAACACCTCCAGGCCACGACGCGGGTGCGCCCCGAGCAGAAGCTTGGCGAGTTCATCACGAATGCGCTCAGCCGACACGATGCTCAGTCGATCCGCCATCGACGTCATGGCCGCGACGACATCGGGCGCGATGGTGAAGCCCAGCTGCGACACGAACCGGGCAGCACGCATCATGCGCAGCGGATCGTCGCTGAAGGACTCCTGCGGCGGTGACGGCGTGCGGAGCATCTGCTCACCGAGATCCCGCATGCCATCGTGGAGGTCGACGAATTCCAGGGAGGGCAGCCGAACCGCCATGGCGTTGATAGTGAAGTCCCGCCGGCCCAGGTCGCCGGCGAGAGTGTCGCCGAAGGTGACCTCTGGCTTGCGTGAAGCCGGGTCGTAGGACTCCGATCGATACGTGGTGATTTCGATGTGGTGTCCGTGATGGCGCACGCCGACCGTCCCGAAACGCGCACCCACGTCCCAGACGGTGTCCGCCCACCCGGCGACGAGGTCGGCGATCTGCTCCGGGCGGGCGTCCGTCGTGAGGTCAAGGTCGTTCGTGCTCGGGCGCTCGAGCATGATGTCGCGCACCGGGCCGCCTACGAGAGCCAACTCACGCCCCGCCTGAGCGAACCGCTCAGCGAGGGGGCCCAGCAGGTCCGCCACACCGAGGAGGGCCGCGGCCGGCGGCAGCCCGGCTGATCCGGGGCCCTGAGCAGACATAGGTCGAGCCTACGGTCTGCGGGCAGGCGATCCGTGGTAGGCGCTGGTCCGCCGTTATCCTCGGGGTATGTCCGATTCCGGAGTTTCCGCAAACTCCGGCCCGGCCCGACCCGACGGTCCCCAGCCCGGCCGGCCTCGCCGGCGTCGGGCCACGCCCACCTCCGGCAAGCCCTCCTCTCGCCTACCGAAGGTCGAGGAGACCTCGGCCGGCGGACTGGTGGTCGATCGCAGTCGGCCCGAGTGGCATGCCGCTCTTATTGCCCGGCATGACCGGCGCGGACGGCTGGTGTGGTCGCTTCCGAAGGGCCACCTCGAAGAAGGCGAAACCGCCGAGCAGGCAGCACTGCGCGAGGTCGAGGAAGAGACCGGCATCCAAGGGCACATCCTGGCCCCGCTCGGCGTGATCGACTTCTGGTTCATCGCGCAGCAGCGCCGTATTCACAAGACCGTGCACCACTTCCTCATGGAAGCCCGAGGTGGCGAACTTTCCGACGCTGACCCCGAAGTCATCGATGTTGCCTGGGTGCCATTGACGTCGCTGTCCGAACAACTCGCCTACGCCGACGAGCGTCGCCTGCTGGATCGATTGCCGCAGCTGTGGGCCGACGCTGGCTGACCGGTCGGCTCCCCCGACGCTGGTCCGCTGCGGGAGCCACCGGCCTGCTCATCATCAGTTCAGCCCTCTTCAGCGCCGGCGGCGCACGCGCCGAAGACCCGGTACTCACGACGGCGACCAACCCCATTCGCGTCACACTCACCGGACTGGCCCCGGTGGCCTTGACCGAGGCCACCGCCCTCTCCGCCAGCGGCAAGATTTCTAACTCGGGCCTGGACACCCTTCGCGACGTCAACGTCCGGCTGACGATCTCGACGCAGCCACTCCCGGATCGACGTAGTCTGCGCCTCGGTGACGATGTCGGCGCCACCGTCGACACGGCCCCGATCTACGACAGCACCGTGGCAGTGGCGAAGGCTCTTCTTCCCGGCGCTAAACGGCAGTACCGGCTCAGTGCACCGAAGGGCAGCATCGCGCTCTCGGCCCCCGGTGTGTATGTCGTCGGCGTCGAAGTCACCGGGATCGGCTCGGCCGGCCCCACGATCCTCGGTTCGAGCTACACGCTGCTTCCCTACCTGCCCGACCCGATCGACCCGATCAATGTGACCTGGCTGTGGCCCCTTGCCGGGTGGCCGGCCCAGTCCGCCAACGGCGTACTTCTGGACGACAAACCGTCGAAGGAAATCGCCCCCGGAGGACGGTTGGACTTACTGGTGGACGCCGGTCGCACGGTGCCGACCATCAGTTGGGTGGTCGATCCGCAGTTGGTCCAAATGACGGCCGACATGGCGAGTGGCTACCTCGTCGAACGTGACGGCCAGGTGCGCCCCGGCAGCGCCCAGGAGCCCGCTGCAGAGTGGCTGGCCAACCTTGAGCAGGTTCTGGTGCCCACGAAGAAGTCGGCGGGTGCGCCACCCGATCTCCTTGGGCTGCCCTACGCCGATCCGGACGCCGATGCGCTCATCCGTGCGGGTCTGTCCTCCGACGTGGTGCGCGCCACCACCGACTCCGCACCCATGCTGGATCGTCAACTTGGCCGGGCGCCCGATCCCGTCATCGCCTGGGCCAGCGGTGGACGAATGACTTCGAAGGCAATCGACACCTTCGCCTCGGCGGGGGTTACCACGGTGGTGCTGCGCGACAACGCCATGCCGGTATCGGGTGAGCTCGACTACACGCCGAGTGGCTACGCCGACATTGCAACGGAGGCAGGACCGGTGCGCGCCCTGCTGGTGGACTCCGGGCTGTTGCGTGCCCTCAACCTGCCGCAGGGCAATCTCGCTTCGGTCCTGGCCGCCCGGCAGCGGTTCATCGCCGAACTTGCCTTTGTCGCTCTCGAGCCCGGTCCCGCGCCGCGCTACCTCGTAGCCGCCGCCGGAAGCGTCCGCTGGGATCCCAACCCGCGGCTACTCACCGGCATCATCGCCGCGCTGCGCGGCACCCCATGGACCAGACTCGTCCCCGTGAGCACCGTGCTGGAGCTGCCGCCCAGTAACGTCACGCGCGCGTTCGACGGTGGCAATACCAAGAGTCGCGCACGCGAACTGAGTACCGACTACCTCTCGCGGGTCCAGCAAACTCAGGAGGACATCAGTGCGCTGCGTTCTGTGCTCAGCCAACCGTTGCCCGTCGTCACGCCGCTGACCGACACGCTCTTGCGGGCCGAGTCCAGCGCGTGGCGCACCCGCACCAAGACGGGTACCGCCATCTTGGACAGCGTTGACGCCAACATCGCGCAGACCGTCTCCGGTGTCTACGTCGTACCGCGATCGGACGTCACGCTCAGCGGTGACCGCGGCAAGATCCCCGTCACCGTGGCCAACGACCTCGACCAGGACGTCACCGTTGGGGTGCGCGTCACCGCGGATCCGGCGTCGCGCCTTGAGTCTGAACCGCTGACGAACGTCCTGATCGAGGCGGGCACCCGGGCGAGCCTGGAAATCCCCGTACGGATCGTGGGTGGCGACGCACTGAACGTCAGCGTGCAGCTCACCGACGGTGCGGGCGCCGCCTTCGGTGCGGGCGAGCCCCTTGAGCTGCGCACAACGGCGTACTCGCGTGCGGCCACCTGGGTCGCTGTCGCCGCGGCCGTGATCCTCGTCCTCCTCGTCGTCTTTGACATCGTTCGCCGAGCTCGCGGGCGAAGGCGCCCCGCGGTCGCGCCCGACCCGGGGGATGCCGCGTGAACAGCCGATCCGGCCACTCCGACGACTCCGAGAAGTCGCCCATCGCCGATCCCAATCTCGTCGTCGCACCCGAGGGACCCATCGAGGCGGCGATTGCCCCTTCGGTCGAGCCGGTCCGGCTCGCCTCGGAAGACACGGAGGTCGATCAGCAGGCCCGAGCCGACACGCGCGGCCTGATCGGATCAAGCGCGGTGATGGCGGCGGGCACCGTGGCCTCGCGCGTAACCGGCGTGCTCCGAGACGTCGCGCTGACCGCAGCTCTCGGCTTCTACGTCGTATCGGACGCATACTCCCTGGGCAACACGATGCCCAATGTCCTGTACATCCTCGTCATCGGTGGCGCACTCAACGCGGTGTTCATCCCGCAGTTGGTGCGCAAGATGAAGGATGATGCTGACGGTGGTGCGGCCTACGCCGACCGCCTCCTCACCCTCGCCGGCGTCGTATTGCTCACCTTCTCCGTGCTCGCGGTGCTCCTCGCGCCCTTGCTGGTCGACCTCTATGCAACGGCGTCGTACGACGATTCGCAGCGCGCACTAGCCACAGCCTTTGCGCGCCTGTGCCTTCCGCAGATCTTTTTCTACGGGATCTACGCCCTCTTCACCCAGGTGCTCAACTCCCGGGGTCGCTTCGGTGCGCCCATGTTCGCGCCGATCCTGAATAACGTCATCGCTATCGCGACTTTCCTGTTTTTCCTCGTGATCGCCGGGACAGCCGCTGCCGCAGACGGTGAACTCACCACCGATCAGATCCTCATCCTCGGCATCGGTACCACCTTGGGTGTTGCGGCCCAGGCGTTTGTCCTCCTGCCGGTGCTGTTGCGCAGCGGCTATCGCTGGCGTCCCCGCTTCGATTGGCGCGGTCACGGCCTGGGTAAGGCAGGTCACCTCGCGGTGTGGACCCTGCTCCTCGTCGTGATCAACCAGGCTGGCTACGTCGTCATCACCCGACTCGCGACCTTGGCCAACGTCAACGCCTCCCTCGACGGATCCACGCCGGCAGGCCTCACGACCTATCAGAAAGCGCACTTGGTTTTCATGTTGCCGCACAGCGTGATCACGGTTTCCATCGTCACCGCGTTGCTACCCGCACTGAGCCGTGTCGCGCACGCCGGTCGTCTTAAGCAGGTTGGTGCCGACGTGGGCGGAGCGATGCGGCTGGTCGCCGCACTCATCGTGCCCGTTGGCGCAGTCCTGATGATCACCGGTCCGGGAATTGCCCGACTGCTCTTCGGCTACGGGGCGGCCACTCCCGAACAGGCTGAGCTCACCGGCACGATTACCAGCGTCTTCATGCTGGGTCTCGTTCCCTTCACGCTGTTCTACGTGCTGTTCCGCGGCTTCTACGCGGTCGAGGACACCCGGACACCGTTCCTGGTGAGCGTCATCATGAATGTGGTGGCTCTTGCCGTGGCCATCCCGCTGTTCTACGCCGTGAGCGGCCCAGCCCAGATCGCCGCCCTCGCCTTCGGTTATGTCTGCGGGTTCTGGGCGACGTTCATCGTCTCGTGGATCCTGCTGGCCCGCCGACTCGGCGGCGTGGACTCGGGCAACACGATCCGTGCGCTGCTGCGCATGCTCATCGCCGGTTTCGTGGCGCTCGCGGTGATGTTCGGCACTCAGGCGTTCCTCGTGTCGTACGTCACCGGAGGGGGCGCGGAGAGTCCGTGGCCCATTCTGGTGAACGTCGTTGTCGTTTCTGCCGTTGGCCTTCTCATCTACCTTGCAGCCGCCTGGGCTCTTCGCATCGCCGAAGTCAGCGAGGTCATGGGTCTCGTGCGGCGCAAGGTTCTGCGCCGCTCCTAGGGCCGGTCAGAGGGGCTCGTGCGTGTCTCGGCCTGCGACATCGCCACACGGCCGCCTACCCTCAAGGGGTGGGTGAGCGGATGATCGATCGCTACCGGCTCGAAGTCTTGGTCTCACAGACCGGTCGCGCCGAACTGTGGCGCGCTCACGACACCGCCCTGGACCGACCCATCGCTCTCCGGCTGATTCCAGCCGACGACCCGCGTGCGCCCGCCGTCCTCGCGGCCGCGCGACGAGCCGCCGTCGTCGATGACCGCCGCATCATCGCGGTCCTTGATGTGTTGGATCTGGTCACGGACGACACCGGTACGTCGTACTCCGCGGTCGTCAGCGAGTGGGTCGAGGGGCGAACCCTGACCGACATCCAGGAGGAGCGCGAGGGCGAGCCCATCGATTCCGGAGAGGCCCTCCCTCTCATCCGCCAGGTGGCGCTGGCCATTCAGCACAGCCATGAGGTAGGCGTTGATCACGATCGACTGCGGCCCAGTTCGCTGCTCATCGCCGAGACCGCGGACCTCGACGACCCCTTCACGCTGCTCGGTGACTCCAACGTGGTGCGCATTCGCGGACTTGCGGTCGACGCGGCCCTGTGGCCGGAGACTTCCTCGACAACCATCGACTCCGACCTCCACGGTGTCGGCTGCCTGTTCTACGCCATTCTCACCGGCCGCTGGCCCGCAGGTCTGAGTGACGGAATGTCGCCAGCCCCCCGCGTCGGGGACCGTCTGCTGCCGCCCTCGCAGGTCGTGGCCGAGGCCCCGCCCGCTATCGACGACCTCGTGATGCGCGCCATCGATCCCGCGGTCAGCGGTGACGATCGTTGGGAGACCTTCGGTGACGTCGGGGATTTCGTCACCGCACTCGCCACCCTCGATGCACCCTCGAACCGGTGGTCTTTCGCGCTGCCGCCCACTCGCCCCGATAGCGTCGGGCGGCGCATCCTGCGCGGACTGGGCCGAACCGCGGTCGCCGCGGTCGCCCTGTTGGCAATCGGCGGCCTAGCCCTTGGGGGTCTGCGGCTGGCGCAGGGTGCTGACTCTCCCTGGGGGGTCAGTCCGACGCCCATGGCGACCGAGGTCCTCATGGACGTCGCGGTGGGCGATGATCCGCTACTCGGCACCGACACTCCCACCGGAGCCATCGAGATAGTTCTGGTGACCGACTTCGACCCACGGGGAGGCGATGGTGTCGAGATGCCCGAGTTGGTCGACGGCGCCATTGACGGTGACCCGGCCACCGCGTGGACGACCGACATCTACTCCTCAGCCGACATGGATGGCAAGAAGGGAGTCGGGCTTCTTCTCGATCTCGGCGCCTCCGAAGCGGTCAGCTCCGTCGACTTGGAATTCCTCGGCAACGGTGGTTCGGTCAAGGTGCTCATCGCGCCGGAGCCCTACGGCAAACTCAGCAAGTGGACCCCCCTGGCCAACGCCGCGGGCGTGGGGACATCCATCAACCTGCGCTCACCCCGCCCCATCGTCGGCCGCTACGTCCTGGTGTGGTTCACCCAGATCCCACTGGTTGACGGCTACTACCAAGGCGGCATCAAGGAAGTGTCGGTGCTGCGCTGAGCGTCACTCCAAGCCCTCTCGGCTTCGCCACTAGGCTCGCCGACGTGACCGCGCCCACCGATGCCGAACTTCTGGCATCGCACTGCGCCGGCGATCCCGATGCGTTCGCCGAACTTGTCCGCCGTCACCGGGACCGCCTCTGGGCGGTAGCTCTGCGAACCACGGGTGATCCGGAGGAGGCGGCGGACGCCGTCCAAGATGCCCTCATCTCGGCGTACCGTCGGGCGGATTCGTTCCGCGGTGACGCCGCCGTGACAACCTGGCTGCATCGGATCGTCGTCAACGCCTCCCTCGATCGCCTGCGGCGACGGGCCGTACGACCGTGGACCGCGCTGCCCGAAGAGGAGTCCTCGTCACCGGCGCTGGTCGATGAGTCCCGGCTGGCCGATCCCGGCGAGGCGGCCGAAAGTGCGGAGACCACCCGTGAGGTGCGCGCCGCACTCGACACCTTGCCGCCGGACCAGCGGGCCGCAATCGTGCTGGTCGACCTCGAAGGCTGGTCGGTCGAGGACGCCGCGAGCGTCCTGGAGTGCCCGGTCGGCACGGTCAAGAGCCGGTGCTTCCGCGGCCGAGCCAAACTTGCCGAAAGACTTGCCCATCTGCGGAACCCAGACGGCGAATCCCTCGTCACACCCCCGGATCACGAACAGATCACGGAACGGTTCGGACAGGGTCAAGGAGGTGAGGAGCGGTCATGAACGACGAGACTGACCCGTCCCGCCTCCCTGAATCTGGCCAGCCTGATCCCGGCCTGACCGGGGCTGACCTACCGCCCATGGACCCCGAGCTCCACGCGTGGCTGACACGCGACTCCGCGTCTCCCATGCCCGCCGATGTGTGGGACCGTCTGCAGTCCGCCTTGGCCGCTGAGCAACCCTTCATGGCTGCGCCGGCGGACACGACCGAGACTTCAGCGGAGGTGCCGGCCACCGTCACCGACCTTGCTGCACGTCGTCGATCTGGGCGACTGTGGCCGGTCCTGGCCGGCGCAGCCGGAGTCGCCCTTGTCGGGCTGGTGGCCTTGCCAGCACTGCGCGGAGGCGATGTCCCTCCAGTCGCTGACGGCCCCGTGACCGCCGAGGCGGCTATTGACATCCCCACTCCCAACGGATTGACCGCCGAGTCCACCGACACCGGTGACGCGCTGACCACCGATGCCAAGGGCACCGAGCCGCAGGTCGCCGATGCGCCCGCCGATCCTCCGGAATCTGTCGCGCCATCACCGGATCCGGCCGCGACCGAGACCGCGGCGCCTAGCGCCACCGCAGCCATGCCGGTCGCCATGCTCGATACCGGGATGGCCTATTCCGCTGACGCGATCCCCACGCAGGTCGACACCCTGCTCACCTCAGCGGGCATGTCAGACTCGCAGGCGATGGCACGCGCCATGGGTGGTGCCGATGTCACATCGTCGCCGATGACTGGCGCGGGAATGCTCGCCAGCCCCGAAGCTCTCCACGACTGCCTGCTGCGACTTGGGCTGCCCGAGTCCGCCAAGCCGCTCGTGGTAGACCACGGTTCGTTTGACGGGCGTGACGCCGGACTCGTCATCACCGTCGGATCAGTGCTCACCAACGGCACGCCCGGTGACCTGCATGTGGTCGTCGTCGGGACCCAGTGCACCGAGGGTGACGTCGCTGCAGCTCGTCATTTCGACCTCCCTGTCGCTCCCTAACGTGATCAGACTGCACGGTGCCTGACAGGTCGCAGGAATACCCAGGGGGGTATGGTCGTTGTCTCAGCGTCGACCTCGTTCGACGTTCCACGGCATAACCGGCAGGATGCTGCCAACGACCATCGATAGGGAAGGTGCGCCCCGTGTCCGACGTGCGCGACGTGATCATCATCGGCTCCGGTCCGTCCGGCTACACCGCCGCCATCTATACCGCCCGCGCCCAGCTCAGCCCGCTGGTGCTCGAGGGCGCGGTCACCGCCGGGGGAGCGCTCATGAACACGACCGAGGTCGAGAACTTCCCCGGTTTCAAGGACGGCATCATGGGGCCGGCGCTCATGGAGGAGATGCGAGCCCAGGCCGTGCGATTCGGGGCCGAGATCATCACCGACGACGCCGTTGAAGTGCGTCTCGACGGCGACGTGAAGTACGTGCGCGACGGATCGGGTCGCGAGTACCGCGCGCGGTCGATCATTCTCGCTATGGGCTCGGGCTACCGCGAGCTCAACCTGCCCAACGAAAAGCGCCTGTCCGGGCATGGTGTTTCCTGGTGCGCCACCTGCGACGGCTTCTTCTTCCGCGACCAGGACATCGCCGTGGTGGGCGGCGGCGACTCGGCGGTCGAAGAGGCCACATTCCTCACGCGGTTCGCCAAGTCTGTGACGCTGATCCATCGTCGTGATGAACTGCGCGCCAGCAAGATCATGGTCGAGCGCGCCATGAACGACCCCAAGATCTCGTTCGCGTGGAACTCCGAGGTCGTTGATGTCCTCGGTGACGCGAAGGTCTCCGGCGTGATTCTCAAGGACACCATCACCGGCGAGACACGGGAACTCCCCGTCACCGGGCTCTTTATCGCCATCGGTCATGACCCGCGGTCCGAACTCGTCAAGGGGCAGGTTGAGGTCGATGACGCCGGATACGTCGTCGTCCAGGCCCCCAGCACCCGCACGAACGTGGAGGGCGTTTTCGCCGCCGGTGACCTTGTCGACCACATCTACCGTCAGGCCATCACCGCGGCTGGCACCGGTTGCGCCTCGGCCCTCGATGCCGAGCGATTCCTCTCCGGGCACGCCTGACTCCGCGGCACACACCAACGTAGGCTGGCACCACGCCGATCCCACAACCAGGAGACCCCATGGCTACCAAGACCGTGACCGACGCATCCTTCGACGCTGACGTCTTGCAGAGCGACATCCCCGTCATCGTCGACTTCTGGGCTGAGTGGTGCGGACCGTGCCGCATGGTTGCCCCGATCCTCGAGGAGATCTCCGCCGAGTACGACGGCAAGATCGTGATCGCCAAGTTGAACGTCGACGAGAACCCCAAGACGGCGGCGTCGTACGGCATCACGTCGATCCCCACGATGAACGTCTTCTCCGGCGGTGACGTGGTCAAGACCATCATCGGGGCCAAGCCGAAGGCCGCGCTGCTCACCGACCTGCAGCCCTTCCTGTAGGCCACCGTGGCACCACCCCTCGTTCGCCGGGGGGACAGCGGTGATGCCGTCGCCGACGTCCGCGAACGCCTCATTCGACTCCGGCTGCTGCCTGCGGCGCCGGCGGGCGATGCCGTGTTCGACGAAGGCGTCGAACAGGCCGTGCGCACCTTCCAACAGCAGCGCGGTATCCCCGTCGATGGGATTGTCGGCCCGCAGACCTTCCGTCATCTCGAGGAAGCGCGCTGGTCCCTCGGCGACCGCGTCCTCGCCTACACGGCCGGTCACCTTATTCACGGGGATGACGTCCTCGATCTCCAGCAACGCATATCGCGCATGGGCTTTGACTGCGGCCGTCCTGACGGCATCTTCGGCGTTCTCACGGATTCGGCGCTGCGCGAGTTCCAGCGCAACGTGGGCCTCGACGCCGATGGCATGTGTGGGTTCACGACGTACTGGGCACTCGAGCGGCTCACCCGCACCGTCGGCGACGGTGATGCTGTCGCGATCCGCGAGCGGCAGGCCCACGATGCGTTGCGGAGCGGCGTTGCTGGCAAGGTGATCGTGCTCGATCCGGGCGGCGCCGATGCCGACCAGCGATTTGCGTTGGCCGAGGCCGCGATCCTGGCCGACATCTGCGCGCGCGTGGAGGGACGTCTTGCGGCCCTGGGCACCCAGGTGCTCTACACCCGGCCACCGACACCGGAACTCCTCACCGAGCGCACCCGCGCGGTATTCGCGAACGAGGCCGGTGCCGATCTCGTGCTGTCGCTTCATGTGGAGCGGGTCAACCTGCCCGGAGCGAATGGCGCCTCGACCTTCTTCTACGGCGCACCACTCGGCGGCACGCCCATCAGCGCCGGTGGCCGACTCGCCGCCGAACTCATCCAGGACGAGTTGTGTGCGCGCACGGATCTCACCGACTGCCGCAGTCACCCCCGCACCTGGGACCTGCTGCGCTTAACGGTAATGCCGGCGGTTTGGGTGGAGTTGGGCTACCTCTCGCATCCCGGAGATGCGGCCCGGCTCAGCAACGAGCGATTCCGCGACACCCTCAGTGAGGCCCTGGCGTCCGCTGTCGTCCGCTTCTTCGCTCCCGATTAGTCGCTAGCGGGGCTCAGGCCAGAGCATCCGGCCGACGAATCCGCCGATCGCGCCGACGGCGAAGATGAGGGCGAGCAGTCCCATCGCCTTAGCCACGCCAACCCCTCCTTGGACGTCGATTGCCCCGTCATCAGTCAGCATAGAGGCGGCTGGGACACTAGCCGTTCAGTCACGAAGGAGGTGCGTCATGAGTGAAGGCTCCCGTCTCGACCCCTGGGTAGATGCCTACGCCGCCCGCGCCCGTGGCATGACGGCCTCCGAAATCAGGGCGCTCTTCGCCGTCGCCTCCCGCCCCGAGGTCGTATCCCTCGCCGGTGGGATGCCCTTCGTCTCAGCCCTGCCGCTGGACACTCTCGCCGACACCGCGGCCCGTCTCGTACGCGACCGCGGCGCCGAGGTGCTGCAGTACGGCTCCGGGCAGGGTGATGTGACCCTGCGTGGGCAGATCCTGGACGTGATGAGTGAGGTGGGCATCAGCGCCCATCCCGACGACGTCATCGTGACGACGGGCTCGCAGATGGCGCTCGACCTCGTCACGCGCGTCTTCTGCGATCCCGGCGACGTCGTGTTCGTCGAGGCGCCGTCGTACGTCGGCGCGCTCGGTGTCTTCCGCTCCTACGAGTGCGACATCGTGCACGTGCCGATGGATGCCGACGGACTCATCCCCGAGGCTCTCGCCGAAGCCATCACGCAGGCGCGTGCGGACGGTAAGAAGCCGAAGATGCTCTACACGATCCCCAACTTCCACAACCCCGCCGGTGTCACCCAGACGACGGACCGTCGCGAGCGCATCCTGCAGATCGCCACAGGCGAGGGTCTGCTCATCCTCGAGGACGATCCCTATGGGCTACTCGGATTCGACGGCACGGTGCCCCGCGCCATCCGGGCCGATGACGATCAGCAGGTGGTCTACCTCGGGTCCTTCTCCAAGACGATCGCCTCGGGGCTGCGGGTCGGCTGGGCCGTGGCGCCGCACGGCGTACGCGAGAAGCTTGTTCTTGCTGCGGAGTCGGCTGTGCTCTGCCCGTCGAACTACGCCCAACTCACGGTGAGTGAATATCTCGCGACCCAGCCATGGCGCGAGCAGGTCAAGGTCTTCCGCGAGCTCTACCGTGAGCGTCGCGACGCTCTCTTGGACTCGATGGAGCAATTGATGCCGCCGGGCACCACCTGGACGCATCCGGCCGGCGGCTTCTACTCCTGGGTGACGTTGCCGGAGGGCCTGGACTCCAAGGCCATGCTGCCGCGCGCCATCGCGGCCCTGGTTGCCTACGTACCCGGTACCGGGTTCTTCGTTGACGGACAGGGACACGAGAGCCTGCGCCTGTCCTACTGCTACCCCGATCCCGATCGCATCCGTGAAGGCGTGCGCCGCCTGGCCGGTGTTGTGGAATCGGAACTGGAGATCGCACAGACCTTCGGGACGGCACGGGTGTTGCGTGATGCGGAGGGACCGGAGAACCCCTCTCCGAATATGAACTGATCTCGCAAACCGTATGACGAGAAGAGGACGACGATGCAGGTGATGGTGCTGGCCGGTGGCCTGTCCGCCGAACGCGATGTATCGCTGCGATCGGGTCGTCGCGTTGCCGAAGCTCTGCGGTCCGCGCGTCCAGACTGGGTGGTCGTCGAGCGTGACATCGACTCCACCCTGCTGGAGGAGTTGTCGACGTCACGGCCCGACTGTGCGATTCCGCTGCTGCATGGCACCGCCGGCGAAGACGGTGCGGTCCGTGATGTCTTCGAGTGTCTCGGCCTGCCCTACGTCGGCTCACGTGCGGCCTCCTGCCGGCTCGCTTTCGACAAGTCCGTAGCCAAGACGCTGCTGCGGCGCGCTGGCGTGGCTACCCCGGAATCCGTGGCGCTGCCGCACGCGACGTTCCGCGAACTTGGTGCTGCCGGGGTCATTGCCGCGGTCGAACAAGGACTCGGCCTACCGGTCGTCGTCAAGCCCACGCGCGGTGGGTCAGCACTCGGAGTCAGCGTCGTACGTGAGGCGTCTGAGTTGCCCGCCGCCATGGTGGGGGCCTTCGCCTACGGCGATGTGGCGCTGATCGAGAAGTTCATCACCGGCACCGAGGTGTCCGTCGGAGTCGTCGAAGGCCCCGGAGGTCCGATCGCGCTTCCCGCCGTGGAGATCGTCCCTGATGACGGCTTCTACGACTACGCCTCGCGCTACACCGCGGGCACGACATCCTTCTTTGTTCCCGCGCGATTGAGTGAAGTCTCCGCGCAGGCCGCGGCCGATGCCGCACTCATCGCGCACGCAACCCTCGGTCTACGCGATTGGTCGCGTACTGACCTGATCGTTGATGCTAACGGCACGCCCTGGTTCCTCGAGGTCAACGTCGCGCCCGGGATGACCGAGACATCACTCGTTCCGCAGGCACTGGTCGCCGCTGACGTCGACATGGGCGCTCAGATGGCGGCGCTGGTCGAGCGCGCCATCGCCCGGGTGTAGCGAACACCGCCACAGACTTGAGAGATCACGGCACACTGGCTCTATGCCCAGGACAGTGATCGTGGCATCACCGCGCAGTGGCGGCGGCTTGCTCGCGGCGCTGCTAGACCAGTGCACCTCGCTTAAGGCGGGTCCGCTGAGTACGGGGCACCCCATTGACCAGATCGCGGGGCTGTCACTGGCCGAGCGGGACTTCGTCTCACACCGCCTCACGGCGGCTGACGCGGTCGAGTGGTCATACGAGACCTCGGGCGGCGACGTCATCGAATGGACTCCTCGGCTCGCGCTGCGCCTGGGATTCCTTGCCGCGACGGTCCCTGACGCGAGGTTCATCGTCGTACTCCGCCGGCCGATCCCGACGATCTCGAGCCTCATGCAAGCGTGGCGGTCGGGTCGCTTTGCGACGGTCTCTGACCTGCCGGACTGGTGGGGTGATCCCTGGTCGTTCGGCCTCACCCCCGGTTGGCGTGACCTCATCGGCGTGCCTCCGGCGGAGGTCGCTACCCGCCAGTGGGCTGCGTACGTCGAGGCGATGTTCGACGATCTGGAGACCGTCGATCCGGCGCGCTGGATCACGACGTCGTACGAGCGAATCGTGGACGACCCTGACGCCGAGGTCAATCGCATCACCCGGTGGCTCGGTGTGAGCGACATCGCCGTCCCCGATCCATTGCCGGCCTCCATCGGCATGATCACGGCACCGGATCGCGGCAAGTGGCGAGCCGATGCCAGCGAAATCTTCGCCGCACTGCCGGGGGTCCAGCAGACGGTGCAGCGGTGGGAAAGCTTTCGCGACGCCCACGCGCCCGAGCCGGCCAACTGGGATGCCGACGAGACACCACGGATCCGACCCGAGCAGCAGCGCACCACCATGGCGAGTGCTGGAACGCCGTTCTCCAGCCAGCACACCAGCACCGTTCCGGAGCTTCTCGGCCTGACCGGCTCGACTGTCGTCGTGACGACATACAAGTCCGGGCATGTGATCTTCCTGCGCCGCGATGAGGCCGGCAAACTCAACACCGAGTTCGCGTCGTACAACCGGCCGATGGGTGTTGCGGTCGCCGGCAGTCGGCTGTCTCTTGGCACTGGGGCTGGCATCATCAACTTCTCCAACACCCCTGCACTCGCAGCGGCACTAGAGCCCGCCAACGTGAATGACGCCGTTTACACGACTCGCTCGGTCATCAATACCGGTGACGTCGCGGTGCATGAGATGGCGTTCGCTGGCGAGCAACTGTGGTTCGTCAACACGCGCTTCTCCTGCCTATGCACGACGGATCCGAACTACTCGTTCGTGCCGCGTTGGCGGCCACCGTGGATCAGTTCGCTGGCAGCCGAGGATCGTTGTCATCTCAACGGACTCGCGATGCGCGATGGTCGTCCGCGCTACGTCACGGCGCTGTCACAGACCGACACGCCAAACGGCTGGCGCGAACTCAAAGGCACCGCCGGCCTGATCATGGACATCGCAACGAACACAATCCTCGTCGATGGCCTCGCAATGCCGCACAGCCCACGCTGGCACAACGGCAAACTATGGGTCCTCGAATCGGGCAAGGGCACCCTCGCCCGCGTCGATGTCGATACCGGTGAGGTGACCACCGTCGCGACACTGCCAGGCTTTACCCGCGGGCTCACCTTCCTTGGCCCGTACGCAGTCATCGGCCTGAGCCAGGTCCGCGAGAGCGTCTTCAAGGATCTGCCTGTGACGCAGACCGCCGACGAGCGGAACTGCGGTGTCTGGGTCGTCGACACCCGCGCCGGTCAGATCGCCGGCTTCGTGCGGTTTGAGGGGATGGTGCAGGAGATCTTCGACGTTCAGGCCCTGCCGGGCAGTCGCTGGCCGACCATCCTGCGCGAGCCCACCGACCTCACCGCGTCGAGCTTCGTGCTTCCCGACGAGGCCCTTCGCGACGTGCGCTTCACACCACCACCGAAGAGCGACCACTGACCTCGTGCGAAATCTTCCGCGGAAGAATCCCTCTCGGCGAAGGAGTAGGTCAGAGCCGGACGGCAGGTCACACCACAGTGACCGTCCGAATGTCGTATCCGGTCGCGCCATCGGGAATCACATCGCGGATCTCGCCGGTCTGCACCTCACCACGACCGTTGACCGCGCGTACGGCGACCGTGTGATCGCCAGGGGATGCCTCCCAATCAATCCACCACTGTCTCCAGGTGACCGGACTGAGCTGCTCGGCTAACTGCGCCTGCCGCCACTCGCCTTCGTCGATCTGCACCTCGACCGCCGAGACCCCATCACCATTCATCGCCCACGCCAGCCCACCCAGCTGCACCGGACCCGCGGAGATCTCGCCACCGGGCACATCGATACGACTACTGGTGAGCACGGGCGCATCGGTCGCCCAGCCGCGCACCGTCCAGTACGCCGGCTGCGCGGCGTACGTCGTCGCCTCGATCCGCGTCACCCACTTGGTGGCCGATATGAAGCCGTAGAGACCGGGGATCACCATGCGCACCGGGAAGCCGTGCTCAATCGGCAGTGGCTCACCATTCATCCCGATAACTAGGAGCGGCTCCCGGTCGGCAAGTCCCTCGATCGGCGTACTGCAGGTCCAGCCATCCACCGACGTGCTCAGCAGTTGGTCCGCCCCTCCATCGACACCGGCGCGCTCCAGCAGCGGCATGAGCGGTGTGCCAAGCCATCGAGCGTTGCCGATGTAGTCGCCGCCGACCGGATTGGAGACACACATGATGGTCACGTCGCGCTCGACCATGGGCATCGCGAGCAACTCGTCATACGTGATGGTGACTGGTGAGCCGACCATGCCGTCGATGGTGAGCGTCCAGTCCTGGGACTGCACCTGCGGCACCACGACCGCGGTGTCGATGCGGTAGAAGTCCGCGTTGGGTGTGACGAAGGGCGGCATGCCGGGCACAGGTGCCTGCACCGATGCGGGCAGTGGCGGCAGCGCCTCGGCGGGTCGAGGAAGGACGGCGGCGAGGCGTGAGGCGGTCGCGCTGGCCTGATTGGTCAGCCACCGCGCACTCGCCAAGGCGGCACCGCTGAGGACGGCTACCCCGCCGATGCCCAGCAGGACGCCCCGGCGACTCACGGGCTTGATGTCCGGGGGCTGCGCAGGTGCCTGTGCGGGATCGTCGATGAGCCCCTCGCCTGAGGCCGCGATCGAGACCGCCACGGGCACCTCGACCGGTGCATCCACCCGTGAT